>CAVZVX010000067.1:0-26357 GCA_963778775.1 uncultured Spirochaetota bacterium | reverse complement strand
CTGCCCATGTTCGGCCACGGCCAGCTCGAGGGCTTCGAGGAGAAGTACGGGATGGAATATCGCCGAGCTTACCGCGACGAGTCGCCCGACGGCGCCCTCATCGAGCGTCACGAGCGCGAGATATTCCCCCTGCTCAAGCGGCGCAGACTCTTCTCCGGAGTCGAGCGCTTCTTCCTCTACGACCTGGTGGCCGACGACGGCTCGGTCAACGAGAACGTATTCGCCTACACGAACGGCGACGGCTCCGAGACGGCCCTCGTGGCCTATAACAACTCCCTGGCCAGGGCCGAGGGCAGGCTTCGCCGCTCATGCTCCTTCGCCGAGAAGTCGCCGGATGGGCAGAAGCGCGTGACGCGTACGGACCTCGCCGCCGCGCTCGGGCTTCGCGGCTCGGGCGATAGGGCGCGCTTCCTCGTCATGCGGGAACAGCGCTCCGAGCTTTGGTTCATCCGCCGATCGCGCGAGGTCGCCGAGGGCGGTCTCAAGCTCATTCTCAACGGCTACCAGTGCCAGGTCTTCCTCGACTTCTTCGAGGTCGAGGACGACGAGCGCGGCCTGTACTCGGCCGTCTTCGATTCCCTGGGCGGAGCGGGAGTCCCGGACTTCTCCGACGCCGTACAGGACATCGCCCTCAAGGAGCTCTACAGTGCCCTCGCGGCCGTGATGACTCCGGAGTTCATTGCCTGGGCAAGGGATCTCGCCCCGGCTCGGGCAAGGCGAGAAGGCAGCGTCGCCGCGCCGGCCGCCCCGGCCCCCAAGGCCCCCTCGGCCACGGCCGTGATCAAGGCGGCGCGCGTTCCCGCCCTGGCCTTCTACGCCGCGACGCGCGCCCTGCTACGCGAGCAGGCTTCCGAGGAAGGACTGCCCGGAGACGACTCATACGCCGCGTCGCGAGCGACGCGCGCCCTGCTACGCGAGCAGGCTTCCGAGGAAGGACTGCCCGGAGACGACTCATACGCCGCGTCGCGAGCATCCTTGGCCAAAAAGGACGCGGCGGCCGCGAAAAAAGCCACCGCCCGCTTCGCCGCGTCGCTCTCCGCCCTGTCGGCGCTGTCGCGAAGGGCTAAGCTCGCCCTCTCGACCGCCGGGAGGCAGCCGAGATCGGACTCGGAGGAAGGAGCCTCCCTCCTGCTGGCGCAGGTGTTGGGCGAGGCGGGCAAGTCGGAGCTCGCCCTCTGCTTCGCCCTCCTCGACGGCCTCAAGGCCTTGTGCTCGGCCGACGTCGCCGACCTTTCCGACCCGGCCCTCGGCGCGCGTCGCATCGTCGAGCGCTATTGCTTCGACCGCAAGCTCCGGGAGGCGCTGCGAGGCTCGGGCATGCACGGCGACGAGGCCTATCGGGGAGTGGGCTTCGTCAAGGCCCTCCTGCCTCGGATCGGAAAGGCCGCCGATCCCGCCCAAGTCATCGAGGAGTTCGCCGACAACGAGGAGCTGCGAAGCCTCCTGGGCTTCAACCTCTTCAATGGCGTCACCTGGTTCAACAAAGAGCGATTCGAGGAGGCCGCGCGAATGTGCGGGCTCTTCGGCGCGATCGTCGACGCGGGGATCGGCCCCAAGGCCGGCCTCGACTCGGCGCGATGCGCGCTGACGATGATCGAGGCAGGCGCGGAGGCCGGCTACTGCTTCGACGGTCTCGAGGCGGCCCTCATGAAGATCTCGCTGGAGGCCGGGGAGGTCGCGAAGCCTGTTGAGGAGCCGAAAAGCCCGCGGAAGGGAAAGCGCCCCGCCGGGACTCCCGAGAAGGCATCGTCGCCCAGGACGCCATCGCGAACGAGGAGCTCGAAGAAATGAGCGACAGCGTCTTCGAGCCCTTCGATTGGAGGGAGCTGAAAGAGAACGTCGGCGAATTGATCGCCGACGAGTGGATGCTGATCACGCCCGGAGTACCGGGGCGTTGGAACACGATGACCGCCTCATGGGGAGGCTTCGGTCATATTTGGAACATGGATGTCGCCTTCGTCTTCGTCCGTCCCTCGCGCCACAGCTTCGGCTTCATGGAGAGGGAGGAGGGTTTCACTCTTTCCTTTCTCGGCGAGGACGGCCGAAAGGCCCTCGAGATCTGCGGCTCGCGATCGGGCCGCGACACGGACAAGGCGAAGGCGGCCGAGATACGCCCGCGGGCCTTCAGGGTCCGCGAGGGAGCCGAGGCCGGAGACGGAAACGCGCGCGTCGCCTTCGAGGAGGCGAGGCTCGTGATCTCCTGCAGGAAGGTCCATTCCCAGGATCTCGACCCGAAGGGCTTCGCCGACGACGCCATATCGAGCTCCTATCCCTCCAAGGACTACCATCGACTCTACGTGGGCGCGATCGAGGGAGCCTGGAGACGGATCGGCTAGATGCCGCTCGGAATAGAGGAAGTCCTCCGCCCCGCGCTCCGAGACCGCTCGACGCGCTTCGTCTTTCCCAGCGAGGTCTGCGCCGAAGCCTGGCTGGCGGCCTCCCTGCGCGAGGGTCCCGGCGCGCTCGAGTCCGACCGCTTCCTCGGATGGGACAGGCTCAAAGAGCTCGCCGCGACGGCCGACGGGCGCGTTCCCGCCGACGATTGCCTCCGCCGGATATTCGCCGCGAGCCTCCTCGCGGCGAACGCCGAAGGGCCCTTCCTGTCCACGGTGCTGAATCCCGCCTATGCCGGGACCTGGCGGCCTTTCGCGGACTACGTGGCCTCGCGGCTTCCTGCCCTGGGCCGCCTGCCGGAGGCCCTCGGGCCCTTGGTCGAAGTCCCGGCGGCCGCCGACTGGCTCGCCATCCGCGGGCGCTACGAATCCTTCCTGCGCGGGATCGGCCGCTTCGAGCCATCCTATGAGCCGCGCTCGCTGCGTTCCCTCGAGGGGACGACCTTCATCTTCTTCCCGGAGCTGATCGAGGACTTCGAGGAGTACCGCTCTTCGCTGGCGCCCGGTCCCTCGCTTCGGTTGATATCCCTTCCGGGCCATCCGACCGGGGCGAGGCTCCGGCGCCCCGAAACCGCGCTCGCGGAGCTGCGCATGGTCCTCTCGGAGATCGGCGAGCTCCTCGATTCGGGCGCCGACGCCGAGAGCATGGCGATCACCGTACCGGGCCTCGATCGCTACCGCCCCTACCTGGAGCGCGAGGCCTCCCTGCTCTCCGTCCCGTTGGCGGTACGCTCGGGCTCCCGCCTCGTCTCGACTCCGGGCGGTCGGCTCTTCGCGGCCCTGCGCGAGGCTTCCTCCTCCGGTTTCGCCTTCGACTCCCTGCGCGATCTCCTCCTTTCGCCCGCCTGGCCATGGAAGGATCCCGGCTTGGGGCGAGGCATCATGGCGGAGGGCCAGAGGCTTCACGCAGTCGCCTCGTGGAGCGAAGGGGGCAGGCCTCGCGACGTATGGGAGCTGAGCCTGACGGGAGAGCTCCTGCGCGGGTACCGGAGACTCAAGTCCAGGATCGGCGCGATCGTCGCGGCCCCCGATTTCCGATCGATCCTCAAGGCCTACAACGCCTTCAGGTCGGAGTTCCTCTCGAGCGAGCGCGAGGCTTGGGACTCGGGCGCCGACCTCACCCTCGCGCGCTGCGTCGTGGAGCTCGAAGGCCTAGTCCAGGCCCAGGCCGTGTCCGGACTCGAAGTAGAGGACGCCTTCGGAATCTTCATGCGCGGCCTCGAATCGAAGCCTTACGTGAACTCCAGAGGAGGAACGGCCGGCGTGCCCGTCTACGAATGGCGCGTGGCGGCGGGCATCCGCCCGGAGCGCCATTTCGTCCTCCATGCCTCTCAGGACGCCCTTTCCGTACCGTATCGCGGCTTCGACTACCTGGGCGAGAGCCTTCGCGAGCGGCTCGGCGCGGTCGGCGACGCGGCCCCCGCCTTCATCGAGGCCTATGCCCTCTCGGGCGGGGATGTCGTCTTCTCTTGCCCCGAGGCCGGATTCGCCGGCGAGGAGGCGGCTCACGGCTTCCTAATGTCCATGTCGGGCGAGGAAGTCCCGGCGAGGAAGGCCGACGCATCCTACTCGACCGAAGCGGCCTGGCTCTCGGGCCGGGGGCCGGAGCCCGCGCGGCTTCATCGCGTCCAGGTCCTCGGCCTTCGCGCCGCGACCTCCGCGCCGGCCTTCGCACCGAGCGAGGGAGCCTTTCTCCGTCCCGAGACGGCCGCTGTCGCCGCGACTCGTCTGTCGCGCCGCCGAGGGACAGGCGCCGAGCTCCGTACCGGCATCGACTCGACCGCCATCGATCATTATCTCGCCTGTCCCTATTCCTATCTCTACCTGAGGCTCCTCGACGCCGGCCCGCAGCCCTCCGGAGTATCCTTCGTCGACGCCCTCTTCATCGGCGAGGTCTACCACGCGGCCCTCTCCCTGCTCTTCGAGCGCATCCGCGATGCCGATCGAAGCTTCAAGCCAGAGCGCGCGGCCGACTATCGGAGCCTCGTAGGACTCTGCGTCTCCGAGGCCTTCGCCTCGCTCTCGAGACAGCGTGGCGCCTTCGTGGGGGTCGTGCTCGAGGCATACCGCGGCAGGCTGGAGCGGTATCTGGAAAATCTGATCGATGCCGAGGCCTCCCGCTTCCCCGATCTCGAGATAGGCCCGATCGAGGAGGAGCTCGAGCTCGAATACCCTAAGGCGGCCGGCGGCGTCGTCCTCCGCGGTCGCATCGATCGCATATCGCGTTCCGACAGAGGCGCCGTCGTGATCGACTACAAGAAAGGGGGCCTGCCCTCGAGATCGCAGGTCGCCCCCGACGAGGAAGGAGCGATCGCCGAGGCCCAGATCCCCGCCTATCTCCGCCTCCTCGACGCGAAGGGCGAGGCTATCGACTCGGCATGGTACGTTTCGATCGAAGGCGACGCGAGAAGGGAAGCCGGCTCGGCCGCCTGCGCCTTCGGCGATGCCGCGGACGAAGGAAGGGAAGCCTACGTCGAGCGCTCGCGGCTCGAAGGCTTCCTCCGAGCCTTCGATGCCGCCCTCGAGGCGACCGTCGACGGCATCTTCGCCGGCGCCTACCCGCTGGCCCCGAAAGAGACGCAGAAGACGGTCTGCATCGACTGCGGGATCAGAGGCATCTGCCGCGAGCGCTACGCGCTCCGCTTCGGATCCTCCCCGGGCGCCCGACGGGAGGGAGCTTGAGCCTCGCGCGCGGGTACAAGCTCGTCGAGGACCTCGAGGGCCGGCAGCTCGAGGCCGCCACCGCCCGCGGCAACGTCGTCGTGGCGGCCGGCGCCGGCTCGGGCAAGACTACCGTCCTGGCGGCACGCTACGTGCACCTGCTCGCGACCGGCGCGATGGCTTCGGGAGAGCGAGTCGGCCCGCGCAACATCCTGGTGCTCACCTTCACGCGGAAGGCCGCCGCCGAAATGTACTCGCGCATCTACGGCGCCCTGGCCCTGGCCGCCGCCCGCGCGGGCGGGCCCGAGAAAGCGGCAGCCCGCGACGAAGGCCTCGCCGACCATCTGGCGGCCTGCCTCGCCGACTTCTCCCAGGCGCAGATTTCCACCTTCGACGCCTTCGCCGCCAGAGTTGCCCGTTCCGGCTCGTCGCGCTTCGGTGTCGCCCCTGACTTCGCGGTAGACGAGGAGAGGGCCGCGCGGATGGCCGGCGATCTCGCGCTGTCCTTCATCCTCGAGCGCAGAGAGGAAGAGGCGATGCGCGACCTGGTCGCGTCGACGGGCCTCGAGGGCGCGCGCGACGACGTGCTCGCCGCGCTCGCCCTCGCGCGGATGCCCATATCGTCCCCGCCTGGCTTCGAAGGAATGCATTCGAGACAGGCGACGCGGCTCGAGGAGCTGGCCTCGCGGACGAAGGAGAGGTTGGTCGCGATGCGCGCGGCCGCCCTGGACTACTCGGGCTCGAGGACCACGCCGACCTCCCGGGCCTGGCTCGATGCCTTCGATGCCTTTCCCGAGGACGCGGGGCGCCGATCCGCGCCTTCCGAGGAGCTCTTCCTCGCGTACCTCGATCGCCTCATCGGCCTGAGGAAGCCCGCGTCCAACTCGCGCGACGAGGTTTCCCTCTTCCTGTCCGACTGCGTTCCCGCCGTCAAGGCGGCTGCGGCCGAGTATCGCGACCTGGCGGCCACCAGGGCCGCACACCCGGGAAGGCTCTCCCTCTACCGCCTCCTCGACGACTACAGGGAAAGATGGGACGCTCTCAGGCGACGCGAGAAGACCCTGACGTTCCGCGACGTCGCCCGGCTCTCGCTGGACGCGCTCGAGAGCGATCCCGACCTGCGACGGCACTACGGGAACCTCTTCCGCTTCGTGATGATCGACGAGTTCCAGGACGACGACGAGCTGCAGAAGCGCGTCCTCTTCCTCATCGCGGGCCTCGAGGACAAGCCTCGGGAAGGGAGCCGGGCCGCGTCGTCGGACAGGCTCTTTTTCGTCGGCGACGAAAAGCAGTCCATCTACCTGTTCCGGGGCGCGGACGTGTCGGTCTTCCGGCGGCTGGCCGAGGAGCTTTCGTCGAGAGGCGCCGCGGAGAATGGCGCCATCGCCCCGACGGCGGGAGAGCTGCCCCTCTCGCTCAATTTCCGCAGCGAGCCCGGCGTCATCGACATGATCAACGCGATCTTCCCGACCGTAATGGCCGCACGGGACGCCGAAGGCGGCCGCGAGGATTTCGAGGCCCGCTTCGAGCCCCTCGAGTCAAGGAAGCCGACGCCCGGCGTCCGGCCGCGCCTCGTCTACCTGGAACTGCCTCGCGTATCGGAGGGCGACGCGGGGAGGGAGGGCGCGCTCGGGAAGGCCGACGAGCTCCGATCTTCCGCGGAGGCCGAGGCCTGGGAGGTAGCGCGCATCGTGCGCGACGCAGTGGAGGGGGGAAGCCTCCTCGTGGCCGACAGGAGGACGGGCGCCGCCAGGAAGGCTCGCTACGAGGACTTCGCCGTCCTCCTGCGCTCGACCGGCAACCAGGTGCACTTCGAGAAGTATTTCCGCTTCTTCGGCGTGCCCTACGGCTCCGAGAACGCCTGCGGCCTCTTTTCCGAAGCCGTCGCCTGCGACCTGTACTACGCGCTCAGGCTCGCCATCTACCCCGAGGACCGCAACGCCCTAGCCGCCTATCTCACGGTCGCCCTTCGCCGGGCTTTCGGACGATGCCCTCGTCCGTATCCTGACGCGGGAGGCGGATCGATCGGCGATATCCCTCGGCGCGAGCCCGCCGCCGGAGACGGTAGACCTCCTTCGCGAGGGCGACCGGCTGGCATGGGCGCGCGGGGCCGCGACGATGCGGACCCTGTCCGCGATGGCGGACAGGGCGCCCATCTGCGCCTGTCTGGCCTTCCTCTGGTTCGAGACCGGCTATCGCGACGCCCTCCTCCTCGACCCCATAGCCTCGGCCTTCGAAGAGCACTTCGAGCTCGTCCATTCCCTGGGGGTCGGCGCGGATTCGCGCGGCGCGAGCCTTTCCGCCTTCGTGGCCGAGCTCGAGCCCCTCGTCGGCAGGCCCGACAAGCTCGAGATCGAGCTCCCGCGCGAGAGCTCCCGCGGCGTGAGGATCATGACCATCCACAAGAGCAAGGGCCTCGAGTTCCCCGTCGTCATAGTCCCGCAGGCGAACAACGTCGGCCGGGATCGGGGAGCCCGGGACCCGTGGTATTGGGAGGACGGGCTGGGCCCGACCTTCCCGCCGCCCGCCTTCGGTCGCTTCTCGATCGCGCAACGCGTTCTACGAGATCGCGAAGGAACGCCGGGCGGCCATGGAAGGGGCCGAGCTCAAGCGGCTCCTGTACGTCGCCCTTACGCGGGCGGAATCGCACATCCTGATCACGGCCACCGAGCCCCGCGGCGAGGACTCGAGGGACCGGAGCTTCCGATCCCTGCTCGCCTCCCCGCTCGGCCTCTTCGAGCGGCCCTCGCCCCTCGCCAAGCCCGAGGAGGGCGAAGGGCGCGCCTCGGCTCCGATCGTGGACCTGCCGCCCTTCGGCGCCCTTACGACCCTCCCCTCGGGCGTCCTCGTCGGCCGCATTCCCGCGCGCGGCGATCGCGAGTACTTCGCCCTCGTGGCCGGCGCGAGGCGCGGCGGCCCGACCGCGCCCGGCTTCGCCGCGGGGGATTTCTCGGCGATCCCCGTCGTCGCCAGGTCCGCGCGTCGGCTCTCGTCCTCGGTGAGCGATATCGCGGAGCGATACGCGGAGCGATACGCGGAGCGATCCCGACAGAGGAGAGGGCGAAGCCCCGGCGCGGTCAGAGAGCCTCGAAATCGAACCGGAACTCGCCGCCCCGAAGGGCCTGCCCCCGGATACCTGGGGGAGCCTCGTCCACGCGACCCTCGAATCGCGGCTCTGCGCGCGTCCCGCCGGCCTGAGACTGTCCTCGAGCCTCGAAAACGCCCTGGAGACCTGCCTAGGCGGGGAGACCGCGATACGGGAAGCCAAGGAAAGGGCATCACGGCTCGCCGAAGTCTTCCTGGGTTCGGAGCTCGGCCTTCGAGCGCTGGCCTCGAAAGAGCGATATGTCGAGCTTAAAGTGGCCATAGGCCTTCGCGACGGCCGCTCGCCCGATAAGAGCGACGCGCCCGGCGCACGACGCGCGCAAGGCAGCATCGACCTCGTCTTCCTGGAGGGGGGACGCGTCGTCGTCGTCGATTACAAAACCGACGCTTCGATCGCGACGGGATCGCACGACCTTCAGGTCTCGACCTACAAGCGCGCGGCGGCGGAGATTTTCGGCTTGCCCGCCGAGGCTTGGCTTTTCTACCTCTACGGAGGCGGGAGAGCCATGATCGTGGACCATAACGGAACGGCGCCGAGCCTGGAAGACGCTCCGGAGCCGGAACCTATCGTCGCCCCTCGCTTCGGCTTCCCGACCGCATAATGGGATCGGGAGATGATTCATGGATTATTTGCTTGGGATATATGACTTTATATCGCAAACGACCTCGGCGCGACACGGATCCCCGCCCAATAAAGCGTAGCCGGCCGGCTTGCGCATCCTCGTCTCCCGTCTATACTTGAAAGCGGCGACCCTATGAACAACGAGAATATCTTAATCGTCGAAGACGAAAAGATCATCGCTCTTGATCTTCAGCGTCGTCTCGAGCGCTTCGGCTATTCCGTCATAGGCATGGCCAGCGACGGCGCGGAGGCTATCGCCCTCGCGAAGGATCGCCTGCCGGATATCATCCTCATGGACATCATGCTCGCGGGGAGCATGGACGGCATCGAGGCGGCAAAGCAGATCCGCGCGCAGCTCGCCATACCTGTCATTTTCCTGACGGCCTACACCGACGAGAAAACCCTCGAGCGGGCGAAGGAAGTCGAGCCTTCCGGCTATATTCTCAAGCCCTTCAAGGAACGCGAGCTCTACACGACCATCGACATCGCGCTCTACAAGAACAGCATCGACAGGAAGCTTCGCAAGCAGGAGAGACTCTTCTCCGCCATCCTGCACTCGATCAACGACGGCATCATCGCCACCGATACCGAGATGGCCGTCGGATTCATGAACAAGGTGGCCGAAAGCATTACCGGTTGGGCGGAGTCCGCCGCGAAGGGCCGCCACGTCGCGGGCGTCCTCTCGATCCTGGACCAGAGGACCCATCGCGGACTGCTCGCGAGCCGTTCCGCTCCAACCTGGACGAGAAGCCCTTCTTCTTCAACGAGGCGGTGATCAAGAACGCCGTCGGGCAGACCCTTCTCGTCGACGGCTCGATAACGCGGATCCACGAGAAGGAGAACGAGTCCGACGGCTTCCTCATCACGCTCAGGGACATAACCGAGATAAAGCGGATGTCCGAGACCATCGACTATCAGGCCAGCCACGACAACCTCACCGGGCTCTCCAACCGCGAGGAATTCTCGTTCATGCTCAACGAGCTCCTCGCCTCCCTCCGGACCTCCGAGGCCCGCCATGCCCTCCTCGTCATCGACATCGACCGCTTCAAGGCCATCAACGACACCTGCGGGACCATGGCGGGCGACGAGCTCCTCCGGCAGATCGCCTCCCATGTCCAGGCCAACATCTCGCGCAAGGACGTCTCCGCGCGCATCGGAGGGGACGAATTCGCCATTCTCCTCAGGGACTGCGATCCCGAGGATTCCATCAACGTCGCCAAGCGGCTCAAGGCCGCCGTCGAGGCGAGGAAGTTCTCGTGGCATACCTCGATCTTCCCCGTGACCCTCTCCATCGGCATCGTCTCGCTGTCGCAGGAAAGCGAGGATACCCATACCGTGCTCGCGGCCGCCGACGATGCCTGCCACCTCTCCAAGGAGGAAGGCGGCAACAGGATCAACGTGTTCCAGGCCAAGGACACCAAGTACCAGAAGCGCCGCGGCGACATGGAATGGATCGCCAAGATCAACAAGGCCGCCGAGGAGAACCGCTTCGTGCTCTACCAGCAGCCGATCGTGCCGCTCTCGGATTCGATCGACCTCAAGCCCAAGGCGGAGATCCTCCTCCGCCTGGTCAACGAGGACGGGACGATCGCCAGGCCGGGGGACTTCATCCCCGCGGCGGAGCGCTACAACCTCATGCCCCTGATCGACCATTGGGTCATCAAGAATGCGCTCGCGGCCTACAAGTCCCTCTCCGACAGGGGCGCGGAGATCGCGAAGCGCATCATCTCGATCAACCTTTCCGGCCCCTCGCTCCTCGACGAGTCCCTCGTCGACGTGATCCTGTACGAAGTGCACCGCAACGGCCTCGAGCCGACCAGCTTCTGCTTCGAGATAACCGAGACGGCCGCGATACAGAACTACGTCGCAGCCTCCCGCTTCATAAGGCGTCTGAAGGACGAAGGCTTCACCTTCGCCCTCGACGATTTCGGCTCGGGCTTCTCCTCCTTCGGCTACCTCAAGAACCTCCCCGTCGACTACCTCAAGATCGACGGCGCCTTCGTACAGACGATAGACGAATCCCTCGTGAGCTACACGATGGTCGACTCCATCAATTCCATCGGACACGTCATGGGCATCAAGACCATAGCCGAATTCGTCAAGAACCCGGAGATCAAGCGCCGCCTGACCGAGATCGGGGTCGACTACGCCCAAGGCTACCATATAGCCGAGCCTGTGCCGCTTCTATAAGGGGAGAACCACCCTCCTCTACCCACTGCCCGCGACCAAGTATTTTCCAGAATCGCTTCCGCCTCAAAGCAGTGGGCCTGCCGGCTGCGAGGGGTCTCGCTAGTCCTCGCCTTGAGGGCACCGAGGGGCTGCGGAATCGCTCAACCCCTCTCCGCCAAGCTCGCTTCTCCCCCTGCCTTCGGCCTCCTCGGAGGGGCATGATATGTAATGCGGCGCCCCTCCTGCGGTGGCCTCCGGCACCCCCGATAATACTCCCCTACCGGGGACACTACTAAGGACGAGATTACAACCTCCATTCAAACTCAACCTGCAAACTGAATGGTTATGCTTAGTTCGCTTGGACAATAAAAACCGACGGTTGCTTGACAGTCTTCATCGCGCTCGTTATTCTTATTTTGTGAACGATATCGTACATTATATTAGTGACGGCATTGGAGGCGCATCATGAAGTTCGACGGACTAAAGACCGACGTGGGCAGCTTCAATTTCGAAGGGCTGCGCGCCATGAGCTACGCGAGCACCAAGGGCTCGGAGGTCGGCGAATGCCTCCAGACTATGGGAAGGATCAAGGACGGCGACTTCAACAGCTGGATCGGAGAATGGTCGCGTACGGCGGAGCGCAATGCCCGGGACGCCGCCTCCTACCTCGAGAGAGGCCTCAAAGCGAGCGCATGCGCCGCCTTCCACCGGTCGAGCAACTACTATCGGGCTGCCGAGTTCTACGCGAAGCACACCGAGCCGCGCCACCACGCGCTCTGGCTGCGGAGCCGCGAGTGCTTCATGGAAGCGGCCAAGCTCAACGATCCGGAGATCCGGAGCCTCTCCATCCCCTACCTCGGGACCAGTCTCCCGGGCTACCTCGTCAAGGTCGGCGGAGGCAAGAAGGCGCCCACCCTCATCGCGCACTCGGGCTACGACGGTAGCGCCGAGGAGCTCTACCACATGATCGGGGCCGTCGCCCCAGCGAACGGCTGGAACTGCCTCATCTTCGAGGGACCGGGCCAGCGGGGCGCCATCCACCTCGACCCGAGCCTCAAGCTCCGGGCGGATTGGGAAGTGCCCGTCAAGGCGGTCGTCGACTACGCCCTGACCCTCCCCGAGGTCGATGCAGACCGGCTCGCCCTCATCGGGTACTCGCTCGGGGGCTACCTCGCCCCCCGCGCCGTCGCCTTCGAGCACCGCATCAAGGCCTGCGTCGCCTCGAGCTTCCTGACCGACATCGGCCAGGCCTTCAGGGCCGTCTATCCCAGGATAATCCGGAACAGCGAGAAGAGTTTCAATTTCCTCTTTAGGATACTCATGCGATTCCAGAAGGACATGAAATGGGGCTACGAGATGGGAGAATGGCTGATGGGCGTCAAGACGCCCCTCGAGTTCATCAAGTTCTGGGACGACTTCACCTTGGACGGCCTGCAGGATAAGATCGAATGTCCTATCGTAAGCATCATGGGCGTCGACGAGATAGAACAGACGAGCCAGAAGGTCATCGACCTGGTCATGGGATGCGTGGGCGACATGAATGTGCAGTACCATCTGTTCGACAAGGAATCCGGCGGCGCCGCGCACTGCCAGATTGGGAACATGAGTCTCTCGCACGCGGTCATCTTCGATTGGCTCAATCGCACCGTCCTGGAGGGCGAGCTCCACTCTTTCCCGAGGTTCAGGGACCTCAGCATGGATATGGTGCGGGAGATCAAGAAAGGGTAAGGCCGACATGAAGATCAGATGGTTCGGGCAGGCTTGCTTCCTGCTTACCTCGAGTGCGGGCACGCGACTCCTCATGGACCCCTTCGGCAAGGGCATGGGCTACTCGGTTCCCAGCTTCGAGGCCGAGGTCGTGACGATCAGCCACCATCATTTCGACCACGACAACACGGGCGCCGTCGGCGGTGAATTCGCCTGCATAGACCGGCCGGGCAGCTTCCGGGAAGGAGGCCTCGAGATACTGGGAATCCCTACCTTCCACGACAAGGTCCAGGGGAAGAAGCGAGGTCCAAATGTCGTCTATCGCGTCACGATGGACGGCATCAATGTCTGCCACTGCGGGGACCTCGGGCATCAGCTCTCGCCCGAGCAGATCGATGCGCTCGGGAAGGTCGATGTCCTTCTTGTCCCCGTAGGCGGCCGGGTCGCCCTCGACGGCGCGGAGGCGGACGAGCTGCGGCGCGCGCGCTCCCCCGCGATCACGATACCCATGCACTACCGCACCAAGGCCATGTGCCTCGTCGGCCTCCTATTCGCGCGGGTCGACCTCTTCCTCGCCCTCTCCGGCGAGAAGCCGCGACGGGCGAGAGAGCTCGACCTGGAGGCTTCGTCCCTCGCGAGGGAGGCGGGCATCGTCGTCATGGACTACGAGTGAAGCGCGAGATCGAGGCCGAAGACGCGCCGACCCCGGCCAGGCGCCGAGGAAGGCCGACCAGCGACGCTATCGATCGCGGCCTCCTCGAGGCCGCCCTCCGGGAGTTCAAAGAGCGCGGCTACAACGCGATGAGCATGGAGTCCATAGCCGCGCGGGCCGGCGTGAGCAAGGTCTCCCTCTACCGGCGCTGGGGCTCCAAGCCCGATATCGCGGCCGAGGTTTTTCGCTACATGAGCGATATGGCTCCTCCCGCGGATCACGGCAGCCTCGAGGCCGATATCCGCGCCCTACTCGAAGAATCCATCGGCTCGAGCGCCGCAACTTCGGCCGGGAAGATAGTGATGCGAACGATGGGCGAAATCAGCGGCGATCCCGAGCTCCTGGCCCTCTATCGCCGGTATCTGCTCGCTCCGCGGATCGACCAGCTCCGTACCCTGGTCCAACGTGCCCGAGCGCGCGGGGAATTGCGCGCCGAGGTGCCGACGGACGTCGCCTGCGCCATGATCGCGGGCCCGCTCTTCCTGTACTACCTGGCCCTCCTGACGGAGGCCGAGGTAGACCTGTCGGGCGATCTAGCCGAAGAGCTAACCCATACGATTCTCGGCGGAATCGCGAAACACGACACGAAACGGAAGGGACGGCGTTAGGATTCCGAAAGGATTGCGAAAATACCCGGGATGTCAGGTGCAACGCTACCTTGAAATCGCGGCGCAGGTCCTACTCCTCCGAGAGGCGGCTTTCTCATTTTCCGCTTCTCATAGTGGAATTGTTCAGGACAAGCGCCGGTTTTCTGCTAGCTCGCAGTTTCTTTACCTAAAAACAGATGCTGTAAGGCGCCGGTCGGAGTCGGACCGACTCATAAAGGTTTTGCAGACCTCTCCCTTCCCACTTGGGTACGGCGCCATTCGCAATAGCAAATTCTTAAATCCATTCCCTACGCCGCGCGGCTACTGTCGCCCGGCGCTATGCGCGATAGCGAATATAGCCAATGCAAAGCGCCAATGGCAAGCCCTGCGGAGATGGCGAAGAGAAAAGCCGCGCGCGATCCCCGAGAGGAAGCCCGCAGCCTTTGCTCCTGAAGACGGGACTTCAGCTCTTCGCGGCCTTCGCCCTTTTCGAGGCCCCTTTGGGGGGATTCGCCGCGGCGAGGGCGGCCCTCGCGCTGGCCGCGATATGGGCCTGCTCGGCCTGCTTCTTCGCCAATTGCTTGGCCTCCATGATCTTCCAGAAGTCGACGAAGGCCGAGGCGATAAAGACCGAGGAATAAGTGCCGCTGATGAGGCCCACGATGATGGCGAGCGAGAAGTCCTTCATTTTCCCGCTCGTGAAAATGTATAGGGAAATCGCAGCGAGGAGGACGGTCGTGACCGTAATGAATGTTCGACTCAAGGTCTCCGTGACGCCTCGGTTCATGTTCTCCCGGAAGGGGGCGTTCGGGGATAACTTCACCTTCTCGCGGATACGGTCGTAGATGACGATCGTATCGTTGATCGAGTAGCCGACTATCGTGAGGATGGCCGCGATGCTCGTGGTGTTGAACTCCATCCTGGTAAAGACGATGAAGGCCACCATGATGAGGGCATCGTGCACGACGGAGAGCACGGCGCCGATGGCATAGGCGGGTTGGAAGCGGAAGGAGCAATAGATCATGATGAGGACGAAGGTTCCCAGGGTGAGCCAGACTGCCTCCGTCGCCAGGTTGCGGGAGAAGCTGGCGCCGACGAAATCCGAGCTGTTGACGAGGACATTGTCGGCGCCGAAGGCCTGCCCGAGCTCGCTCGTCAGCTTCGGGATGATGGTCTTGGAGAATTCGGGATCCTTTCCCGAGTCCTGCAGACGGACCATGAATTGATTGTCCGACTCCGCGCCGACCCTCTGGATCGATACGTCGCCGAAGCTCTTGAGGGCGGAGCGGATGCCTTCGATGCTCACGGTCACCGCCTGGGAACCTTTAGCCGAATAATGTAGCGTCGACGGCTTTTCCGTCAGCTGGGCAGCGGTCTGCGAGGTGCCGAGAAGGAGGTGCGAATCGGTCGTTCCGTCGGCTCGCAGGTTGAGGGAGAGGCCCGGGACGGTCTTGATGGCGTCGGCCAGGGCATTCAAGGTCGGATACTGGTCGAAGGCGAAGGTATAAGACTTGGAATCGCCCGATGGGGTCCGGGCTATGAAGGTCACGTCGGTCTTGCTCACCTTCTGGAGGCTCATCGTGCCGTCGCCCTTGTACGAGATATCCATCGAGGGTGGAACGAACTGCACGGCGGAGTTGAGGCCGGCCTGGAAGTCGACACCGTTGTTGAAGCCCAGCACGGCGGAACCGATGAGACCCGCTATGATGATGGTCAGCGAGATCGGTACGGTGATCTTGAAGCTTTTGTCGAAGCTTATGACCTTCTTCATTTGACCCTCCAGGAGATGCTCACGTGCTTTACCTTGAGGACCTCCGTCTCGAAGTCGAAGATGAGGTGCGAGACGAAGAGGGCCGTGAAGAGCGAGCTGATACAACCGATGGACAGGGAGATCGCGAAGCCCTGGATGGGACCGGAACCGAGCTGGGCCAGGAAGAGGGCCGCGATCAAGGTAGTAATGTTGGAGTCCATGATCGTCCAGAAGGCCTTGTTGAATCCCGCCCGAATCGCGGCGATGCGTCCCTTGCCGAGCCGCAGCTCCTCCTTCATGCGCTCGAACACCAGGACGTTCGCGTCGACCGACATTCCGATGGTGAGGACGAAGCCGGCTATGGAGGGCAGAGTGAGGGTGAGGCCGAAGGCGGAGAGGACGCCGACCATGATGATGAGGTTGACGACCTGCGCGACCGCGGCGTTGATGCCCGAACCCTTGTAGTAGCCGAGCATGAACAGGATTACCAGGGCGAAGCCGATCGTGATCGCGAAGACGCCCGAGCGCACCGAGTCCTCTCCGAGAGAAGCGCCGACCGCCTGGGTATTGACCGGCGAAAGCTCGACAGGTAGGGCCGCGGTGCGGAGCACGAGAGCCAGGTTGGTGGCCTCCTCGGCGCTGAAGCCCGTCATCCTGACCGAGTCGCGGATGGGCTCCGATATCCTCGCGCCGGCTTTGACCTTGTCATCCAGGACGACGGCCATGGTCTTGCCGACGTTGGCGGAAGTCATCTTGTAGAAGATCTCCCCGCCGTCCTTGTCGAGCTGGAAGTTCGTCTCGGGCTGGCCCGTGATGGGATCGGCGGAGGTGGTCGCGTTGGTGATGTGGTTCCCGTCGAGGCCGGGCACCGCGTTGATGACCATGTACTGGCCGGTGAACTCGTCGAGGCCGTAGGAGTCCTTCTTGTAGAACTTGCGGATCACGTAGCCGGCCGGGACGATGGTCTTGTCGGCCACCGTCATGGTCTTCTCGTCTACGCCGAGCGGGTTCTGCTCGAGGTAAGACGCGAGCTTGGCGTTGGCCTCGTCGTCGACCATGTAGAAGCCGAGGTTTCCGCGCCCCATGAGGATCGAGTTGATGTTCTCGGGGTCGGCCGCGCCGGGAACCTCGATATAGATCTGGTCGTCGCCCTGCTGGCGGATGGTGGGCTCCGTGAGGCCGAACTTGTCGATGCGGGAATTGAGGCTCTCGATGGCGCGCTTCATCGCGTCGGCCCGCTCGGCCGCGGAGAGCGTATGCCCTACTTTCTTGGAAAGGGCGTCGAGGTCGGCCTGGATGACGGCGCTCATGCCGCCGGACAGATCGAGGCCGAGCTTGACCGCTTTCTTCTGCTGGGCCTTGAGGTTGAGCACGCGGGTGCGGTAGATGCTCTCGACCGCGTCGTAGGCCGCCTTCTCGCTGACGAAGGCGGCGAGGGCCGACTTGGCCGTCCAAGAGGCGGGCTCGGGCTTGCGGGCGGTTTTGTAGGCGGAGGTAGCGGCCTTTATGTCCACGGCGAACTTCTGCGCGTCCAGCTTGGTCTCGTCGCTGGCGGCCGCGCTCGACTTGAGGGCGTTGAGGTCGGTGATAGCCATGCTGCGGGCGTACTCCCGGATCTGCTCGCGCGACCCGACGGCCAGGGCCTTGTCGGCCTTCGGCGTGAGCCAATACCAGGTAATCGTCGGCCAGAGAAAGGCGAAGGAGACGGCGACGACCGCCAGTACGATTAATAGCCTTTGAAACTTGCTCATTCCGCTCGCTCCAGATGAGAGAATGGGGTCGAACCCGCGCTAGCCGCTCGGAAGCCTGGGCTTCGGACCGCCCCTGTGTCAGGCAGGAATTTTATTTCTTTCCGTCGGTGGGCTTCTCGACGTCGCTGTCGGGGGTCTTCAGGGCCTCGACCTTCTCGTCACCGCCCTTGGGCTCGACCGCCGCGATGGCGGACTTGGAAAACTCCATTTTGGTGTTCTCGTCGACCTTAAGGATCACGGTCTTCTCTTTTACCGTGTACACGGTAGCATGGACCCCGCCGGCGGTGACGACTCTGTCGCCTTTCTTGACGGCCTCGATCATCCGTTTGGTTTCCTTCTGCTTCTTGTTCTGCGGCCTGATGATCAGGAAGTAGAAAATCACGAAGACGGCGCCGAAGGTGCCGAGCGTCATGACCATCGAACCGGACGCGTTGCCGGTAGCCGGCGCGGCCTGGAGCAGGGCGAACCCCGACAAAAGCTTGTTCATGTGGTTTCCTTAAGGGAAGATTCGCGGAAAGGTAGCACGATTGCGGAGAGACCGTCAAGTTTGGCTAGGACGTAATCACCGTACCCGCGCGGCCGTCGATGGCGGCCTCGGCCCTCTCGAGGCTCGTGACGATCACCTTTTGCCCGCCGCGCCGGATAAAGTCGCAGGCCGCCTCTATCTTGGGCCCCATCGAGCCCTTGGGAAACTGTCCCTCGGCCAGGTAGCGCTCGCACTCCGCGACGGTCAGGGCATCGAAGAGACGCTGATCGGGCTTCCGGTAATTGACGGCGACCTTTTCCACGCCGGTGAGGATGCAGAGCTCGTCCGCGCCGATGAGATTGGCCAACAGCGCCGAGGCGCGGTCCTTGTCGATCACGGCGTCCACGCCCGAGAGGGTCCCGTCGGGTAGCCGCATGACCGGAACGCCGCCTCCGCCCACGGCTATGACGACCTTGCCGTCGTCTATGAGGTCCTTTATCGTGCCCTTCTCGACGACGTCGAGAGGAATGGGCGAGGCGACGACGCGGCGAAAGCCTCGTCCGAAGTCTTCTTTGATGATCCAGCCGCGCTCGCGGAGCCTTTCGACCTGCTCGGCCTTGTAGAAAGGCCCGACGAATTTACTGGGGTTCGCCATCGAGGGATCGGCTGGGTCGACGACCACCTGCGTGATGACGGTGACTACGTCCTTCTCGATCTTGGCGACGAGGAGGGCGTTGGCGAGGCACTGGGCTATCATGTAGCCCATCGAGCCCTGGGTGTCGGCGACGATGACGTTGAGGGGCGAGGGAGGGACCTGACCGGAGGCTGCCTCGTGGCGGATGAGGTGGACGCCGGCCTGAGGGCCGTTGCCGTGAGAGAGCACGACCCGATGCCCCTGGGATATGAGGCCGACGATCGCGTCCATGCTCTTCCGCGTGTTGGCGAACTGCTCCGCCATCGTGCCTTCGCTGCCTTCTTCGATTATCGCGTTGCCGCCCAAGGCGACGACGATGGTCTTCCTGGTCATTCCTGCCCCTTATCGAATTTGAACTATAAGCGGGAACGGGAGAAGTGACAAGCTTGATTGCCTATGCAATTCTTTTGCATAAAAATGAATACGAAAAACATCCAATCGGTCGGCGGCTCGGAATCCAAGCTATCCCGCCGCGGGGACAAAGCCGTATTATTCGGGGCATGAAAAGAAGCCTCATCCTCGCGACTCTTGGCCTCCTCGTCTTCTCGGTCCTGCCGGCGGCGGCGGGCCCGGTATTCGCCCCGGGGACGAAGCTCTTCGTAATAAAGACCGAGCATTTCGACATAATCTTCCCGGATCGCTCCCGGCCCACGCGCCCTGCGCCTCTCGACGATGGCCGAATCGGTCTATGAGGAGGTCTCAGGCAAGCTCGAGGCGAAGCTTCCCTCCCGCGTGCCCGTGGTCATTACGCCCGACATCGGCAGTTTCAATGGAGAGACGAGCCCCTTCCCTTACATGCATATAATCCTCATCGACAGCGCGCTCGACCTCGGTTGGACAGCCTTCAAGGACAATTTCCGCAATCTCTTCCTCCACGAGCTCACCCATGCCGTGTCGTTGCAGATAAAAGCGCCCTGGGCCTCCTTCCTCTCCGGCATATTCGGCTCGTGGGTCCTCCCGGGCCTGCTCAACGAGCCCGAGTTCATGGTCGAGGGGGTGGCGGTATCCTTCGAAAGCGACGATGCCTCAGGCGGCCGCGCCAACGATCCCCTTATAAAGGAACAATTGCGGCAGGACATCCTCGAGAATCGCTTCAAGTCTCCCATCGAGGCTTCCGGCCTCTACGACGAATACCCCTATGGCGATATCTATTACGAATACGGAGGCCTCTTCAACGCCTACATCCAGAAGTCCTACGGGATGGGCAAGTACGCCGAGCTCTGGAAGGCGATGGGCGACCTGATCTTCCCGACCTCCCTCGACCCCTACGATGTCAGCTTCTATAAAGCCTTCCATAAGACCTACGGCATCCCCTTCATGGAAGCCTGGGCCGACTTCCGAAACGCCGTCGCCCTCGCGGGTCGGGTCGCGGCGCCGGAAAGGATCGGCCCGCGCGATCTCGCGGCGATGCCGGGAGGTCTCGCCGGCGACGGCCAGAGCCTCTACTGGGTCGACGCCCGATCCGATCGCGCCATGATGACGCAGGCCTCGACGCTCGAAAGCTCGGTCCTCTTCGATGCGGACTCTTCCTGGGCCATCAGCGACGTATCGCGCGAAGGGGGCGCGGGAAAGGGCCGCCTCCTCGTCTCGAGGTCCGTCATGCTCCCGGACGGCCGCTCCCGCGCCGAGACCATCGCCTATGATCTCGCCACGAGGCGCTTCCTGCCCGAGACCGGCGTAACCGACATGCGCGAGGCGCGGTTCTTTCGCGACGGCTGGGTGGGCGTCGTGTCCGACCTCCATAACACCGATCTCGTCTTCGCGTCCGCGGCGGGCGAGAAGCTCCTCCTCCCCGGGTCGGAGGAAGTCATGTATTCTTCACCCGCCGTCCTGGACGAGGGGCGGATCGCCCTCATCGTAGCGATCGGAGGGAAGAGGAGCATCGGGATTCTCGACGTCGACTCGGGGAAACTCGCCCTAGTGAAACCGACGGGCGCCGACGCCGAGCTCCTCGGCTATGTCCGCCAAATCTCCGCCTCCCGCGACGTCTCGTCCCGCGACGGAACGTCGCGAAGGATCTACTTCAACTACGACTCGGAGGACGGCCTTTACAAGCTCGGCATTCTCGACGGAGACGAGCTCGAGGGTCGAGACTACCGAATATTCAGGGGGGATCTTCTGGCCCCGCGCCGCGGCCGGCCGCGTCTTCTACATCGGCCGCTTTTCCGAAGGCGACAAGCTCTGCCGCTATCCCGGCGACGCCGCGTCGTTGGGCACGGCAGACGCGACGGGCGAACGCCGCGTGGACTTCGACCTCGAGGACTTCGATCCGAAGCCCGCCCTCGCCGAGCGCGACACGAGCATCGCCGCGGCGGCCGCGACGACGGCGATCTGGCCCTACCGGCCCCTGGCCTACGCCAACCCCTTTCGGATGTGGGCCCCCTACCCCGACCTCCAGAACATCGATCGGTCGGTGCGGATCTTCGGCCTATTTTATCTCCAAGATCCCATCGCCGCGAACAGCCTCCTCCTGAACGCCGGCTACGACTCGTCCTACCCATTTGCCGACTCGAGCCTGGAATGGCTGAACGACGAACTTCCCGTCGCCTTCACGACGACCCTGGGCGACAATCTCGTCTACGGCGCATCGGGCCCGCCCGAGCGGCAGAGCTCGGCCTCCCTCTTCGCGTCGCTGGATCTTCCGTCGACGCCCCTTCCCCGCGCCGCAGTCCTCGGCCTCGGCGGCGGCGTTCTGACCCGCGGAGAGGGGGCGGGCGGCAGTCCCTATTCCTGGGGCTATACGGGCTGGAACGCGACGGCTTCCGGCCTCGCGGGATGGGAGGGTCGGCTTCCCGGCGTGGCCGTCAGCACCTCGCGCGGCATCGATATCCTGAGCTATCACGACCTCGATGCCGCCTCGCTCACCTACAAGACCGAGGCCCAGCTCGTCGCGGCCTACGACCGGGTGCCGATCAGGCTGGATCTCTGGGGCGCCTGGGCCGGCTCGCCCGTACTCAAGCTCGATTCCACAAGCACGATTTTTTCCACCGATCACCGCCCGCCCTACGTGGAATACGAGGCCCTGGATACCGGGAGCTCCGACCTCCTCGTCGAGGGAACCCTGGCCTATCGCCTCGCGGACCAGGCGATCCATACCAACATCCTCGACCTGTACTTCAATCGGCTCCTCGTCGATATTGGCTTTCGCGGGGCATATTTCCAGGATGAGATCCTCGAGTCATCCTTCGCCCGCCTTTCCCTCGATATCGCCGGAGCACAGGGCCTGGCGTACGCAGGCGCGCGCATTTTCGGCGAGGTTTTCGCCCGCCTCGACGGATCCTCCTTCGTCGATGCGATAGGATTCCGCTTAGGCTTGCAGCTCATCGCTCAGGACTCCGGCACGCCGCTACATGCGGCGCCGGCGGGACGAGGAGTTATGGAAGGACTCGAATGATCGTTAGGCGCGCGGAGGTGATGGGCCGCTGCATGGGGGTCAAGCGCGCCGTCGACATGGCCCTGGCGGCTGCGCGGGGCTCAGGTGCCGAGGGCGTTTACACCCTGGGGCCCCTCATTCACAATCCCCAGGCCGTGGCCGAGCTCGAGGCGGCGGGAGTGCACGCCCTCACTGACCTGGAGCTCGAGACGCGCGATGCCCGCGGCGAGCTCTTCTCGGGAACCTCCGTTGTCATACGCGCCCACGGAATCGCGCCAGAGCAAAGGGAAAAGCTTCTCGCCCTCGGCGCGCGCATCGTCGACGCCACCTGCCCCCGCGTCCTCGCCAGCCAGAGGAAGGCGGCGGCCTACGCGGCGAAGGGCTGGAAGGTGGTTATCGCTGGGGACGAGGGCCACGGCGAAGTGGTCGGCATAGCGGGCTACGCCCCCGGCTCGGTCGTGATCGGCAATCCCGACGAAGCCCAGGCGCTGGAGGCTCGGGGTCCCGACGGGAAGATCCTGCCCGTGGCCCTGATCGCCCAAACCACTATCAAAAAGGAAGAGTACGCCGCCATCCGCGCCGTCCTCGCCCTGCGCTTCCCAGTCCTCGAGGTGATCGACTCGATATGCCCCTGCACGGATGACAGGCTCCAAGCCCTCGCGCGGCTCGCGGCCGAAGTCGAGGCCATCGTGATCGTGGGCGGGCGCAACTCTGCGAATACCGCCCGGCTCCTGACGACGGCCAGTGAACTCGGCAAGCCCGCATGGCTCGTCGAGACGGCCGCCGAGCTCCCGGAGGAGGTCTACGGCTTCTCGAGGGTCGGGCTCTCCGCCGGCGCGTCGACCCCCGAGCGCCTGATCGACGAGCTGGAAGCTGCCCTCCTCCTCGGAAAAACGGTCGGCTAGCTTCGACGCCGGGATCGGGACGCAGTAGATTTATGGTCGGGAGGTCGACATGGCCGATGGTTTCTACGAGAGCATCACGAAGGCCCAGTCCCTGGTCGAGGTCTTCGGCGAAGGCATGTTCCGGGACGTGCCCTCCGACTGGTGGATCGCCCTGACCGACGTCGTCGCCTCGACGAAGGCCATAGAGGAGGGGCGCTACAAGGAAGTCAATTCAGCGGGTAGCCTGCCGGTCATGGCCATCAGCAACTACCTCGGCAATATGGATTTCCCCTTCGTCTTCGGCGGGGACGGCGTGACCTGCCTGGTTCCCTCGGGAGCCGTCGACGCGGTGCGGGATATCCTCGTCGGAACCGTCCGCTCGGTGAAGCAGGCCTTCGACCTCGTCCTCCGCCTCGCCTTGATTCCGGTACGGGACCTGCGGGATAAGGGAAGGATCCTTCGCGTCGCCCGTTGGGAGGTAAGCCCTCACTATTCGCAGGCTATCTTCGAGGGCGACGGCTTCGACGAGGCGGAAGCGATACTGAAGGACTCGGATCCCCGCTACCTCGTCTCGACGAAGGACGGCGGCTCCTTCGAGCCCGATTTTACCGGCTATACCTGCCGGTGGCAGGATTTCCCCTCCAGCAAGGACGAGACGATAGCCCTGCTCGTGAAGTTTCGCAGGAGCGACCACGGGCTCGTCAAGGATTTCCTCGAGGAGCTCCGGGCCCTCGTCGGCACCGAGCGGGAGCACCACCCCCTACGCCTCGAGACGCACAGGCCGGCCTTCGGCACGAGGCGATTGAACATGGAGACAGCCGTCAGGGCAGGCGCCTCCCGAGGCCCCCGCGCCTTCGCCTACCGCCAGAAGGCGCGATTGCAGATCGTCTGGGTGCTCCTGCTTTCGGCCCTGCGCATAAGGATCTTACAGGGACGCAAGGATCTCTCGGCCATAAAAGAGGAAAATGTCGCCTCGAGCGATTTCCGCAAATACGACAACACGATCAAGATGATACTCGCGGTCAGCCGTCATTCCCGCGAAGAGCTGCAAAAGAGACTCGAGGAGGCCCGAGCGAGGGGCGAGATTTTCTACGGACTCCACGTAAGCGACCGGGCGACGATAACCTGCCTCATGCACACCGCTTCAGGGGCCGAGGTCCATTTCGTGGACGCGGCCGACGGGGGCTACGCGATAGCCGCCAAGCATATCAAGGCGCAGATAAGGGAGGCCGCATCTAGGGGCGGCGCGAGATAGCGTCGCCGGAGCGGCTTCGGGCTCGCGCGTCGCGCCGAGAGGGGTGGCGAAATGGCATCGAATCTGCGCCCCGCGCGGATGCTGATACCGGTCGCTCATGGGCGCATCGAAAGTCAGCGTCCGAAGGACAGGTAGGGGACGATCGCGTCGTTCTTCGGCGCGCCCGTCCCGTCGTAGGTGATCGTGACGATCGGCACGCCGGTCACCGCCTCGATCTCCCTAGCCATGGCCTCGGTTATGATCGAGGGACAGCAGAACGCCGGATTGGCCTGGACGAAGAAGGCCGTGTCGGGGTGCTCGTCGAGGATGCGGAATATCTTGATGGCGTTGTCGAAGCACTCGCCCTCCAGCTCGCTTCGCAGGCCGAGGCGCTCGATCTTCTCTAGGTAGCCGGGGTTCCTCCAACTCGGCAGACTGCCGAAGGTGGCGTGGTCTGCGAGCGCGAGCGATTTCTCTATCGCGGCGAGGACGGCGACGGCGGCTTTCATCTTCGCCCAATCGGCCCAGGAATGGTCTATCAGGAGCCGCTTGAAATACGCGTCGAGGGTGGCCTTGATGTAGTCGATATAGGGCGTGGTTATCACCTCCCCTCCCGCATCCTCGATGGCGATCTCGAGGCCTTGGTTGAGGACGTCGTTGTCGCGCGAGTAGAGGTCCCCGAAGATCGCGACCTTGGGCCTGGTCCTGGGCCCCGTCGGAAGTTCGCCGAAGGGGCCGAAGGCTTCGCCGTAGGCCGCCTCTTTCGGCCTGCCCGTGGCGAAGGCCGTCACCAAGGTCGAGAGGGCCCGGTCGACGAGCTTCTTCGTGGCGCCAGCCTCGATCTCATAGGGCCTGACCCTGCAGGCGAGACGTCTGAGCATGCCTCCGGCCAGGAAGGCGTGGTAGGCGCCGATCATCGTCTTCGGTCCCAGGTACAGGAAGGTGATGTCCCCCGCGAAGACTTCCAGGGCCTCCATGCCCCGGCCTTGGCGCTCGATGAAAGCCTTGATGAAGTGCGGATACATGGGGACATTGCAGGGCCACATCGCGGCGCCGATCCAAAGGACAACTCGGGCAGGATCGAGGCCCTCGCGCTCGACCTGCTCTATGGTTTCGCCGGCTATGATATTGATGGGGATGCACTGTCCGGAATTGCCGCTCATCGCGCGGCGGATGGAGGTCGGACTCTCGTCGAGTGTCCTCGCGTCGATTCCGTTGCCTCGGAGATTGGCGGCGAGAAGGGAGCAGACGAGGGGATCCCAGTTGGGGAAGAGAACCGTCTTCCCGCGGAGTTGGGTCGCCAGCCGCGGCACGAAGGGATCGCGACGGCCCGCGACCTCCGTCCTCCGGGCGAGGGCGGCTGCGTGGGGCGACGGAGAGGCCCCCGGGCGCGCGCCGTGGAAGTGGTTTCGGAAGGAGCGGAGCCCGGACTCGATGCGTGTCTCGTAGCCCGCCCCCGAATCGTGCTCGTCGATCTGGAGGACGAGGTAGGGCTTGCCCGCGCGGTCGAGGATCCGCCTGAACCACTCGAGGGCGATGGAATCGGGAGAGCACTTGAAGGTAGTGATGAAGACGGGGTAGAAGCGCGGATTCCTCGCGCAGAAGTCGGCGGCTCCGAGGACTTCCGAGGCGTAGCGCCAGTGGAAGGCTGCGAGAAGGGGATCGATCGCCGACGCGCCTCCTTCCGGCAGCATGTCGCAGTACGCGAGGTCGACGCCTCGTTTGGCGATCATCCCGCCGATGGAGGCGCCCATCGCGGCCGACAGCGCCGCGTAGGGCCTGCTCACGAGGACGACGCCGATATCGTCGCCCGGGGCGCTTTCCGCGAAGACCCTTCTCGCCGCCTCGAGCGCCTTCCGCTTCGCCTCCGCGCAGGTCTCCCATGCTTCCCTCAAGGCGCGCTCCGAGGGCGCCCTGATGCCCCAGGGCGCGAGTGCGATCCTCAACGCGCTCCTCAATTCGCGCACCGCGTTCGACGTGCCTCCGCGCCGGCTCTTCAGCAGGGGCATGAGCATCCTGACCCGGTCCTTCGACTCCGCGCAACGCGCCACGATCGGCGCGTATTGACTGTAGTTGCAATAGTAGCGGCGCGCTCCCTCGCGCGAATCGGCGCCGGGGGGATGGGCCGGCTCCTCTTCGAGGTAGATCGGGAGGAAGGCGAAGTCGGCCGCCTCGAGGAGGGCGCGGGCCTGGCCGTGGAACATGGCCATCGGCGCGCAGAACTCGGCGCCGGCGAGGCGCTTGCCTTC
>CAVZVX010000066.1:0-36770 GCA_963778775.1 uncultured Spirochaetota bacterium | reverse complement strand
TGAAACGTATTGCTGCTCGACGCGTTCGCGCAGCACCGCGATCGCATTGCCGCCCGTGCTGGACCCAGTTCGTCGTACTGCGCCGGCGGGATGCCCAGGGCGTATAGCGAAATCGGGCTTTTCGACAAGAGGCGGATCGACTTGTAATCGAACAGCGGTGCGATCAGCCGTTCGAAGGCGGCGCGCTGTTCGGTGCTCGCCGTAGACCTGCTTCCGCTGCCCTGGTACCTCGCCCTGGCCCTCGTGAAGGTTTTCGGCATGAGCGTCATATCCGGCTCCCTCTTCTCGTACGTGGCGCTCTTCTCCCTCGCCGGGACCCTTGCGGCGGCCATTGTCATGTGGCTTGCGCGCAAGGCCGCAGGCGCCTTGATAAGCGCCGTGGGCGTCTCCATCCTGGGCGCGGTAGCGTCGAACGCCGCGCAAATGGGCCTCGCCGGCCTCATCGTATTCGGCGACGCGGTGCGGCTCATCGCTCCGCCCTTCCTCGCCGCCGGCCTCGTGACCGGCGCCTTCCTCGGCGTCTTCGCCGAGCTCTTCTCCGCCAGATCGGCCTGGTACGCGCGGGCGACGGAAGAGACTCATGGATAGGGAGCGCCGGCGCGATCGTTGGAGCTCGCTCTTCTCGCCCTGGGCCCTCGCCGCCGCCGGAGCGTCGATCGCCGCCGCCTTCCTTTTCCAGCGCTCTCTCGCGATCAGGGCGATTATGTTCCTGTGCTTCTTGGGCGCGGCATGGCTCTCGGGGAAGAAAGTATCCCTCCCCGCGACCCTCCTGGTCTCCTTCGGGATCGTATTCGCGAACCTGCTCGTTCCCGTGGGCAAGGTCCTCGTCGTGCTCGGACCCTTCAAGGTGACTGAGATTGCCCTTATCGACGGCATCGGGAAAGCCCTCGTCCTCGAAGGGCTCCTCTACGTCTCGAAGGCCACGATACTCCCCGGGCTACGCCTGCCCGGCCGCTTCGGAGCGCTCGTCGCCGCGGCCTTCGTCTACTACGATCGGATCGTCGAGTACAAGGGTTCGATCCGCCCGGCGACTTTGATCGAGGATGCGGACCGGCTGATGCTGAAAGTCTGGGAAACCCCGGCCGCAGTAACCGACGGCGAAGCCGGCGACGGCTCGAGGCCTTTCGCGTTCGCGCTCCTCGTCGTGGCCGTGATCGCGGCTTACGCCCCGATCCTCCTCGCGGCCTTCAAGTGAGCCCTACCCGGCCATGACGAAGTTGACGAGCCTGTCCTTGACCACGATCACTTTCGCGACCCGCTTCCCCTCGATCCATTCCGCCACCCTGGGCATGGCCCTCGCCCTCGATTCGAGCTCGGTCTCGGCCGAACCGGCCCGAGCGGTAAAGCGCTCGCGGATCTTGCCGTTGACCTGAACGACTATCTCCTTCGTCTCGTCCGCGCAGAGGGACTCGTCCCAGGTGGGCCAGGCCTCGCGCGCGAGGCTATTCGCGTGTCCCGTCCGCTCCCAGAGCTCCTCGGCCAGATGAGGCGCATAGGGCGCGAGGAGGAGTATGAGAGGCTCCCAGAGCGGGCGCTGCAGGGTTTCGAGCCTGCCGAGCTCGTTGACGTATATCATCATGGCCGAGATCGCGGTGTTGAAATTCAGGCTGTCGGTATCGCCGCTCACTTTCTTGATCGCCCGATGAAGCGCCTTGAGAGAGTCCCGATCGGGGTCGGCGTCGACCAGGCCGCGAGCCGACAAGGCCCATACCTTCTCGAGAAATCGGCTCACGCCGATGAGGCCTGCGGTCGCCCAGGGCTTGGATACCACGAGGGGACCCATGAACATCTCGTAGACTCGCATCGCGTCGGCGCCGAAGTCCCGGATGATATCGTCGGGGTTGATCACGTTGCCCCGGCTCTTGGACATCTTCTGGTTGTCCTCGCCGAGGATCATGCCCTGGTTGATGAGGCGTGCGAAGGGCTCCTTGGTGGAGACGGCGCCGATATCGTAGAGGACCTTGTGCCAGAAGCGCGAGTAGAGGAGATGGAGAACCGCGTGCTCGGCCCCGCCGACGTAGAGGTCGACCGGCATCCAATACTCGCTTGCGGCCTTCGAGGCGAGGGCTTCCGAATTCGTCGGATCGAGGAAGCGAAGGTAGTACCAGCACGAGCCCGCCCACTGCGGCATCGTGTTCGTCTCGCGCTTAGCCGGGCCGCCGCATTTGGGACAGGTCGTTTCGACCCACTCGGGGATATTGGCGAGGGGCGATTCTCCCGTGCCGGAAGGCGTGTAGCTGTTGACCTCGGGCAGCATGAGGGGAAGCTCGGACTCGGGGACGGGAACGATGCCGCACTTCGCGCAATGCACGAGAGGGATGGGCTCGCCCCAGTACCGTTGCCGCGAGAAGACCCAGTCGCGCAGCTTGTAGTTCACGGCCCTCGTGCCCATGCCGTCGCGCTCCAGCTTTTCGACGATCCGGAGCTTGGCCGTTTCGGTCTCCAGCCCGCTGAACTCGCCCGAGTTGACCGAATAGCCGTCCTCGATGTCGCATATCGCGGGTTCCGATGCGAAGTCGGCGCCCGATTCGTATTGCGCCTTGGACGCGACTACCTGGACGATGGGGAGGTCGAACTTCTTCGCGAAATCCCAATCCCGATCGTCGTGGGCGGGGACCGCCATGATGGCCCCCGTCCCGTAGGAGACGAGCACGTAGTCGGAGATCCAGACGGGGACGCGATCGCCGCTCAGGGGGTTGATCGCGTATGCGCCGGTAAATACGCCGGACTTCTCCTTGGCGAGGTCGGTGCGTTCCAGGTCGCTCTTTCTCGCGGCGGCGTCGACGTAGGCGTTCACGGCCGCGCGGCGGTCCGCGGCGGCGATCTCGGCCACGAGGGGATGCTCAGGGGCGAGCACCATGTAGGTGGCGCCGAAGAGGGTATCCGCTCGAGTAGTGAAGATCTCCAATCGATCGCCTCCGGCGATCGATTTCGCAGGATCGGCAGGTGCCGATCCTGCGTTACGTTCGATCGGGAAGCTGACGATCGCGCCCTCCGAGCGGCCGATCCAATTGCGCTGCATGAGCTTGACGGCTTCAGGCCAATCCAGACCGTCGAGGTCCTCGAGAAGCCGCTCCGCGTAGGCGGTGATCTTGAGCACCCATTGGCGTATCCTCTTGCGAACTACCTTGGTGCCGCAGCGATCGCATTCCCCGTCCTTGACCTCCTCGTTGGCGAGGCCGGTCTTGCAGGATGGGCACCAGTTGATCGGCATGTCGGCTTCGTAGGCGAGGCCGCGCTCGAAGAGCTTGAGGAAGATCCACTGCGTCCATTTGTAGTAGTCGGGATCGCAGGTCGAAATCTCCCGATCCCAATCGTAGGAAAATCCGAGGGATTTGATCTGCTCCCTGAAGCGCTCGATGTTCGCCATCGTCGTCACGGCAGGGTGGGTTCCGGTCTGGATCGCGTAATTCTCGGCGGGGAGACCGAAGGCGTCGAAACCCATGGGATGGAGGACATTGTATCCCATCATCCGAAGATAGCGGCAATAGATGTCGGTGGCGGTATAGCCCTCGGGATGGCCGACGTGGAGCCCGGCACCGGAGGGATAGGGGAACATGTCGAGCACGTAGCGACGCTTTTCCTTGGGATATGCGGAATCCTCGACCGCGCGGAAGGACTTTTCGGATTCCCAGCGCGCTTGCCATTTCTTCTCGATCTCCCCGAACGGATACTTTGCCATGGACTCGCCCCCTGGACCCCGATGACGACGATTGGCAGATAGTAAACGAGAGGGGACTCGAGAATCAACACGTGCGAGATTCCGCGCCCGGCCTATTGCGAGGGGATATGAATCGAGAGGTACTTTTCGGGCACGGCCTTCAGGGCGCTCTGTAGGTAGCCCGAGCCGAAGGCATAGACATCCTGCCGCAAAAGGACTCGATTGGCGGACCTCACCCCGGTCTCTGGATCGATATCGTAGGCCGCGAGCCAGGAAGCGCCGGGAGAGCGCGCGTCGAGGGCCTCTATCAGGTCCTTCAAGACATCCTTGCGGGCCCTGCCCTCGACCACGCGGATGGCGAATTCTCCCAGGCCCTCTATGCTCGACCGGGCATAGCCCGCGTCCCACTCGCCGAAGCGCCCCCGGATCCCGAGGGCGTCGAGATTGCGCTCCACGAGCCTTCTCTCTCTTTTCGCATCGCCCTTCGCGGGGCTCAGGTCCATGCCGAGGGCCGCCGCGTACGCCGCGCGCGTAGCCTCGCCCGCCTCGTCCACGACGAGGCCGCCGCCGGCGAGGCTGCCCGCAATGATGGGAACCGCCAGCTCGGCATCGGGAGAGTACAGGGAAGCGTCGGGACCATAGTCGCGAAGCCAGGCGCCTATCATCGCGCGGGCGTAGGCGATCGCATCTGCGCCCTGCGGTACGACCATCGCGGCGTACTTGAGCCCGAGGTCCGTCGAGGCTTCCGACATGATCGCTCGCTCGCGCGCCGTCGAAGGATCGGCGTCCTCGCCCTGCCCGTAGATCGCCACTAGAGTCTTGACCCCCATCTTCTTGGCCGCCCACGGGATAAGATAGGCTCGATACACGCGATCGAGGTCCGCTACCATGTCGGCCGAAGCCTCGATGGCGAGAGGAAGCTCTCGCGAGCCGCCGGCGAGGCACAATAGACCGGGCTTCGCCAGCTTCGCGCGGCGAAATCCCTCGGCGCTGCCCGGAAGGGCGGGATCGACGACGATGGCCTTCGCGTCGCTCGCGGCGTCGGCGATGAAAGAGGCGACGGAAGCCTCGGAGGGTAGCGTCCTTGCTTCGGCCGCGCCCGACGCTTTTTCGTTCCCCGAAGCTTTGGCGTCGGGAAGGATTGCATGTGCGATCTCGCCCTTCGAGCCTTTAGCCGAGTAGGCCAGGGCGAGGGCCTCGGCGCCCTTGAACTCCTCCGGAGCCGACGCTTCCGAAGGAGTGACGATGACGATCCGGGGGACCTCTGCGCGATCTTTACCGGGGGCCGAGCAGGATGCGCAGAGCGCGGCCAGAAGCAATGCGAAGGCGCGCATCGCGACGCTCGAGCCGGGACTCATGGTACTCATCCCTCCCTACTCGAGTATGCATGCCGAGAGATGCCCCGAGCCCAGGTCCCTCAAGGGAGGCCGAGCCAAGGAGCAGGCGGGCATGGCGTAAGGGCAGCGCGGGTGGAAATGGCAGCCCGAAGGAGGGTCTATCGCGCTCGGGATCTCTCCGGCCGGCAGGTTCTTGGGCTTCCGCGCCTTGGGATCGGGAATCGGGACGGCTGCGAGGAGGGCCTTTGCGTAGGGATGATGCGGATGGGAGAAGAGCTCGTCTCGCGTGGCCAGCTCGACGATCCTTCCCAGGTACATGATGGCGACCCGGTCGCAGAGGTATTTGGCCGTCGCGAGATCGTGCGTGATGAAGAGATAGGTGAGGCCCATCTCGTCCTTGAGCTGGCGCATGAGCTGGAGGATGAGGGCGCGAACCGAGACGTCCGCCATCGCGATCGGCTCGTCGGCTACGATGAAGTCTGGCCTCGTCACGAGGGCGCGCGCGATCACGACGCGCTGGCTCTGCCCGCCCGAGAGCTGGTGGGGATATTTTTGGTAGAGATAGCGAGCCGGGGACAAGCCTACCTTCTCCATGATCCCGAGGACGGCGTCCCTGCGCCGGGCGGCGTCGCCCAGCCCGTGGATCTTGAGCGGATGGCCAATGGCCTCGCCGACGCTCATCCGCGGCGAAAGCGAGCTGACCGGATCCTGGAAGATAATCTGCATCTTCGCCCTCAGGGCCTCGAGCTCGCGCTTGGGATATTCCGTGATATCCCGCCCTCGGTACTCGATTCGTCCCGAGCTCGGCTCCACGAGCCGGATGAGGAGACGGCCCGTGGTGGACTTGCCCGAGCCCGACTCGCCCGCCAGGCCGAGCACTTCCCCTTCCTCGATCGCGAGGTCCACGTCGTCGACCGCGTGCACGAATTTCTTCTTGCTGCCCGGAAAGGCGCCCTTCACGGGAAAATCCTTGACGAGGCGCTCCGCTTTGATCAGGGCGGCCATCTCAAGCGTTCCTTTCGTAGAGCCAGCACGCGGCCGCGGGTCCGCCGTAGTCCTTGAGCTTCGGCGTCTTGACCCCGCAGACCTCCATGACCTCGGGGCAGCGTGGCGCGAAGGGACAGCCTTCGGGCGCATCGACCAGGTCGGGAGGGCTCCCCGGCATCGCCACGAGCTCCTTCTGGTCGAGGCGGATATTGGGCACGCAGGCCATGAGCCCACGGGTATAGGGATGCAGCGGCCTGGCGAAGATGTCGTCGACCGAAGCGAGCTCGGCGATCCGCCCGCCGTACATTACGGCTATCCGGTCGGCCATCTCGGCCACCAGGCCAAGATTGTGCGAAATCAAAAGCACGGTGAGGTCGTACTGGCGCTTCAGCTTCATGAGGAGCTCGGTGAAGCCGGCCTCGACTATCACGTCGAGAGCGGTCGTCGGCTCGTCGGCCAGGAGGATGTCGGGGTGCAGGATGAGGGCGAGGCCGATCATGATGCGCTGGCGCATGCCGCCCGAGAGCTGGTAGGGGTACTCCGAGAGTCTGCGCCCCTCGATCCCCAGGTCGGCAAGTATCGCCTTCGCCCTCGCCAGGCAGTCCCTCTTCCGAACTTCGGGCATGTGGACGCGGATGGCCTCGACGAAATGATCCGCCACCGTGACCAGGGGGTCGAGAGACGTGAGGGGATTCTGGAAGATCATCGCGATGTTCCTCCCCCGAAGGTCCAAGAGGGATTTCTCGCCCATCGACAGGACGTCGACGCCTTTATACAGGATGCTTCCCGAGCCGATCCTTCCCGGCGGCTTCATGAGCTTTAAAATGGAGAGGCCGAGAGTGGATTTCCCGCAGCCGGACTCGCCGACGATGCCGAGGACCTCGCCCTTCCGTACCGAGAGCGAGACGTCCTCGACCGCGTAGACCGTGCCGATCGAGATGGGATAGGCGATCGAGAGGCCCCGGATATCCAAGATCGGATCGCCGTCTGCGTATGCCATCGTCAATACTCCTGCAGCCTCGGGTTGAGGATCTCCGACAGGCCCTCGCCGAGCATCGTGAAGCCGAGCGCGAGAGTCATGATCATGAGCCCCGGATAGGTGATCATCCACCATACGCCCGAGGGCAGGAACTTTTTTCCCATGGAGAGGTCCATGCCCCAGTCGGGAATGCCCGCGGGGAGGCCGAGGCCGATATAGGACAGAGCCGCCTCGGTCATGATCGCGTCGGCGATATTGAGCGAGAACACGACCACCACGGTCGCGATGACGTTCGGGAAAATGTACTTGGCGAGGATGACGCCTCGCCTGGCGCCTATGGCCCTCGCCGCCTCGACGTAGAGCTCCTCCTTGATCGAGAGGGTCTGGCCGCGCACGAGGCGGAAATAGGTCGGGATATACACGACCGACACCGCGAGGGTTATGTTGATCACGCCCGGCCCGAGCATGGCCGCGAAGGCGATCGCGAGGATGAGCCCGGGAAAGGAATAGATTGAATCCATAACGAGCGAGAGTACCTTGTCGAGCCAATTTCCGGCGAATCCCGAAATGAGGCCGAGGGGAATACCGATCAAGGCGGATAGCAAGGCGGCCGCTATGGCCACTCCGAGGATCGTCCGGGCTCCGTAAACGACCCGAGCTCCGATGTCGCGGCCCAGGTTATCGATCCCCATGATATGGCCGGCGCTCGGCTTGGCCAGCTGAGGCCCCGCGTCCTGGTCCAAGGGGCTGTACGGCGTGAACGCTCCGGGGAAGATCGTCATGAAGGCTATGAAGCCGATCACGAGGATACCGGCCACGAGGATCCACCATTCGATCCTGTATCTTCGGGCCGCCGCGGAGAAGCGGCCCAAGAGTTTGGCCAGGCTGGCCGCCGGTGAGAACCTGGCGGCCTCGATCCCTATGTCGCGTTGCGCTTTGTCCATCGGAGCGCCCTCCTAGAGCTTGACCCGCGGATCGATGACCGCGTACACGATATCGACGAGGAGCGAGACCAAGCTCACGATGAAGGCGTAGACCACTATTATCCCTTGTACGGTCGGATAATCACGAAGTTCGATACGCTCCAGGAGCAGGCGGCCCATGCCCGGCCACGAGAAAGTGGTTTCGGTCAGGATAGCGTTGGCGAGCAGGGTGCTGAACTGGAGCCCGAGCATGGTGATGATGGGGATGAGCGCGTTCTTGAGCGCGTGCTTGTAGACGACGCCGCGCTCGGGCACTCCGCGCGCGCGGCTGGCCAGTACGAAGTCGGATTTTAGGACGTCCAGCATATTCGCGCGGGTGAGCCTGACGAACACGCCGGAGAGGACGATGCCGAGCGTGATCGCGGGGAGCGCGAGATGATAGAGCACGTCGCCCAAGGCGAGGAACTTACCCGCGAAAAGAGTGTCCAGGACGTAGAAGCCGGTCTTGTCGAAGTCCCCCGAGATCACTCGGCTCCCTACCCGGCCCGAGATCGGGAAGAGGTTGAGGAAGACCCCGAAGATCATCTGGAACATCAGGCCCATCCAGAAGACCGGGATGCAATAAACGACATTGGCATAGAGTCTGATGCCGAAGTCGTGGCCCGTGCGGCGCCTGCGGGCCGCGCGTACGCCGAGGGGCACGCCTATGCCCAGGCAGATGATGAGACCGCTGACGGTGAGCTCAATGGTGGCGGGCAGCTTGTCGAGGATGGGCTTGGATACCCTCTCCTCCAGGATCATCGACTTGCCGAAGTCGAAGCGGGCGAGCTGGCCGAGGTACTCGAGGTATTGGGCGCCGATCGGCTTGTCCAGGCCCAGCTCCTTCTTCTTCTCCTGGATGACCTTCTCGGGGGCGTGGCCGCCGAGCATCGCGGATACGGGATCGCCCGGCATGACCCGCAGGACGACGAAGACCAGGGTTAATAGGACGAAGAGCATCGGGATCATCAAAAGGAGCCGTGCAACGAGATACTTGAAGATGCGTCTCATCAGTGCCTTCTGCCGGGAGCTTGAGGCGGGACGGTAAAGAAGAGGAGCCGTTCGAGCCAATCGAACGGCTCCTCTCCGCTTACATGGCGTCCCGCCCGATCGCTACTTGAACATCAACGAGTCGTACCGGAAGATCAGCGGCGCGCCGATCTTTACGCCGGTCACGTTCTTCTGCGTGAGGACGTAGAGGTTACCCTGGAAGATCGGGGCGCAAGGCACTTCATCGGTCCACCACTTCTGGACCTGCTCGAAGAGCTGCTGGCGGACTTTCGGGTCGGGCGTATTCTCTTCCTTGAGGAAGAGCGCGTCCCAGTCCTTGTTCGAGAAGAAGATGCCCTCGCCGGCCGAGGCGTCGGTCTGGGCGAAAGCGGCGGTGTAGTCGTCCGGGTCCACGTAATCGGGATACCAGCCGAGGAAATAGGCGGGCATCTGCTTCTTGTTGAACTGCTGCTTGTAGGTGGCCCACTCGGCGCTCTTGATCGTGACCTTGACGAGGGGCGTCTTCTCGAGCTGGGACTTCGCGACCTCGGCCAGGTTGACCTCGGTATCGCCATAGTGGCTCGGGGTATACCAGAGATCGAATTCGAAGGGCTTATCCTTGCTGTAGCCGGCGGCCTTGAGGAGCTTCTCGGCCAATGCGACATTGCCGTCCCCGATGTCGGTCTTGAAGTCCTCGTTATGGTAGAGCATGCCCTTGGGGATGAGGGAGTAGAGAGGCTCGTTCTGGCCGAGGTAGACCTTCTGGTTTATCTCGGGCCTATCGATCAGGGCCGCGATCGCCTTTCGCAGGTTCTTATCCTTGAACACGCTCTCGGAAGTCTCGAAGCAGAGGAATCGGATGAAGGGACCCGGCAGCTTGTTCGTGACGATCTTCGGGTTCTTGGCCAGGTCGGCGATATCGGATGGATTCAGGGACTTGTAGACGAGATCGACGTCGCCCTTCTCGAGCGCGAGCCGCATGGTCGTGGCGTCGGCGAAGTATCGTATGATGATTTTCTTTATCGTCGGGGCCTTACCGTAATAGTCGGGATTCGCCTCGAAGATGACCTCCTCATCCCGCTTGAAGGAGGTGATCTTATAGGGTCCGAGCCCGACGAGCTGGCCGCCCTTCAGCTCGGTCGGGTCGCTGATGATCTTGTCGACGGGGTAGACGCCCGGGCTCAGCGGGAAATAAGGCGGGTTGCCGGCGATGACCGAGGGAAAGAAGGCGGTGGGCCCGTTGAGGGTGAATTTGACCGTGAGCGGATCCACGACGGTGACCGATTTGACGAATTGGGTGACGAGCCAGGAAGGGTCGCCCTTGAGGGCTACGACTCGGTCGATAGTCCACTTGACCGCATCTGCGGTAAAGGGAGTGCCGTCCGTGAACTTGAGGCCCTTACGCAGCTTGAAGACATACTCGTCTCCGGCCTTGTTAACCGTGTAGCTCTCGGCGAGGCCAGGGATGATCTCCGAAGTGCCTTGCTTGTAAGTGAGCAGGCTTTCATCGATATTATCGAAGAGTTCCCATGTGTGGAAATCATAGGCGCTCGCCGGATCCATCTGGGTGACTTTATCCGTAGTTCCATACACCAGCGTGTTTTGCGCCCATAATGCGCCGCCGATCAGGACGAAGGCGGCGATTAGGATCGATACCATAAATCTTTTCATGTCACCTCCATGATAACAATATGAATAATTAAAGCATTATTTGGAAATGCGGAAGCGCTGTCAATCCTAGTTTGGGCTTTGCAGGAGCCGCCAGCGCGGTTATTATTATTTTCCCGGGAATCGGCAAGAAGGAGTTGGCGATGAGATTGGACATTAGGCGATTCTTCGACGAGTTCTTCCTATATTCCAGCCAATTCTTCGTCTTTTTCATCCTGATGCTGCTCATAACGCCGGCGACGGACATTCTGAGGCCGGCTTCCATCCTCATCGTGACTTTCTTCCTCATCGTCCAAATCCTCCTCCTGGTCGGACAGGGGCATAAGCCGATATTGAGGATCCTCTTCTCCTTCATAACTCCGGCCGCATACACCCTCGTTCGCATGCTGTCCGGAACCTTCATCTCCCTCGACATGGCCAACGCCTTCATCTGGGGCGCGGCGCTGTACGTCGGTTTTTTTCAAGCGGTAGCCCTCTCTGGCAGGGGCACGTGGTTCAAGCGCGCCGCCGAGGCCCTCCTCGCGGCGGGTGTCGTCCTCGTCTTCGTCTTCTTCTATTTCTACCTCGACCTGCGCCTGCTGCTCTCCAGGCGTCTCGCCGCTGGCGAGATCGACTCGGCGCAATACGACAAGGCTCTAGGGATCGCCCGCTTCGGTCCTTCTTTCCTGAAGTTCCTCGAGACCCCGCAAAACCTCTTCCTCATTTTCGGAGTCGCGACCTTCGGATTGATGCTCCTCGCCAGCAAGGTGAACGCGCTGGGCTTGCGATCGCGCATCGCAGGGCTCTTCGATACGGCGCGCATCGACGAAAATGCGGGCGGTCCCGCGGCCGCGGCCGGGCTGGCGTCGACGGTCACCGTCATCTCCTCGGATATCAGGGACTTCACGGGCCTGGCCGAGCGGCTGAGCCCCGAGCGCTCCGTGGCCATCCTCAATCGCTACTATTCCGTGTGGGCCGTAGCGGCCGATCGGCACGGCGGACGCATCGCGGGCACCGCCGGCGACTCGGTCCTCGTCGTCTTCGGGTTGATGGGAGAGAAGGACGCGGCCGAGCGAGCGCTCGCCTGCGCGCGCGACTTCATAGCGGAGCTGCCGGGATTGAGGGACGATCTCCAGTCCGCCTCGCTGCCGGCGCCCTCCGACGTGAGCATCGGAATGCACTCGGGAACCATCGTAGCGGGGGATCTCGGCGTCCAGGGATCGAGAAGGCTCGGGGTTTTCGGCGAGGCTGTATCCGTGGCGGCTCGGCTCGACTCCCTTTGCCGGGAGTTCAAGCAGGACCTCCTCCTGTCCCAGCCCGTTTTCCGCCAGCTCGAGCTGGAGAGTCAGGCCCGTCTCGTCAGGATCGGGGAGGTGCTTCTGCGAAACAGTACCCAGCCGGTACCGGTCTATGGCACTAAATAGCGGCGATTATCGCATCCTATCTAGTCTAGTTTAATTTCATACCTTATAATTCAAACACCATTGTATCCTTTCTGCGAGGGATGCCGTCCATGAAGCGTTCAGCAACATCTGCAAGCCTCCTTCTGCTTCTTTTCCCGGCGATATGCATCCTTCTCCTCGCTTCAGGCTTTCTTGCCCTCAACGCGAAGTCAGGGTCGGAAGCCTATCCCTTGGCGGGTATCGGGCTAGGCCTCCTTCTCGCGATCTGCGCCTGGGGGATCTTCGTACGGGACTTCTCGAGGCCCGTCAGGGACCTCGTCGATTCTCAGGACCGCATCAGGGAGGATCTGGAGGGCTTATCCTCGAGTCTCGCAAAGCTCTCCACGGGCAACCTCGCGGCCAAGGCTCCCTCGGCCTCGACAGGGACGGCCGTCGTGGCCAAGGGCGAGCTGGGGAACATGGCGCGGCTCGCGGCAAGCACGGCCGGCCTGCTTCGCGAGAGCATAGAGGCCTTCAACGGAATCACGAACGAGCCATGCCTGCGACTTTGCTATGTCGGGTCCGATAGCTACGCCGAGGGACGGATGGTGGGCGAGACGATCGGTCGCATACTCGGCGGCAAGGGTCGAGTCGTCGTCGGCGTCGCCAATCTTCAATCCGTAAACCACATTCTCAGGCGGAAAGGAGCCTTGAGCCTTCTCGCGGAGAAGTTCGCCGGCATCGAGGTCGTAGAGACCTTCGAAACCTTCGAATCGGGCGAAAAGACCTATGCGGCGTCGATCGACGCCATGAAGCGATATCGCGATCTCGGAGCGATCTACGTGACGGAGGGCGAGACTCCGTCGCAAGCGGCGAAAGCCGTGCTGGACGCCGGCAGGACCGACAAGGTTTTCGTCGTCGCCCACGATCTGACGGATGCCACGATGGAATTCGTCGCGAAAGGCGTGATCGCCGCGACGATCTCGCAGGATCCCTTCGCACAGGGACACGACCCGATCATTCGCCTTTTCAACCACTTGGCGACCGGCTGGACGCCCGCCTTCCCGCGCTTCCTCACCAAGCTTCAGGAAGTCCGCAAGGACAACTATCAGCGATACTGGAACCGCGATGGGTTCCTCCGGCCTCGGCGACCGGGAGCACCTGGCCAAAGTTTCCCTCGGGGAGGATCGGAATCGGGCGCCGCGCGGCGATCTGAAGATCGCAATCGTTTCGCTCAGCAGCGAGGGATTTTGGAAGCAGATCCACGAAGGGGCGATCGAGGCGAAGCGGGAGTTGGAAGCCGTCGGCGCGCGGGTGGAATGGATCGTGCCCCAGAACGCGGAAGGTATGAACTTGACCGCCGCCTCGACGTACGAGCCTATAGTCGAACGCTTGATAAGCGAGAAGTGGAGCGGCTTGGCCATCCCGATTTTCGATCGCAACTTGATCCCCGTGCTCAACAAGGCCGTGCACGCCGGGTTGGCTGTCGCGAGCTTCAATGCGGAGCCGACGAGCCTTCGGGAGATGGTCTCCGCGGTCTCTACCCATGCCGATACCCTGCTCGCGCTGAGCCAGGAGCTCGCGGCCTCGGCGGAGGAGTCCGGGCAATCCACAGCCAGTATCGCCGCGACGATCGGGAAGATCACGTCCAGCCTGCGCTTCCAGGTCTCCGAGACGGGCAAGACGAAGGACGAGATCCAGACGCTTACGGGCAACATCAGACGCATCAACGAAACCGCGGGCGACAGCTCGAAGACCGCGCGTCGGGTCGCCGAGGCTTCGATGAAAAGCTCCGCCGCGATCGGCGTGATGCAGGAATCCGTCAAGTCGCTGGAAGAGGCCGCCAGCGTCTCCGAGACGACCATCCGCTCGCTCAAGGAAGATACCGAAAGAATCGGGACGATCGTCGCCTCCATAGAGGACATCGCGAATCAGACGAACGTCCTCGCCATCAACGCCTCGATCCAGGCGGCTCGCGCCGGGCAGCAGGGCAAGGGCTTCGCGGTCATCGCGGCCGAGATCAGGAAGCTGGCGGAGCAGTCCAACCTATCCGCGGGCGAAATCAAGAAAGTGATAGCCGAGCTGCGAAAGCGGGTAAAGGCGGCCGAGACGGCCACCGCGCGCGGTCTCGCCGAGGCTCGGGAGAACGCTCAGAACGCGGAGCTCTCGCGGAAGAGCCTGCACGAGATAAACGTCCTCGCCGGGGAGAACGAGAAGAGCATGGAGGTTATTTTCGGAGCCGTCGAGGAGATGCTTTCGTTTTCCCATAGGATCGAGGAGACGGTTCACTCCCTCAACGGAATGAACGAGAGCAACGACGCCGCGGCCACGGAGATCGAATCGTCGACGAAGGAAGTCACGATCCAGGCCGCCGAGGTCGCCGACTCGGCCCGGTCCCTGTCCGACATGGCGAGGGCGCAACGGCATCCTCCTCACGCAGTTTCGCTTCTCCGAGGACGATTAGGACGAAGGGGGCGGCTCGAGCGCCTAGCTAAGCGCTCGCGAAGCTCCGTCGCCTTTCGCGACCTCGAAGCGCTTGACCGTCCTCTTGGTGGTCTCGGCGAGGCGCTCGCGTAGGACTGTTACCTTGGAGATCTTCTGGTAAGGCAGGAGTTTTTGGTTGACTTCGTCGACGATCCCCCTGAGCCGCAGCTCCACCGCCGCCCAATCTAAGGCCGGACCGCCCTCCCCGCCGCCGGATCTGAAGCGATCGGCGTTCGGGAACAGCATGGCCTCGATGCCTTCGCTCTTCATCTCCTCGTCCTCGATATAGCCGCAGACGAGGACCTGCTCCACTTCGTCGAAGAGCTGGAAGCGGTTCTCGATCTCCTCCGGATAGACGTTCTTGCCTCCCTCGGTGACGATCAGGTTCTTGGCCCTCCCCTCCAGGTAGACGTAGCTCCCCTTGTCGATATGACCGAGGTCGCCCGTCCGCAGCCAACCCTCGGCGCTCAGCACCTCGGCCGTTTCATTCGGCATCTTGTAGTAGCCCAGCATGACCATCGGCCCGCGTACGGCTATCTCGCCCACACCCGCGGCATCGGGCTCGAGGATTTCCAGCTCGACTCGGGGGATAAGCTTGCCCACGCTGGTGACGATGAAGGCGTCCGTGGGATTCAGGGTGATGATAGGCGAAGTCTCGGTAAGGCCATAGCCTTGGACGAAATCGATGCCGAGCTCGTTGTAGCGCCTGAACACGCTCGGCGCGAGGGGCCCCCCGCCGGAGATGCAGATCCGGATACTCGTGAGGCCGACCTTGTCGAGTACCGATCGGAACAGCTTTTTCCCGGGGTTCTTGCCCGTCAGTTTCTTTACCGCGAAGGATAGGCCCATGAGGGCGTGAATGAGGCCGAAGACGATCGGCCCTTTCTCCCTGACTCCCTTGATGATCCCGGCGAGGAGCTTGTTGAAGAGGAGGGGTACGCCCAGGAACATGGTGACCTCGGCCTCCTTGAGGTCCTTGAGCACCTGCTTGATCACCATGCGCTTGGCGAAGACGATCTCGGCGCCGACTGATATCGCCTCTATGAACACGGCAAGCATCGTATAGGCATGATGGATCGGGAGAAGGGCGTAGAAAACGTCGGTATGATATATGGGCAGGTTCGCCTGTGCGAGGAAGCAATCCGACACGAAATTGCGGTGGCTCAGCATGACGCCCTTGGGCGTACCCATGGTCCCGCTCGTAAAGAGGATTGCCGCCAGATCGCCTTCCGAGGCGCTCTCGAAGTCCGGAGCCATGGACGCTTCCAGGTCGAGGACATAACCCGGCCTTCCCGGGGCGAGGGAGAACACGGCCTTCAGCGCGGGGCATGCCGCCCTGAGCTCGGCTTCCTTCTCTTCGTCGGTGAATAGCGCAACGACGTCGCCGGCCTTGACGAGATTGACCAGCTCCTGGACGCCGAGCTGGTAATCCAGCGGAACGACGACGGCGCCTGCGGTCAGGACGGCGAAATAAGCGATGGCCCATTCCGGACTGTTCTTCCCGGTCACCGCGATCTTGTCGCCGCGCCCGATGCCCAATGAGCGGAGCTTGCGCGCGGCGCCCTCGATCTTGGCCAAGGACTCTCGGTAGCTCAGGCTTCTCCGTTCGGGCTCGAAAACGGTAAGGCAAGGACGTTCCGGAAACCTCCGGGCAGTAAGTACGAAAAGCTCGGGAAGGGTCGGCCATTCGCCTTCAAAAGCCGTCCCGCGATAATCGTCTAGGAACTTCCAAGGGTCTTCGCGCATGATCTTCATCCTGGCCTCCGCCAGCGCTATGCTAGCTAGGGAAATCCCGGTGCGCAATAGCCCGATCGACCATCTTATTCGGACAGCGCCGCCCTCCGACGGTTGCGGTAACCAACCTTCAGGGAGATTGTTATTATCGACATGGCGAAACCGCGATTGGAGAAAATGAATCTTGGGGTCCTAGGCGTCGCAGTATTGGCGACGACCGCGCTTTTCCCCGCCTGTTCCGCCTCCGTCACCTCGACGATCCGAGCCGATGGGAGCGCGCGCATCTCCATCCAAGCGGAGGTTCCATCGCCCCTCTCCGCGAAATTCAGGAAGCTCGCCGCCGCAGGCTCGAGCGGCATGTCGAAGGGACCATTCTTCGATCTCGAGGCGATAAGCAAGTCCATAGCCGCTCGGCCCGGCCTCCGCATCGACGAGATCAGCCAACCCGGCCCGGATTCCGTCAGCCTAGTCCTATCGGCGCGCAACATGGCCGAATTGGCCGCTTCCCCCGATTTCAAGGACTCGGGACTGATTACGATCTCCGACGGCCCAGATTGGACCGAATGCAGAATCCGGATGGAGCGGGGCGCGGCGAAGGTCCTGGCCTCTTTCTTCCCCGGCATCGATCCATACCTGATGGATGCCCTTTCCCCGCCTGCCCTCGAGGAAGATCCCGTTACGGTCGACGAATATAGGACAATGCTCGCGAGCATCCTCGGTGAAAGGGCTATGCCGGCCATGGAGACGGCGGCGCTCGATCTGAGCATTTCGGCCCCCGGTGAGGTCATTGGCTCAGGCGGCGGAATCCTTTCGGGAACGACCCTCGCCGCGAAGATTCCCTTGATCGACGTCCTCGTTTTGGAAAAGCCCATTGAAATTTGGATGCGTTGGAAGGTAAGGCGATAAAAAGCCGCCAAGGTTGCGAACCCTGGCGGCTTTGACCCGATATTTTTAATGGAAAGGGAAGAGATATTTTGGATTACAACCGCTTTACGGGTAGAAGCGGTCGTGCTTTTTTACCTCTGAGTTTTTACATCGGCCTTTTTACATTAGGTATATTTTTTATGGACTTTCTTAGTTACCTTACTTTAAGCAAAGTGCATGCCAAAGACCTTGCGAATTCGGCGATGAGAGTTCTCCAGAAAATACTCGTACCGTATAGGCCGATCCGGACAGGTCTTTAGACGATTATCTACAAGAGCGAAATGCTGCTAGTATGTGGAACCCCTGTGCACTAATTCGCATATTAGATTACCTTCTAGGTAATTATTATTAATATTTGATTTATATAGAAATACTTAAGAAGATGTGCTAAAAGAGACAGATTGTGAAAATATTCGCAGGGATATGCACTAGTAACATGAGTCCGTTTCCGAGTCCTTAGAGCTCTTCAAGCGTTTATTCAGTGCGCTCCGCGAAATTCCCAGCAAATCGGCGGCGATGCCTTGATTCCCTTTGGAGCGTCGTAGGGCTTCGCGGATGAGTTCCTCGGATGCCTTCTTGAGACTGGGGAGGCGCTCCCAGGAGGAAAAGCGAGTCGAGTCTGCGCCTAGGTCGCTTCTTTCCGGCAGGCCTTTTACGCCGGTTCCATGAAAGATCTTTCGTCTGAAGCTATCGAGACCCAGGACTCCGCCCTTGAGCCCGCTCATGGCGTCGAAAACCATGGATTCGAGTTCCCGGACGTTTCCGGGGAAATCGTAGGATTCGAGAAGGAGCGCGAGTTCGTCGGGGATCGCGGGCACTCCCCTGCCGAGGCGTAGGGCGGATTGCCGTACGAAATACGAAAGGAGGAGCGGCAGGTCTCGCGGCCTTTCGCGAAGGGGTGGCATCTGGACGAGATGGGTTTGGAGGCGATAGAAGAGATCGAGCCGGAATGCGCCGGTTCCGGCGGCCGTCCTCAGGTCCCGATTGGTCGCCGTTACGATCGCGGCGCTCGAGGACTTGGGCACGTCTGCTCCGAGAGGGTAGTAGCACTTGTCCTCGATCAGGCGCAGTAGCTTGACCTGGGAAACCTGGGATAGCTCGCCGATTTCGTCGAGGAAGAGAGTTCCGCCCTCCGCGCGCTCGATGAGGCCGCCTCTGTCGGAATCGGCGCTCGTGAAGGCTCCCCGCCTATGGCCGAAGAGGCTATCCGAGAACATGGTGTCGTCGAGGCCCGCGATATTGAGGCTTACGATAGGCCCCATCCTGCCCGAGAGCCGGTGCACGGCCTGCGCCATGAGCTCTTTCCCGGTTCCCGACTCGCCCGTAATGAGGATAGGCTTGGGGGAGGCGGCGATGGACTCGACATAGCGCATGACGCTCAGCATTCGCTCGTCGGATGTTATGAGTTCGGAGAAGGCCGGCGACTCGGGGCGCTTGGCGGCAAGGAGGGTGTCCTTGAGGGCGGAATAATCGCGTTGAAGCTCGCGGATCGACAGGGCATGGCGAATGCTCGACGCGAGGCGCCCCGTCTCGGCCGTCTTGGGCACGTAGTCGAAAGCGCCATGCCTTATGCAGTCGATCGCGCTGTCGAGGTCGTTCACGGCGGTGGCGACTATCACGGGGATCTCGGGATGCCGCTCCCTCGTTTCCTCGAGGACCTTCTGACCGGGCATGCCCGCCATGATCAGATCGAGTATCATGACCGACACCTCGTTACGGTCGACGATCGATGCAACGTCTCTGGGGTCGGAGCAGCAGACGACGTCTCGAAAGCCCTCGAGACGCAGGAGACGCTCCATCCGCTTAAGGACGTCGGGATCGTCGTCGACCACGAGAATGCTGGATTTAGCCTGCTCGTCCATGATTGCCTCGGATACAGTCTATCTCGATATCGCCTCCCGCGTCGCGGGCCCCTCGCGGCTGGACGCGGCGGTCATCTCTTGACTTAGCCACGCGGTCCTTTTTCGATGCTCACCTCAACTGTTTTATTGCCGGGTCAGTAATCCCAAGAGGGCCTTACGCGCTTCGCCCGCAGGGCGCGGCGCAGCTCCTCGAGGAGAGCCGCGCCGCGTTCGCGGAGAGCGTCATCCGACAGCTCGACGAGGAAAGGCCTCCTGCCCACCTGCTCCGGATGGTGAGCGTCCGAGCCGGAGACCGCGGCCAGAGCTCGAGTCAGGGCGGGATGTGGCTCGCGCATGGATTCGACCGCGTCGTAGGGTCCTTCCGGAAGAAAGTCGAGCTGGCTCGATACGGAGAACATCGGCCTATCCACGTGGGCCGGGATGACTATCGCCCCGCGCGCCGCCGCCTCTTGGCACAGATCGCCGAATCCGATATCGAGGGAGGCGCCGAGATAATAATCGACGAGCTCGAGCACGCCCTCGTCGGCGTCGACGACGACCTGATCCCCGAGCTTTTCCGGATCGTAAGGCAGGGGCAGCAGGAAGCCTCGGAGCCAAGCGCCGAAATCGAGCGCCTCGTCGACGCGGCCGAAAAGACAAAGGACGTGGACCTCCTCTATGCTGTTCGCCTCGATTCCATAAAGCGAGGCGATGCCTTCCCGGCGGCAGGCCTCCTCGAAGGCGGGGCAGTTGAGCGCCGAGTTGTGATCGGTCAGGGCGACGATGTCGAGGCCGCGCTCGCTGGCCAGGCGCGCGAGCAGGGATGGCGATTCTTCCAGCGAGGCGCAGGGGGAAAGGCAGGAGTGGTTGTGAAGATCCGCCAGCGCCCTCACGGCCGGTGCAGCAGCGCCCATAGTCGTCCCGAGACCTCGAAGGCGTTCTCGGGGCTTCGGAATACGGCAATGCCTTCTGCGCGCGCGGCCTCGACCATGTCCTCGGGCAGGGGCCTGGAGTTGCACACGACGATCGCGGCCAGGCCCACTAGGCTCGCGACTGCCACCGCGTTCTTGTGCGCCTGAACGGTCACGAGGACGCCATCGGCCCGGGCGTTCGCCATTACGTCGGAGAGGAGGTCGGACGAATAGCCCGCGGATACCTCGCGATCCGCGTAGCCGCCTTGGGCGATTTCCAGACCGAGGGACGTAGCAAGCTCGCTGATTCGCATTCGATGTTCTCCTGATCAATAATCGATGGCGACCCGGACGCTCGTCCCGCGTCCCGGGCCCGAATCTATCGCGAAATCGTCGGATACCCGCTTGGTGTTGGGCAAGCCCATGCCGGCGCCGAAGCCGAGGCTGCGGATCCATTCGTTCGCCGTCGAGAAGCCTTCGGTCATCGCGGCCTCGACGTCGTCGATCCCCGGTCCCCGGTCTTCGGCCCGAAGCTCTATTCGCCCCGCTCCCGCGACGCAGGATATCGAACCGCCGTCCGAATGGATGACCTGGTTCAGCTCGAGCTCGTAGGAGGCTACTGCCGCGCGCCGCACTATATCCGCTTCCACGCCGAGACCCTTGAGCGCTTTCTTGAACTCGGCGCTGGCCTTGCCGGCGTTCTCGAAATCGAAACGCGTCACCTGGAAGACGAGCCTTACGAAGCCATCGGCGCCGTGAGTCGAAGCAGGATTCGCGGCGGAGAGCCTTTCCTCGAGGCGTTCGACTTCCTTGTTCATCGCGACGAGAAGGGCTCGGATGATGTCGGAAGCGCTCACTATGCCCACGAGGCGGCCGTCGCGATCGAGCACGGGGAAGCGGCCGTATTTATAACGATTGAAATAGGTGGTGGCGAAGGCCAGGGGCATGTCGTCCTCGAGGGAAATCACCGCTCGCGTCATGAGCTCCCCGGCGAGCTGCCCGATCCTTCCCGCGTCGAGCGCCTCGATGACGAGGCCCATCGAGACCAGGCCGATCAACCTGTCGTCCTCGACTATGGGCACGCCCGTAATGCCGTTGTCCCTCATCCGGTATTGGACTTCGCGCATGCTGTCGCCGGGCGAGGCCGTAATGACGGGCGAGCTCATGGCGTCGCGCACCTTGAGGCGGTAGATGAGTTCGAGCACGACTTGCGGTCCCGTTTCGGGGCTGATCGGAAGCGGAGGCATGGCGCGTTATTATGTCCCGAGCCCGTTCGAAGGACAAGGTCGTCGATACCGAAGGCGGGAAGCGCTTGCCCTGCGGCTGCCGGGGCCGATAATAAAGCCGGAGGTCCCGCCATGAAGAGGAGGCTTTTTTTAGCCCTGGCCGTCTCGCTCTCGTGCTCCCTATCCGCCACCCGAGAAGGGACGGCCCAAGACGCGCCTTCCCCGACCGGGCCCGCGGCGAATGCGCCCTCTTCTTCGGAGCCGCAGGCGACGACGCCGAACCGGCGGGCGGCCGGGCCATACAGCTTCGCCTTCGCTTACGTCAAGGGCGACAGGTACCGGGCGATTTCGACCGTCGAGGAGGAGGTCTTCGTCAACCACCGCTTCGCTCAGTCCTCGGAGATCCTCAACCGCATCGCCTTCCAGACCGCCGACGCGGCCGCCGACGGATCCTCGGGCCTCCTTCGCGGCACCTTCGAGACCTCCGAGCGGGCCAAGGGGGACTCGGCTTACGTGATATCCGAAAGCTACGATTCGGAGTTTACGCGCGACCGGCTCGGGCGCTATACGATCGATCCCAAATACTATATGCCCGTCGTCCGCGACGTCCCGACCTTCCCCGACAAAGAGCTCTCGCCTGGGGACGGCTGGACGGCCCCAGGCGAAGAACGTCACGATTTCCGGCGCGTCTTCGGGATACCGGAGCCCTACGAAATACCCATCGACGTCCGATACAGCTACGAAGGCCCGGTCATGAAGGACGGCTCGGATCTCCGACTCGTCTCGGCCTCATATACGATATTCGAACGGCCCAAGGAGCCGCGCGTCTATTCGGAAGCGTTCCCGATACAGATCGCCGGCTATTCCGACCAGAAGATCTACTGGGATCCCGCCATCGGCCAACCCTCGGCCTACGAGGAGAAATTCGACTTCATCTTCGATTGGTCCGACGGCTCGACGATCGAGTACCGGGGCACCGCTCAATCCAAGCTCGTCGAATCTACGCTGATGGACCGCGACGCCGTCGAGGCCGAGGTGGAAAAGGCGGTTGCCGGCATGCCCAACGTCAGCGTCGCCAAGACCGACGAAGGCGTCACGATCAGCATCGAGGACATTCAGTTCGAGGCGGATTCGGCCATCCTGAAGCCCGAAGAGCTCGAAAAGGTCGCGCGAATAGCCGGAATATTGAAGCGATATCCCGATCGAGACATTCTGGTCGCCGGCCATTCCGCTGCCGCAGGCTACGAGGCCGGCCGCAAACCGCTCTCCGAGCGTCGCGCCGAAGCCGTGGCCGGACGCTTGGTAGACCTGGGCGCGCGCGCTCCCGACCGTATCCGCGCGATCGGTTACGGAGACGAGCGACCCGTTGCCGACGATGCGACCGAAGCCGGCCGCTCCCGCAACCGCCGCGTCGAGATCACGATCCTCGAGAATTGAGCGCGTATCGGCCCATGGGCGCGGGCAAGGCCGAACGTCCGCCCGGGAAGGAGAGTTCGCCGGAAAGGATGTCTTTGGCGGGAATGGGTCTCGAGAAGTAGTAGCCCTGGAGCAGCGAGGCTCCGCCTTCCAGGGCCCGCGCCATGATGGTCTCCTCGCTGATGTACTCGGCCACGACGTCGAGTCCCGCGGCGCGGCAGAAGGCGCAGAGCCCCGAATAGAGCTCGGCGGCCTCGCGCCGCAGGACGATTTCCCGGACGATATCGCCCGCCACTTTAACGGCGTCGAATCGTACCTCGAGGAGACTCGCGTAGTTGGAATAGCCCGAGCCGAAATCGTCGAGGACGATGAGGCCGCCGGCGTCGTGAAGCTCCGCCGCGAAGGCTCTGAGTCGGCCGTAATCGGAGAAGGCCGCCTGCTCGGTGAGTTCGACGATGAGGGTATTGGGCCTGTCCGACAACGAGGCGTAGGCCTTAAAGAGGGTGTCGAGGAAGTATGGCCGCTCCAAGTCCCGAAAGGTGACGTTGAAGCTCACCGAATGGCCGCTGCAAAGGGCCATTTCCAGGGCCTCCTCGACGATGAAATCCCCGAAGTGCTTCTCGAGCCCGAGACGGCTCGTGGCCGACATGTAGGCCTCGGGCGAAACGAGGCGTTCGCCGACGCGGAGCCTCGAAAGGGCCTCGAGGAAGCCCACGCCGTCGCGGCGAACGTCGTAGACCGGCTGGAAGACCGCCGCCAGGCTCCGTTCCATGATATTCTTGACGAGGACCGGAGCGCGCGCCTTGAAGTCGTCGTCGGGCGAGCCGCTCTCGCGGTGGGACGCGCTCGAATCGGCGGCGTCGCAGTCCGCGAGCGCGGTCTCCGCCTCCTCGACCGCCTCGCGGGCCCCTTCACCGAAGATCCCCGTCCTGTACGATCCGACTTGGACCTCGAAGCGCAGGGGAGATCCTTCGGCGACGGTCTCGGTGGCGAACGCGCCGAGTATCGCCGACGAGACGGCGTAGGCTTCATAGCCCCGCGGATGGACGAGGGCGAACTCGGATTCGGAGATCCTGTAGGGGCCGCGAGCGCCCGCCGAGCGCGCGAGGCCGATGAGTATCCGCGCGGCCCTTCCCGCCATCGTCCGTCCCTCCGCATCGTCGAAGAAGCTGCGAAGGTCTTTGAAGTTGCGAAGCCTGACCAGGGCCAATATCTCCCCATCGGCCAATCGCTCGATCGAGAGAGAGCTCGCGTTGGGCAGCCCGGTGACGGCGTCGATGAACTGCTCCCGGAAAATGATGTCGAGGCTCTTCGCATGGCGCCGCTCGTTCGCTTCCGCGACCACGACCATGAGGACCAGGCCGGATAGCAGCATGGCGTAGTGATATGGCCGCGCTATGCCGCGGAATACCCTGATCGCGGTCATCCCGCCCGTCGCGATCAGGACCGCGTTGAGAGCCATGAATCCCAGGCTCGCGAACCGTCCGATCCGTATCCCGCCCAAGAAATAGAACAAGGGGACGGCGACCAGGAAAAGGACGATGTAGACCGCCCTGGCGTTCGGCAGATTCAAGGTCAAGGCATACCCGGCGTAGATGACGGCGACGAAGAGGAAAGTCACGGTTCTCGAGGGAGCGAATCGAGAGGCGACGAAGGTCAGGACCAGCATCGCCGCCAGCGCGACCAGGTATCGGGCGAATGGCGGGACCCTGCCCGAGACGAGATCGTCGATCAGGTATGCGACCGGGAACGACGCGGCGAGGAGGGAGGCTATCATCTCGACTCGACGTATCAGGGCGGCGTCATAGTCGACCGACCCCGGCAAGGCCCGGCCCGGTCTGCTTATGCGTTTCGCTTTCTTTCTTTCCATGGTGCGTCGGTACTCTAGCATGAATCAGGGGGAATTACTCGGAAATCGCACAACGCGCAGACCGTTAACCGGTTAACTCTCTCCGCGCCCGGCTCCGCGTGGATCGGCTCGCGTCGTAGCTACTGTCCTCTAAGGAGCCCTGTACTCCACCCACCTCACGCGGCCCTCTTTCACGGCGTCCCTCAGGCTGCGCTCGACGCCGCTCAAGGAAGCGTTGCCTGATTTCACTTCGACGAAGGCGACCTCCTCGATCCTGCCGGAGGACGAGCCGATAAAGGCGACGAAGTCCACGGGCTTGCCGACGAAGCGGACTTCAGTGGGGTCGAAGGGAAAGCCGGGAAGGTAGGGGGCAAGCTGCTCCGAGGCGAGGCCGCCGAGGACGGCCCGCGAGCGCTTGACCGCGTCGTCCCGCTCCGTCGCGAGGCGTCCGGCTAGTCCGCGCTCGGCTTCGAGGCGACCCGAGCGCTTGCCGAGGCGCAGGCCGAGGTAAAGGCCGAGGACGAGGAGGGAGGCCGCGAGTAAGACGGCGACCGTGACGATATAGGCGAATTGCGCTTGGCTCAGGATGGGCGCCGGGTTCATGATGAGTTCGAGTATACTCTGCGGCTTCCCCTTCGTTGGATGGAAACAAAATGGCTTTTGGGACTTGACCTAGACACGAAGCTTCTGTAATGTCAATTCTTAGGAAGATCGCATAATGAATACACCGAGTCTCGGATCGCCCGAACTGCTCTCCCTCGACCTAAGCGTCAGCGGCCTCCTGTTCAATGGCCTCCTCCTTAGCGGGCTCCTCCTGAGGAGCATGAGCGGCGCGGGTTCGGCGAGACAAGCCGGATAGGGGCGATAGCCCCTCGATAATGGCCCGCTGCCGCTCACGGCATGCGGGCCTTTTTTTGGTTTCGCGGCCGGAGCGGCAATAGATAATGTCGCAAAGAGCCCATGGTTCCTTGCGATGCCCGTCATTCGGTCATAGGAGGAAAAGATGGCCAAGTACAGTCCCTTTCCCGCGCCGCCCACCGTCAACCGCGCATGGCCGGGCAGGCGCATCGAAAAGGCGCCCACCTGGTGCTCGGTGGACCTTCGCGACGGCAACCAAGCCCTCGTCGAGCCGATGGGAGTCGACGAGAAGCTCGAGTACTTCGATCTCCTGCTCGGCATAGGATTCAAAGAGATCGAGATCGGCTTCCCCTCGGCGAGCCAGATTGAATACGATTTTGCGCGCGAGCTCATCGAGAAGAGTCGGATACCCGACGATGTCGCGATCCAGGTGCTCTGCCAATGCAGGGAACACCTCGTCGAGCGCACGTTCGAGAGCCTCCGGGGCGCGAAGAAGGCGATATTCCACATCTACAACTCGACGTCGCCGGTGCAGCGCAAGGTCACCTTCGGCCTGTCGAAGGCGGAGATAAAGGCCATAGCGATCGAGGGTACGAGACTCGTGAAGGCGGGGCTCGGTTCCCTGCCGGGGACCGAGATCATCCTCGAGTACTCGCCCGAAAGCTTCTCCAATACCGAGGTCGAATACGCCCTCGAGGTCTGCGAGGCCGTGATGGAGGTATGGGGGCCCACGCAGAGGAAGCCCATCATCCTCAATCTCCCCGCCACCGTGGAGTCCTCCACGCCCAACCTCTACGCCGACATGGTCGAGTGGTTCGTCACCCACCTGTCGCATCGCGATTCGGCCATCGTGAGCCTGCACACGCACAACGACCGCGGCACCGGAGTCGCGGCGAGCGAGCTCGGCCTTCTCGCCGGGGCCCAGCGGGTGGAAGGCACGCTCTTCGGCAACGGCGAGCGCACCGGCAACCTCGACATCGTCACGATGGCGCTCAACATGTACAGCGAGGGAATAGACACCGGGCTCGAGCTTCGCGACCTGCCTCGCCTCGTCTCGGCCTATTCCGGCTATACCGGGATGGACGTTCCGCCGCGACATCCCTATGCCGGCGAGCTCGTGTTCACGGCCTTCTCCGGATCGCACCAGGACGCCATCAAAAAGGGCATCGACAGGCGCGCGAAGCTCGCGGATCCGGCGGCCGAATGGGAAGTACCCTATCTCCACGTCGACCCCAAGGACCTGGGCCGCAGCTACGAGGCGATCATTCGGATCAACAGCCAGTCGGGCAAGGGCGGCGTCGCCTATATACTGAAGGAAAACGCCGGCTACGACCTGCCCAAGGCGATGCATCCGGAAGTCGGGATATTCATCAACCGCGTCGCCGACGAAAAGGGCACCGAGCTTTCGGTCGACGAAATCCGGTCCCTCTACGAGGACGAATTCCTCAACGTCGTCGCGCCGCTCTCGCTTTTGTCCTTCGACGAGACGCCGGATCACGCCAACGGCGAGACGACCTGGCTCTCTCGCGTCCGCTTCCGGGGCGAGGAGCGCGAGATAGTGGGCAAGGGCAAGGGCCCCATCGATGCCTTCGTACACAGCCTCAGCTCCCTGGGAATCGCCGGGGTGAGCGTCCTGTCCTTCCACGAAGACGCGCTCTCGTCGGGATCCGACGCCCTGGCCGTCGCCTACGTGCAGGCGCGGGGGCCGGGCGAGACCAAGTCCTGGGGCGTGGGTACGGACCCGAGCATCGCTGCGGCCGGCGTCCGCGCGGTCCTATCCGCGGTCAACAGGAACCTGGCCAAGAGCCGCGGCTGAAGCGTATAATCGACGGGATGTCCTTCCTTCCCGCGCATCCCGCCGATCTCTCCGCTCTCGGCCTGAGGCCGGGCGATCTCGACGCGGTCTTCGTGACGGGCGACGCCTATGTGGACCACGCGTCCTTCGGCGTCTCTCTTCTCGGGCGCCTGCTCGAGGCCGAGGGCTATCGCGTCGGGATCCTGGCTCGGCCCGATCCCGACGACGTAGCGGCCTTCCGCCTCCTGGGGCGGCCGCGGCTCGCCTTCCTCGTCGGCGCCGGAGCCCTCGACTCGATGGTGTCATCGTATACCGCCAACCGCAAGCCCCGCTCCGATGACGCCTATGCGCCCGGCGGGAGGCCCGAGCTCTGTCTTCGCGGCGACGGGAGCTTAGGGACGGGAGTCGCGGGCAGGCCTCGCGCGAGGCCGGACAGGGCGGTGATCGCCTATGCGGCCAAATGCCGGGAGGCCTACAAAGGCGTGCCCGTGGTGATCGGAGGGGTCGAGGCCTCGCTGCGCTCGCTGGCCCACTACGATTATTGGTCCGATAAGGTCCGCCGTTCGATACTCCTCGATTCCAAAGCCGATCTCCTGGTTTACGGCATGGGCGAGCGCGCGTTATGCGCGATAATGAAGCGCCTTGCCGTGGCAAAGGGCGCCGCCGCCGGCGATGGGGCCGCTATCGTCGACCTCCGCGGCATCGCCGGCACCGCCTGGCGCTCATCCTCGCCGCCCGAGCTCGCTCCCGGCGGCTTCGTCGAGCTGCCTGCCTACGAGGAGACTGCCTCCGACAAGGCCGCCTTCCTGGAGGCTACCAGGCTGCGCTACGCCAACGCCGATCCGCACTACGCGAAGACCCTGGTAGAGCCCAGCGATTCGCGCTGGGTCGTCCAGGAGCCGCCTTCGCCGCCACTCGCGCGCGCGGAACTCGATCGCCTCTACGAGCTGCCCTACGAGCGGGCCTGGCATCCCATGTACGAGTCCGAAGGCGGCGTACCAGCCCTCGCAGAAGTCGAGTTCTCCCTAGTCTCGAGCCGGGGCTGTTTCGGCGGCTGCTCTTTCTGCTCCATCACCCTCCACCAGGGCAAGGCCGTCGCCTCGAGAAGCCGCGGCTCCCTCCTCCGCGAGGCCGCGGCCCTGACGCGCCTGCCCGGATTCAAGGGCTACATCCACGATCTGGGCGGACCCACGGCCGACTTCCGCGCCTCGGCCTGTCCCAAGACCGACGAGCGAGGCGCCTGTTCGGACCGACAATGCCTCTCGCCCGAACCCTGCCCGCAGCTTCGAGTCGATCATGGGGAATACCTCGGCATCCTTCGCGCCCTGCGGCAGCTTCCCGGAGTAAAGAAGGTCTTCATACGTTCCGGCATCCGCTTCGACTATGTCCTCGCCGATCCCGACGAGTCCTTCTTCAGGGAGCTGGTCGAGCATCACGTCTCGGGCCAATTGAAGGTTGCCCCCGAGCACGTGTCCGACCCCGTGCTGCGCCTCATGGGGAAACCCGGCCAGGCGGCCTACCGGGCTTTCGCCAAACGTTTCGCGGAACTGACTCGCGAGGCGGGGCTCGAACAGTACCTCCTGCCTTATTTCATTTCGGCCCATCCCGGCGCCGGCCTCGGCGAGGCGGTCCAGCTCGCCGAGAGCCTGCGCGACTGGGGCTTCGCGCCCGACCAGATCCAGGATTTCTATCCGACGCCCGGCACGCTCTCTACGGCGATGTACTGGACCGGGAGGGATCCGCGTACGGGCGATCAGGTCTACGTCGCCCGAGGCGAGCGCGAGCGGGCGATGCAGCGCGCCCTCCTTCATTATAAAAAGCTCGAGAATCGGAGCCTCGTCCGCGAGGCGCTGATCCTCGCCGGGAGAGGGGATCTGATGGGGAAGGGGCCGAAATGCCTGATCGGAGCCTAGCGAAAGGGAGGCGGCGCATGGCCAAGGTCGAGCTGCGGGGGAAAGTGATCTGGATTACGGGCGCCTCCTCCGGGATAGGGAAGGCGATCGCCCTCGAGGCCGCGCGCCAAGGCGCACGGCTGATCCTCTCGGGCAGGCGGGAAGCGCTGTTGGACGAGGTCGCGCGCGAGTGCGACCGTCTCGGGGCCGCAGGAGCCCGAGCCCTCGCCTTCGACCTCGAGGATGCCGAAGGCCGGGCCGGGGCCTGTGATCGCGCGCCGACCCATTTCGGGGCCCTGGACGTCGTCATCCTCAACGCGGGGATTTCGCAGCGCGCGACCTTCCTCGATACGACGCCTGAGGCCTTCGATCGCGTCATGAACCTCGACTTCGGGGCCCAGGTCGACATGGTGAGGCGCTGCCTGCCAGCCATGATCGAGCGGCGCTCCGGCTGCCTCGTCGCGGTGTCGAGCTTCATCGGGCTCGCGGGAATGCCCATGCGGCCCGCGTACTCCTCGGCCAAGCACGCTTTGGCGGGGCTGTTCCAGAACCTCCGCTCGGAGCTCGTCGGAACCGGCGTGCGGGTGGTTACGGCCTATCCGGGCTACGTTCGCACCTCGGTCGCGCGCAACGCGCTCATGGGAGACGGTACGCCCGCGGCCGCCGAAGACCCGCGCATCGAGAACGGAGCCGATCCGGCGCCCGTCGCGCGCCGCATCCTGCGCGCCGCGATCGGAGGCCGGCCGGAAGTGGCGGTGGCCTTCGGCCTCGAGCATCGCCTGGGGCTTTTCCTGTCGCGGCACGCGCCGTCGGCCTGGGCGAGGCTCTCGGCGAGGCACGCGGGTATCCCGAAGAGTCCGTAAACGGGGCCGGCCCGCCGCGCCCTCGGACGCGCTCGCATCGGGCCCGCTATTCCTTCAGCTTCAGGAAGCCGCCGATCTCGCCGCTTTCCAGGACCTGCGGAGTCTGTTCCTGCGCATTGAGGCCGTTGGCGAAGCGAGGCACCCACTTCTGCAGATAGCTCGACAGCTCGGGAACGCTCACCGATCCGTCGCCATTGGCATCCGCCGCGCCCGCGAGGCCCTTGAGCAGGAAATAGGTGAACAAGCCGTGCTTTTTCTCGGGGTACCAGGAGGCGAATTCCTCTCCCGAGGAGGCGAGCATGATGACGCTGTCCTTCGGAGCGCTCTTGGGGACGGCGGGGACTATCGCCAGGCCCGAGACGTTCTTTACGAGGAGGGAGCCGTCGCCGCTCTGCCCGCTGAAGCAGGCGTCGATCGTGAGCCAGCACCTGCCGACGATGCCGGCGCTCTTCATCGTCTCGATGTTCGCGAGAAGGAGGTCGATCGCGTAGCCCGTGCTCTCTATCGAGAGGATATCGGCGTCGATAGGCAGGAGATATCCTTTGCCCTTCGTCTCTCCCGAGGTCGACGGGGCCCCATGACCCGAATAATAGACGATGAGGTCGACGGGAGCGTCGCGCAGGGACGCGGCTCGATAGACGCGCGAACTCTTGACTTCGCCCTCCCCGCCGAAAAGGCTGATCATGTCGGCCAGGCCCGCGTTCTCGTAGTACCACAGGTCGTTCGAATCGATGCCGAAGCTCTTGGCCAGGGTCGCGCGAAATGCCGAGGCGTCGTTCAGGGCGAACTTGACCGGACTGGTCCCGTGCCGGTAATCGCGATTGCCGATGACGACCGCGATGACGTTCTTCGAGAGGACGCTCGTTCCCTGGGGGACATTGAAATCGAGGGCCGTCGCGGCCCTATCGCCGCCGTCGGCCGAAGCAAGGGCGGTCGCGCCTTGCGGCGCCGCGGGGACGGGGGGATGGACGGTGCCGCCCAGGGCGACCGTGGAGCCGTCCAGATAGATCGCGGCAAAAGACGGGTCTTCGACGCGGAGGCCGGCATAGTCCATCGAGGGGAACTGGCCGAAAGTCACCGCCTTTCCGAAGGAGAACTCATTGAGGCGCCATTCCAGGTAGCTCGTCTTGCCTTCCTCTATAGTGATGGTTCGGCTGGGGTAATGTGTCGTAATGGCCGAAATTCCGAGGATACTGACGTCGATCCTGGCCTCGTACGTTCCGACCTCCGCGTAGAGCTGGACATAGCTGCCATTGTCCAACGAAGCTATTTGCTTCCCGTTGATCAGGATCTCGCATGCGGCGGAGGCGCCGTCCCACTCCGAGGGACGGCCGATCACAAGTTTCCCCATGCCCGTCGGTATCTGACCGGATTGCCACGAGACCGGAGGGAACATTCCTGTCTGCGACATAGGCGCCGAGGGAGGACTCACGCAGGATACGGAGAGCATGAGCGCCGCGACCACCGTGGGAACGATTGGTTTCATCGGGGACCCCTATTTGGAGACTTCATCAAACCTGGAGCAGAGGGGCTGTAAGCCGCCCGCAAGGATGCCTCGTAAGGCTATTTTACCCGAGTCTTCGCTTTGTGGAAACAGCAGCCCTGAACATAATTAATTTCTGTTGACAGATTCTGAATATTGATAGATTGTTGTATCGAAAGCTTTGCGCAAACGTTTTTATGGCAAAGGAGTCCGAGATCAATGAGCAGTTCCGGGAGAAAAAGTACCATTCGAGACGTCGCCGTCAAGGCGAAGGTATCGATATCGACGGTCTCGCATGTCCTGAACGGAACGCGTTTCGTCGAGGAGGAAACCCGGCAGCGCATCCTGAATTCGATAACCGAGCTCGATTACAGGCCCAATCAGTTCGCGAGGAGCCTTCGGGGCGCCGGTTCCAAGACACTCGGCCTGATCATCTCGGATATTCGAGAGGATTATTTCGCGAAGATCACGAAAGCCATCGAATCAGCCGCGAATCGAAACGGTTACGCCGTCATTCTCTGCGACTCCGAGGCGGACCTCGGCAAGGAACGCCTTTACATGGACCTTCTCACCGAAAAGGGAGTCGAAGGCATGATCCTTGCTCCGGTCGATTCCGGGTCGCCACCGCAGAGACGCAGGGGTCACGATCTGCCGATCGTTCAGATCGACCGCCATTGTCATGGGGTCGCCCTCGATTACGTAGGCATCGAGAACGTCCGACTCGCCTCCGAGGCTGTCCATTATCTCGCAGCTCTTGGGAATAGGCGCATTGGCTACCTCGGCCACGAGGCGAAGATTTCCACGATGGAAGAGCGTTGGAGAGGATACGAGAGGGCCATGCGCGAAATCGGTTCCTACGACGAGGCGCTCGTCAACATGAGCCTGCCGCATGGCGAGGATTCGTCCGCCGCGATCGGCGAATGGATGTCGTCGTCCCCCGCGATCGATGCCTTGCTGTGCGGAAACGCCAATATATGCCTCGGGGCCCTCGAGGCGCTCTCCCTTTCTTCCGCGGGCGGCGCCGCGACGGCGCGGGTAGCCCTGGCTACCTTCGACGATCTCGCGTGGTTCCGCTTCATGGAGAACCCCGTAGTCACGGTCAGGCAGCCCACCGAGCTCCTGGGCCTCGCGGCCTTCGACGCCCTGATGGCGCGGATCCGGGACGAGGCTCCGGCCTCGCCCGTCGAGATATTGCTTCCCGCCGAGCTCGTTCCCTGCGGATTTCACGCCGCGCGAGGCGCCGTCGCGGCGAGTGGAGGTGGCTGATGGCCGACAGACCGAGCATCGTCGAGGATCTCGGAAAAATGAACGTGGACCGCCAAATCCTTTCGATGCGGAGAATCGACAAGCGCTTCACCGGCGTCCATGCCCTCAGGCAGGTGGATTTCGACCTCGACGAGGGCGAGATCCACGCCCTCGTCGGGGAGAACGGAGCGGGCAAGTCGACCCTGATGAAGGTGTTCGTCGGCATCACCCCGAAGGACTCCGGCGAAATCCACTATCTCGGCCATCAGTTCAATCCGCGGGATCCGAAGCATGCCCTCGAGATGGGCATCGGGATCATCCATCAGGAATTGAACATGATGGACCACCTCACGGTGGCCCAGAACATCTTTATCGGCCGAGAGTCGACCAAGGCGGGCGGCATCCTGCTCGACAAGCGCGAGCAGACCAGGCGTGCCGGAGAGCTCCTGCGCAGGCTCAACATGAACATCGATCCGGAGGAGCTTCTGGGACGGCTGACGGTCGGCAAGCAGCAGATGGTGGAAATCGCCAAGGCCGTATCGCATAGTCTCCGGATACTGATCCTGGACGAGCCGACGGCGGCCCTGACGGACGCGGAGATCGACGAGCTCTTCGCGATCATGCGCGATCTCGCCTCCAAGGGCGTGGGAATGATCCACATTTCCCATCGCCTGGACGAGATCCATCGGATAGCGGACCGGGTGACGGTCATGCGCGACGGCGAGCGCGTCGATACGAAGCCGACCTCGGAGGTGACCAAGCAGCAGATCATCAACATGATGGTCGGGCGCGTCATCTACGAGCAGCCGAAGTCGAAGAGCAACGTCGCCGCGGAGGCGCCGGTCGTCCTTCGGGTGAACCGGCTGAACGCCGGGAAGCTGGTGCGGGACGTCAGCTTCGATCTGCGGCAGGGAGAGATCCTCGGCATGGCCGGCCTGATGGGGTCCGGGCGTACCGAGACGGCGCGGGCGATCTTCGGCGCGGACGAGGTCCAGAGCGGTACGATCGAGATCCGCGGGCGCCGGGTCTCCATCGCTTCCCCGGAAGACGCCGTGGCGAACGGCATCGGGTACCTCTCGGAGGACCGCAAGCGCTTCGGCCTGGCGGTCAACCTGAGCGTGAAGGACAACATGGCGATGGCCACCTACGATCGCTTTCAGCGCGGCCTCTTCATTCACGCGAAGAGGGTCGGCCAGGTCAGCGAGGACTACGTCCATAAGCTGAACATCCGGACGCCTTCCCTCGAGCAGCTCCTGCGGAACCTCTCGGGAGGAAACCAGCAGAAGGTCGTCATCGCGAAGTGGCTGATCCGCAATTGCGAGATCCTGATCTTCGACGAGCCCACCCGCGGCATCGACGTCGGCGCGAAGAGCGAGATCTATACGCTCATGAACGAGCTGACCAAGGAAGGGAAGTCGATCATCATGATCAGTTCGGAGCTGCCCGAGATACTTCGCATGAGCGATCGCATCGTCGTCATGTGCGAGGGAAGGCTCACGGGAGAGCTTCCCATCGAGAAAGCCAGCCAGGAAGCCATCATGGGATACGCGACCATGGGGCACCAGGCAGTGTTAAGCAGGAGTTGACCAGCATGGCAAACGACACTCAAGAAATCGGCGGTATGCAGCGTTTCCTCGAGCGTGGCCTGAAATGGGTACTTGCCCCGGCCGCGCTGGTCATTCTCTATGTCTTTTTCGGCATCTTCGGGCGCAACTATTTCTCCTACCCCACCCTGGTGAACATCATCGACGCCGCCTACTATATCGGGTTCATCTCGATGGGCGTCACCTTCGTCATCATCACCGGCGGGATCGATCTCTCCGTCGGGACCGTAATGATGGCTTCGGCCATCATCGGCGGCACGGCGCTCAAGCATGGATTCCCGATGGTGCCTTCCCTTCTGCTGATCGTAGTCGTAGGCGGCGCCTTCGGCCTCTTCAACGGGCTCTTCGTATCCCGGCTCAAGATGCCGCCCTTCATCGTCACGCTCGGCACCATGATGATCTCGATGGGCGTGGGCTCCATAGCCTCCAACGTATCGAGCGCCACCTTCCCCATTCGCCACACTCCCGGCGGATGGTTCAAGAGCATCTTCCTCTACCTCACCCCAGCCGGCGTCGGCATACCTACCGGCGCGATCCTCCTCATCCTCGTCGCGGTAATCTGCCACATCACCCTGTCTAACACGAAGATGGGCCGATACACCTATGCGATCGGGAGCAACATGGAGGCCGCCCGCCTCTCCGGCGTCGACGTGAGGAAGTGGCAGATGCTGGTCTATGTCATCGCCGGCCTCACGGCGGGCATCGGAGGGATTTCCTACGCGGCGATCTACACTACCGTCCTCCCCGCCCAGGGACAGGGCTTCGAGCTGTACGCGATCGCCGCCGCCGTCATCGGAGGCACGTCGCTGGCGGGAGGCGTAGGCACCATCTGGGGCACCATCATCGGCGTGTTCATCATGTCGGTGCTGGCCACCGGCCTGCCGTCCATGAACCTCGAGGCCCACTACCAGACCTTCTTCACCGGGGTCATCGTCATCGGGGCGGTGCTCCTTGACATGTACCGCAATCGGAAGGCGGCGGAAGTGCGGATCGAGACTCCGGCGGACGCGTACCGGGCGTCGATGGCGAAGAATATAGCCGCCCTGAGGCAGGAGCAGTCCTCGCGCTCGGCCGCGCGGGACGCGCAGGGGGCCGCGGAAGCCCGAAAGCGGATCGCGGCGGCCCGCATGGAGATGAGGAGCACCTTCGCGAAGATGAAAAAGGAAGAGAAGGCTGAGCAATCCCGAATCCGAGCCGAGGAAAGGGCCGCCGAGCATAAGTTCGCGGAGGCGCTCGGGCGCAAGGCGCCCTCGGGGCAGAAGGAGCCGGAGCGGCCCTAGGCCCGGTCGCGGGACCGATTATCGTGTTGATCAGCTCCGAACGCACGTTCGGGGTAGGAAATTCTCAGGAGGAGTCTATGAGGATCTCAGGACGAAAAGGCTTGCTGCTCGTGGCGGCGGTGCTTCTCATCGGTCTGGCGCTGCCGACCTTCGCCGACGATCAGCTGTACATCCCCGTCATCTCGAAGGGCTTCCAGCACCAGTTCTGGCAGGCGGTCAAGCAGGGCGCGGAAGCCGCGGCGAAGCAGTACAACGTGCAGATCACCTTCGAGGGACCACCCACCGAAGCCGACATCCAGCCCCAGGTGCAGATGCTGGTCAACGCAATGGCGAAGAATCCCGCAGCCATCTGCCTCGCGGCGCTCGACACGAACTCCGTCATGGATCAGCTGAACGAGGCGATGCAGAAGCATATACCCATCATCGGCTTCGACTCCGGCGTTCCGAACGCTCCCAAGGGGGCGATCTACGCCACCGCGGCCACCAACAGCTACAACGCGGCCGCTCTCGCGGCGGACAAGATGTTCGCGGAGATCAAGGGCAAGATCGCGGCGGCGACCGCTTCGAAGCCGGTCACCATCATCGACTTCAACCAGGACGCCACCAGCCAATCGGTGACGTCGCGCGGCAAGGGATTCCGGGACGAGATGATCAAGCTCATCTCCACCCAGACCAAACACGGCAAGTCCGACATCAAGGTGACGGGCAACCCGGCCTACATCGCCTCCGACAGCCCGACCATGGGAAAGGCCATCGTCATCGACGTGGTGGTTCCGGCCACTCCGAAGGACACCGACGCGACGGATTCCGCCCAAGCCATCCTGAACCGCGTCAAGTCCGACCATATCCTCGGGATCTTCTGCTCGAACGAGGGAGTGGTGAGGGCGGTCCTTTCCGCCAGCGACGACGGCAGCGCGCTGCCCACCCAGTATCCCGGCATGGTAGTGGCCGGGTTCGACGCCGGCAAGGCCCAGAAGGCCGCGGTGAAGAACAAGTACTTCCTCGGCTCCATCACGCAGGACCCCGTCCGGATCGGCTTCCTCGCCGTCGAGCTCGCCTACAAGGCCGTGAAAGGACAGAAGGTCGCGGACGTAGACACGGGCGCCAAGTTCTACATCAAAAAAAGAGGGTTTTGTTGCGGCTCTGCCGCGCTGTGCCTTTGCGTTGAATTCCGACTGAATCGTTACGGCTTGCCCGTCCTGGTCAGGCGGGCTTTTCGGATGTCTGGTTCCGGCAGGAAAAGCCACTGCGCATCCGCGCCGGCAGGGAATTGAACAAAAGGAAACGAAGGGAACGAAGAAAAAATGCCCAGTCTTTGTTTGCTTCGTTTTCTTCTGTAAAAGTTTTTGCCTTTTCGGCTCAGGCCAGTTCCAATGTGTGTTTCAACGCGGCATCCACGGTTTTCATTTCCGGGAAACGG
>CAVZVX010000065.1:0-19692 GCA_963778775.1 uncultured Spirochaetota bacterium | reverse complement strand
GTTGTATTTCAGATTTATAAAGACGCCGAGCCCCGCGCTGTCGATGAAGGGCACATTATCCATCCGGAAGACGACCTTCGTCATCCCGCTGCGTTCGATAGCCTCGACGATGAGGGCGCGGAGCTCCTCGACGAGGAAAAGCTCGATGCTTTCGTTGATGCTGCACACCCAGACGTCGTCGTTCCGGCTGAATTCGACGTTCACGCTCATGGCAGGTCATGATAATCCCCGGATCCCGCTTCAATCATGAAAAAGCCGTTCATTATCAGTTAAGACCTACGTCTCCGATGAGACTGGAGTTCTGGCTCCCGCCACGAGGTACATGCCCGCTACGATGACGAGGGTACCGCCGATCATGCCCGCGGTAACGAAGGGACCCAGTACCAGTCGACTTGAATTCAAGGGTGTTCTATGTTTTTCCTATAGAATGCGCACCGATACTGATACCGATCCATGAGGCTGCCGCTCGTTTCGGGATGCGGACTTCCATGCTCCCTTACTTTGGGGAGATCGTGAGATTGATACCGGCTCGGCGCCGTGCCTTATGACTTGCTCGGAGCAACAATAATACGGTAACCCCAAGAACGCGGCTTCATGCATGTCGAGCCGATAAGTCCCGTCTGACTCAAGATGATATGGGTCATCAGCCACAGGGTAAATCTCGCTTCATCTAGAACTCCGATTTCCATCCCTTTCCCTTGACGCTTCTTAAATAAATCACTAGTATTTGACTGGATGGTTTGACCAAATGGTTAAACATTAAAGTTTAACCAGAGATCTTATCCAGGAATTGGTATGGGGGAGGCTTCGATGGGACCTACTACTCATAACAGCTCGAAAGAGGAGCTTATACTTGAGGCCGCGGAGCAGGTTTTTGTCGAAAAGGGCCTCAGCGGCGCGAGGATGCAGGAGATCGCTGACCGGGCGGGTATCAACAAGACCTTGCTCCACTACTATTTCCGGACCAAGGAGAACATCTTCTCCAGGATTCTGCGGCAGGTGTTCTCGACTTTTCTCCAGAAAATCGACGCGTCGATCCCGGACGACGCTCCTTTCCCGGCCGCCCTCCGCATGTTCATAGACTCTTTCGTGGACTACATAGCCGGGCATCCGAAAATCCCGATGTTCGTCATGCAGGAGCTTTCGAGGGGGGGCGGGATAGTGAGCGAGGTCCTGGCCGGGACCTTGGACCGCATAAGCTTTCCCAATAGATTCCTGAAGCTCATTTCCCAGGAAGTCGAGGCCGGCAAGCTGGAAGCGGTGGACCCGGCGCAGACCGTCATCACGGTGCTGGGCTCGTGCATCTATTACTTCGTGGCCGAGCCGATCATCCGCGCCGTGCTCTCCAAGGTCCAACCGGACTTGACGTACGATCGCGCCGCCTTCGTCGCGAGCCGGAAAGAGGAAATCTTCAAGGTGATCTATTACGGCCTCAAGAAAAGGGAGGGCGGCGATGCGGACTAGGGGCGCGCCGCTGAGGGCCCTGACGCTGATCCTCTTCGCGACGGCCCTTCCCCTGGGCGCCCAATCGCTCAAGGAGACGATCGATCTGGCCCTCGCGCACGACGCTTCGATCACGTCGGCCGAGCGGGGGCTCGAGGCCGCCCGGCTCGAGGCCACGGCCGCGGCGAAGGCGGTCCTGCCGACTCTCTCCCTCGGCGGCAGCTACCAGTACGACACGAGCGTGCCGACCGCCACCATCTCGGTCGGACCCAAGTCCCAGTCCCTGTCGTTGGGACAGAGCAACAACGTCGACCTGAACGCCGGCGTCAAATGGACTCCCTTCACCGGCTTCGCCCAGGAGGCGGGCGTCGAGCTGGCGCGTCTTCAGGCCCTCCTCGCGGACAACGGCGTCGACTCGGCGCATACCGAGGTCGCGCTCGCCACTATCACGGCCTTCAGGCAGGTCCAGGCGGCCATGCTCCAGATCGAGACCTTGACTTCGGCCGCCGGTCGGGCCCAGCTCCAGCTCGACCAGACCCAGGCTCTCGAGCGGCAGGGCATGGCCACGAAGGTGGACGTGCTCTCGCTCTCCATCGCGCGGCTCGACTACGACCAGAAACTGATAGAGGCGAAGGTCGGGCTCGCCGACGCGCACGAGCGATTGAAATCGCTCACCGGCAAGGAGATCGAGGTGCCGGCGCCTCTCCAGGAGGAGCCCAAGGTCGGGCTCCCCCCGCTCCAGGCCGAGGGGCTCTCGCAGATCAAGGCCCTGGCCATCCAGAGGGACATTCTCGAAACGAACAGGACGCTCGCCCGGTCCAAGCTCTATCCCACGGTGGCGTCTGACCGGCGCCTTCCACTACGGCATGCCCGGCCTCGACCAGACCGAGGAGCAGTGGATGGCCTACGGCACGGCCGGCGTCCTCGTGACCTGGGCCTACGACTGGGGGGGGATTCCCTGAAGGTCCAGGCCGCCGAGCGCGACCTGGAGCGGCTCGCGAGCGACTCGATCTCGGCGCGGGAGGGGATCGAGCTCGACTACGACAGCGCGGTTCGGGACTACGGCGCGGCCGGAGAGGCCCTCAAGGTGCTCGGGGCCTCCCTCGACCTCGCGCGCACCAAGATGCGCATCGTCAAATCGCAGTACGGACAGGGCTTGGCCTCGACCACGGATTTCAACGACGCCAATCTCCAGCTAACTCGGGCCGAGCTCGATTATCGGACCCAGCTTCTCTCGATGATGCTCAAGGCGAGCCAGATCGACGCCTTGAGCGGCAAATCCCTCGACCAATGGAGCGTCGCGCAATGAAGATAAGCCTCAGGTCCGTCGTCCCGACTGCCGCCGTCCCGGCGGTCATCCTCCTGGCGGCCGTCGCCCTCGGCGTCTCGTCCTGCGCCGGGAAACAGGATCCGTTCGCCTATACCGGGCGGATGGACGTAGATACGGTCACCATTTCGGCCCAGGCGGCAGGCGTCCTCGAATCGCTCACGGTCAAGGAGGGCGACCCTCTGCGCAAGGACGAGGCCCTCGGCAGCATCGACACCGATCGGCTCCAGGCTCAGCGGCAGCAACAGGAGGCCCAGATCGGCGAGCTCGAGGCCAAGCGGATCGCCGCGGAGGCCCAGATACAGCAGGCCGACGCCCAGCTCGCCCTCTCGCGGGACACCCTCGCCAAGACCGAGAAGGTCCTCGCCGAGGGCGGGGCGACCCAGCAGCGGCGCGACGAGCTCGCGACCGAGACGAGCGTGGGCGAGAAGAACCTGGCGGCCCTCCAGGCGAACTTCAAGATGCTGGCCGCCCAGGAGGACGAGATCCGGGCCGGCATCAGGATCACCGACATCGCGATCCGGGACGCGAAGATCGTCTCTCCGCTGGACGGCGTGGTGCTCGACAAGTTCCACTATCAGGGAGAGCTCGTGGCCGTCGGCACGCCCCTCCTCGAGGTGGCCGACCTATCGGAGCTGACCGTCGAGATCTACGTGCCGCTCGACAGGCTCGGCTCCATGGCGCTCGGCGCGAAGGCGAGGGTGACGGTGGACGGGGTCAAGGAAGCCATGGCCGGGACCGTGAGCTGGATCTCGAGCGAGGCGGAGTTCACGCCCAAGACCATCCTCACCGAGGAGACGCGCACGACTCTCGTCTACGGCGTGAAGATCAGGGTCCTCAATCCGCAGGGGATATTGAAGATCGGGATGCCGGTCGACGTGAGGTTCTGATGGATCCTATCGAGGTCCTCTCCCTTCGGAAGTCCTACCGGAAGCTGGAGGCGGTGCGAGGCGTCAGTTTCAAGGTCGGGAAGGGCAGCATATTCGGCCTCATCGGCCCCGACGGCGGCGGCAAGACGACCATCATGCGGAGCATCGTGTCCCTCCTGACCATCGACTCGGGGGAGATACGCTTCATGGGCAGGCGGGTCGACGAGGATCCCTCCTACGTCCGCTCGCACGTCGGGTACATGCCCCAGCGCTTCAGTCTCTACCAGGACCTCACGGTCGAGGAGAATCTGAGCTTCTTCGGCGATCTCTTCGCGGTGCCGCGCCGCGAGCTCGAGCGGCGCCTCGAGCGATTGTACGCCTTTTCCGGTCTCGCCCCCTTCAAGGCGCGGCGGGCGGCGGCGCTCTCGGGCGGCATGAAGCAGAAGCTCGCCCTCTCCTGCATGCTGGTCCACGCGCCCGAGGCGATCGTCCTGGACGAGCCCACCTTCGGCGTCGATCCGGTTTCGCGAAGCGAGTTCTGGGCCATCCTGGCCTCGCTGGCCCGCGAGGGCACGACGGTCCTCGTGAGCACGGCGTACATGGACGAGGCCCTGCTCTGCGATCGGGTGGCCCTCGTCTACAAGGGCGAGATCCTCGCGGAAGACCTCCCCACAGCCCTGAGCGCGAGGTACGCCGAGCCGCTCTTCCTCGCGGAAACCGACTTTCCCCATCGCGCCTACGACGCGATCCTCGGAACGAGGATCTGCGGCAGCTGCGAACTCTTCGGCGAGGGAGTGCACCTGACTCTGGCCCCCGGCGTCGGGCCCGACGAGGCGGCGAGCTTTCTCCGCGAGCGCGGCGTGGAGCTCCGGGCCCTTAGGCCGATCGAGCCCGGCCTCGAGGATCTCTTCCTCAGGCTCATGAAGGGGTGAGGCGGCATGGGCAATGGTAAAGGCGAGCTTTACGCCGTGCAGGTGCGGGACCTCACGCGCCGCTTCGGCGACTTCGTGGCGGTGGACCGCGTATCCTTCGACGTGCCGCGGGGCGAGATCTTCGGCTTCCTCGGCGCCAACGGGGCGGGCAAGACGACGACCATCCGCATGCTCTGCGGCCTCCTCTCGCCGAGCTCGGGCTCGGGCACGGTCGCGGGCCGCGATATCGTGCGCGATTACGAGAGGATCAAGCTGGGCATCGGCTACATGAGTCAGAAATTCAGCCTCTACGAGGACCTCACGGTACGCGAGAACATGGAGTTCTACGGGGGGATCTACGGTCTGGGCGCGGCGGGCATCCGCAAAAGCAGCGAGGCGCTCCTCGGATCGCTGGAGCTCGAGCCGCAGGCCGACAAGCTCGTGGGCGGCCTGCCCATGGGCTGGAAGCAGCGGGTGGCGCTGAGCTGCGCCCTCGTCCACGATCCCGAGATCGTCTTCCTCGACGAGCCGACGAGCGGGGTCGATCCGGCCTCGCGCCGCAATTTCTGGCTCCTCATCTATCGGCTCGCCGATCGGGGCAAGACCGTCTTCGTGACCACTCACTACATGGACGAGGCCGAGTATTGCGGCCGCGTCTCCATCATGAGGGGCGGGAGGATCGCGGAAATCGGGAACCCGCATCGCCTGAAGGAGCGCTACGGCCTGGCGACCATGCAGGAAGTCTTCATCAAGGTAGTCGGGGAGGGGGCGGGATGAACCGCATCCTCATGTCGGTCTTCCGCAAGGAGATGACCCACATCCTGCGCGACCCGCAGAGTCTCGTCATGGTCCTCCTCATGCCTCTCCTCATGCTCTTCCTCTACGGCTACGCGATCACCCTCGACATGAAGAGCATCGACACGGCGATCATCGACGAATCGAGGACGCCGGAGAGCCGCTCCCTCGCGGATCGCCTGTCCGCCACAGATTTCTTCAAGGTCAGAGCCAGGGACCTGCCCCTCGCCGCCGTCGGCGACCTCTTCGAATCGAGGACGGCGCGCTGCGTCCTCGTCATCCCCTCGGACTACGCCTCGAGGCTCATGGCCGAGGGCGGCGCCCGGGTGGAGCTCATCATCGACGCGAGCGATCCCAACGCCGCGAGCTTCGTCGACGTCTACGTCGGCCAGGTCGTGGCGGAGGAGAGCGCGGCGCGGGGAGGGGAGGGCAGGCTCCTCTTCACGGTAGACCCGCGCGTCTTCTACAACCCGGACATGAGATCGGCCGACTTCTTCGTGCCCGGCCTCATCGCGGTCATCCTCATCCTGATCAGCACCCTCCTCACGAGCATCGCGATAGTGCGCGAGAAGGAGACGGGCACCATGGAGCAGATCCTGGTGAGCCCGATCGAGCCCGGCCAGATGATCCTCGGCAAGGTCCTGCCCTACACGATGCTGGGCTTCCTCGCGGGGATCCTGATCCTCGTGGGAGGCAGCCTCTGGTTCGACGTCCCGATCAAGGGCTCCCTCCTCCTCGTCCTCGGCATGATGTTCATCTACACGGTCACCGGGATCAGCATGGGCATCCTGGTATCGACCATCGCCAAAACCCAGGCGGTGGCCATGCTGGCCGCCGTGATGCTCACGATGCTTCCGGTCATCATGATGAGCGGCTTCATCTTCCCCGTATCGAGCATGCCCAGGCTGTTCCAGTGGCTGAGCGCCATCATCCCGGCTACCTACTTCCTGGAGATCATACGCGGCATCGTCCTTAAGGGCAGCGGTTTCGCCGACATTTGGAGGCAGGCGGCGATCCTGGTCGGAATGGACCTCCTCCTCATCGTTGCGAGCGTCCGGACCTTCCGGGTCCGCCTGGAGTGAGCTCATGAGCAAGGTCTTCTACGTGGTGCAGAAAGAGTTCCGGCAGATCCGCAGGACGAAGGCCTATTTCGGCATCATCTTCGTCGCGCCCTTCGTCCAGCTCGTCGTCATGGGCCTGGCCCTGACGACCGAGGTGAAGCACGTGCCGCTGACGATCGTGGATAAGGACCGGAGTCCGATGAGCCGCGAGATCGAGGACTCGGCGGTTGCCACCGCCTCCTTCGACTTCCGCGGCATGTCGGCCTCGGAGGCGGACGCGACGGCCATGCTCGACGAGGGCCGGGCGCGGATCGCGCTCGTCATACCGCCTCACTTCGAGCGGGACGTGAAGGACCTGCGCTCGCCCGCCGTGCAGGTCCTCGTCGACGGCGTCGACGGCAACTCGGCCGGCGTTTCCCTCGGCTACGTCTCGGCCATGCTCGCGCAGGTCCAGGAGCGCTGGGCGAAGGCGGAGGCGCCGGGCTCGCCCGGAACGGTCTCGGGCGCCATCACGATGGTGCCGCGGATGTGGTACAACGCGAACCTGGACTCGAAGCTCAACTTCGTGCCGGGCCTGGCCGGCATCATGCTCATCATCATCACGACCTTCCTCACCGCCGTGAACCTGGTGCGCGAAAAGGAGATCGGGACCCTCGAGCAGATCATGGTCACGCCGCTCAGGGGGATCGAGCTCATCATCGGGAAGATCATACCCTTTACGATCCTGGGCCTGGCCCAGCTCACGATCAGCGTGCTCGCCGCGGGTCTCGTCTTCGGGATCTGGATGCGGGGGAGCCTCCTCCTCCTCTACGCCATGGCCTTCGTCTTCTGCCTGTCGACCCTGGGCCTGGGCATTTTCGTGTCGACCATCGCGCGGACCCAGCAGCAGGCCATGTTCATCGCCTGGTTCTTCATGATCTTCGCCCTGCTGCTCTCGGGATTCTTCGTACCCATCGAGAACATGCCCCTCGGGATCAGGTACCTCACCTATATCAACCCGCTCCGCTACTTCATCTCTATCCTCCGCGAGCTCTTCCTGAAGGGCACCCCTTTCCGCTATCTCTGGAAGGAAGCCGTCGCGATGGGCGCCATAGGACTGGTCGCCCTGGCCTCGGCGACGATGCGCTTCCGCAAGCGGCTCTCTTAAAGCCGAGGCAGGCCAAGTCAATCCGACCGCGACCGGGTTCCGCAGACTGGGACCATGGGGATGTCTACTCTTGCCTTCGCCCGAGGGTTCGTCATTCCGGGCGACTCCGCCGGGAGCTTCAGTTTTCAGACCTTTCTCCGAAAAGCCACTTGACATTGTTAACATAACAATGTCAAGTTAATGTGCAATGAGGAGCGACGCTAATGTCCAAGCCACCCAACCTCGACCTTGTTCGCAGCATTCTCGATATAGCGCTCGACGAGCTCGATACAAAGCCACCCGACAAGGTGAACATGCGATCCATCGCGGAACGGGCCGGCTCCGCGCGGGATCGTCTGGCGGCCCTGGTCCGCGCCTACGTCGAATGGTGCCTCGAGCGACCCAATCTCGCCCGTCTGCTCATGGAGGACCTGCCGCCGCGGGAAGAGCTGACGGAGGAGAAGATGCGGAAGTACTACGCGGTGTTCTTCGCGGCTCGCGACCTGATCGAGGAAGCGGTGAGGGAGGGAGGCCTTTAGCCCCGAGACGCGGACCTGGACGCCTCGATGGGCCAGGCCGCCCTTTGGGGCATAATCACGCAATTCCGGGCCAAGCGCGTGCATCCGCGTTTCTGGGATTCGATAGATCCGCTGGTCGGACGCTTTATCGAGCTCTATTTCGGCGACGAAGGGGATTCAAGATGAAGAGAGTCATTCCGTTTTCCCGAGCCGCCATCGCGATTGCCGCGGGCTGCCTCATGATCGCCGCCGTCTCGCGCTGCGTCGAACAGCATGCGCCCGCCGAAGCGGCCCGCATCCAGGGCAGGCACTTTATGCTCCGCCTCGTTCCCGGTCCCGAGTACAAATTCTCCTCGCGGTGGTTCATCTTTTCGGTACCCATTTATCCTCAAGTCTCCTGCTGGATCGAGACTCCCCAGGGCAAGTACGTCGACACGATCTACGTGACCGCGAAGAGCGCGGGAAAGACATGGAAGATGGCGCCTCCCGGCGGTCGTCCGGAAGCCCTTCCGGTTTGGTTCAACCTCCAGAAAAAGCGGGGCGCCCCGGCCGATGCGACATCGGGTCCGACTCCGCTGGGCGATACGACGAGCGATTCGGACCTTGCGGCCGCGCTCCCGAGCGGGACCTACGTCGTCAAGCTCGAGATCAACCGGAGCTACGACTACAACGAGCGCTACACCCGCGTGAATTCGGGCGTCAACGGACAACCTTCGATCATCTACCAATGCGCGATCGCCGTGGGCGGAGGGTCGTCGGAGGGATCTTTCGAGCCGATCGGAACGGGCTCCGTCGACGGTTCCGACGGGAAGATCAGGCCGGGGCTCGAGGACATTACCACGGCCCTGAAGCTGCTCGACTCGGCCGAGATTTCCTACGATGAAGGTGCGGCAAAGTGAAAAGGCCGATCGCCTCGCTCGCAGTCCTGATAGTCGCGGCGACCGCCCTATCCGCCGAGCCCGCGGCGCGGGGCGTCTACCTGGACCAAAGCGTCCAGGCCGCTTATGACCCGATCGGCCTCCAGTCCGTCACCAGGCTTTTCTATCGCGTGCCGCTCATCGCGAAAAAGGGGATACTCTGGGAGTCCACGAAGATCGACGTGGGGATCGCGAACAATCTCTCTCCCGCCTACGATTTCGCCGGCGTCTGTCTCGATATCGAGCCGATCGCGATCTTCGATTTCGCCCTCGACTGCCCAGTTCGCGGGATATTATAATGGGCTCGGCTATGGCTTTCTCGATCTCTCGGGCTACGGCGCGGCCTTCGACTCGGCCGCGCTCGATTCGCTTCCATCCAAGAACGCGACCGGCTTTCTGCTTTCCGCCGCTCCGACTTTCAAATTCGCTCTTGGAAGCTTCGCCTTCTCGAATACGCTTCACGTAGACTATTTCGACGTCGACGGCGGCAATGGCTACTTCTATGAGACCTATGCCAATTGCGTCCTGGCCAAGAGCGACACGGAGCTGTACAACGACGCCTATGCTCTGTTGAAGATCGCCTCGGGGATCATGGCGGGCCTGAACGACTCGATCCTCTTCGTGCCTTCATCGGGTTATCGATCCCACGCGCTCCAGGCAGTAGGGGTCTTTTCAGGCAGCTTATCTCCGAGACTCGGCTTCTATGCCGCCCTGACGGCGGGCACGTACCTCGAAGACCGTTACTACCGCTATGAGCCGCGCGTCGCGGGCGTGGCTGGAATCACGAGCGTGCTGTAGGCGACGCTCACCGGGCACGGGGGGAACCATTGAGGAAAATCATCTTCCGATACCTGGTAGTCGCGCTGTTGACCTCTTGTACTTCCCACATTCTCCTCCGCGCCGAGCCGGCGCCCGGCTCGTGGCTCGACATAGTCGGGCAAGCCCGCTGGGCACAAAACGCCCATGACATGCAGAGCTGGAGGTTGACGCCGTCGCCGGGCAACCCGGAGACTCTGTGGATCCGCCTCGACTCCGATCGGCTCCTTCCCCGGACGGATCCCCCCTCGCGCCAGTTGCTGATCTCGGTCGGGTGCTTCCTGGCCGCGGCCAAGGAAGCCGCCGCCGCTCGGGGCCTGGAGCTTACCTGGACCCTCTTCCCCGATGGGGTCTGGACCCCCGATCAGCCGGCGCGAGAGCCGGTGGCCGCCTTGTCGAAAGCCCCCGCGCCGCGCGCATCGGCGCCGGAGAGCCCGGATGCCTTGTCGGCGCCGACGGTCAAATACCGAGTGGCTCCGCTCGTCTTCCCGCAAGGTTTCTTCGACTCCCAAGAGATCCGCTATTCGGGGAAGGGGGTCCGCTTCGAATGGATCCTGGACCCCGGCCGTCTCGATAGGATCAAGAGAATCGCCCGCGCAGCCTTCGCCCTCGAGATGAGTGTCCCGCGGACGCTGGATGAAAGCTACGTGAATACGCGGTTCACGGCCTCCCAGAGAAGGAGGAGGCCCTGGGGCATCACCCTCCTGCCGAACTTCCCGGCCTGGGTAGTCCCTTTGGTCGACGCCTGGGAAGCCGTCTTTCCCCAATCCCGGCGCGACTACGCGACGACTTCCATTAAGCTCTTCTCCGCCGCGCTTGATTCCTCGAAAGCGATTCTGGTCGTTGCGACTCTAGGGAACAGTCCGGGGCTTCAGGTCGAGACGGGAGTCCGTCTGCAGGAACTCTGGATGGAAGTGCTCTCCGAAGGAGGAAGCCTGCTGCCCCTTTCCCAAGCCCTTCAGGAATATCCCGAGATGGAGGAGCTTCACGGGGAGATCGACCGCGGGGTATCGCGCCCGGGTGAGACGGTTCAGATGCTTCTCTCGCTGGGAAAACAGAAGGGGATTTTCCTTCGCTCCCCGAGGATTCCCGCGGACGAGTTGCTGGTTCGGAAATGACGCGCGGGCTATCGGCCTCAGGCTAGGCCGCGATCCCGGCAGTATCTTAGAACCGCATCATCGACAGTAGGGAGATCCCCGAATAGCTTTTTTTGAGCCTGAGGATCGCGGCTAACGTAGACTCCGGTTCCGACCCACTTCATCATCGCGGACATATCCCGGAGATCCTCGTTGAATATGCCCATGATGGGCATCACTACCTTCCTGAACATCGGAGGGAAGGCCGGTTTCGCCTCGACGGGCTTGGCTAGGACCCGTGAGAAGGCTTCGGCGAGGCTGGAGCCGCTGGCCGGGGATTCCCAGCCGATATCCACGGCGCTCCCCAGGGCGGAATCCGGCAGGCTGGTCGCCGCCATGGCTGCGTAGCGAGCGAGGTCGGGAGTATAGACCATCCCCAGGGAAACCCCGTGGAAAAACTCGGGATAGATCCCATTCTTCACCTGAGGCAGTACCATGTCTCTCGCCTGGTCGAGAAAGGCTCCCGCGCGGAGGGCGATAAAGGGCTGTTTTTGTTTTTTTAGGTACTCTTCCGCGAGGTATTTCCGGTAAAAATGCGGGACCGTTGCTGCCTTGTCGCTTTCCAGGATGGAGATCAGGACGAAGCGGGGTATTCCCGCTTCTCTGCAGGCGTCGACGAGGTTCTTATACCCATCGACGTCGGTTTTCGAGGAATCCCCCCTGGTGTGCCTCGTGTAGCCGGCCGCGCTGGCCACCAAGGCATCGGCCCCCTGGCTCCGGGAGAGGGCGGGTTTCAAGGATCCCCGATCCATCATGTCTCCGACCGCGAAATCGACGACACCGAGGGCCTCGAGCTCGGTCCTATCGGTCGTCGCCCGGACTATGGCCCTTACCCCCGCTCCTTGGGCGAGAAGGGCCCTGACGATTTTCAGGCCCAGGTAACCGCTCGCTCCGACGACTGCGACTGTCTTTCCCATATCTATTCTCCGATTGAAATCACCGAGAATAAGGCGAAAATACTGAAAAACTCCCCGCTCGTCAGCCTAGTCTCCCAGCTCATATTCCCGTAGTAGTGTCCTTTTTCCGATCCTATTGAGCCAATCATGCTCCACCAGCTCGAGCCTCCGGACTGTCATCGTTCCGAGATCGCGGTCCCTCGTAGCCTTCGCCAGCTTCAAGAATCCCTGACGATCCCGGAATTCCGCTCGATATCCCATGAAGGAAATATGGGCCGACTCCGATCGGTAACGCTCGAGCGGGGCGATTCCGCGGGCCCGCGAGCGGTTCCGAATACCGTCCCTGATCTCCGTCAGAGTATCGTCGTCGTACCCGGCCAGGATGCCGGAGGTCCTGGTAAAGACGGTACCGACGAGAGCTATCTCGAAGGGCGAAAGGTCCCCTAGGACTTCGGTACAGACCTCCTCGAACGCGCCGACGTCCTTCTCGTAGTTTCGGAAATCCGACCTGACGGAGACGAACTCGAAGACCGTGACGTGGATGTCGGACTCGGGATAGTAATACTGGTCCGGCTCGACCTCGCGAAAACCGGAAATCAAATCATCGTAGCCGTCGAGCGAACCGCTCGCCGCTATCTGCAGGACATAGCCGCGGGCGCTCGAGTCGAAACCGGGTCGGAAAGCCTCGGAGCGCTCGATGCGACCCCTGTCCAAATAGCCGATATTCTCGTTCCTGATCTTTTCGTACGATTCGACGGAGCTCAAGCAGTCCTCATTTCGCCGACCTTAGTCCTCGCCTCGCCGATATTAGTCGGCGAAAAGGCCCACAGGCGTGAAGCGCTCGACGTCGACCAAGCCCTTGTCGGTGATCTTGAGCTTGGGGATGACGGGCAGGGCCATGAAGGAAAGGGTCATGAGGGGCGTGCGGTTGGACAGGCCCTCCCGCGTGAAGACTTCCTCGAAGGCGCGGAGGCGCTCGACGACGATCGCCGCGCCCTGGTCGCTCATGAGGCCGGCTATGGGCAGGCTCAGGTCGAGGACGATCTCGTCGCCGACGGCGAAGACCATGCCCCCCTTCATCTTGTTGAGGTGCTTGGCCGCCCTGAAGATGGAGCGGTCGTCGACGCCCGCGATGATCATGTTGTGCGAGTCGTGGGAGATCGTGAGGCCGATGGCGCCGCGAGAGAGGCCGAAGCCGGTTATGAAACCCTTGCCTATGTTGCCCGAGCCCGAATGCCGCTCGATGACGAAGATCTTGAGGAGGTCGCGCGAGACGTCGGCCACGCAGAGGCCGTCCTCGACCTTCGGCGCGACGATCCTCTCGCCGGTGATGATCGAGCCCGGCCTCGCCTCGATGACCCGGATGCGGGAGCCGGCGGCGGGGATCCGGAAGTCCTCCTCGGTGAGCCACTTGATGTTGACCGAATCGCGGGCGGGGGGCCTCGCCGCGGGCGGCTCGATCAGGAGCCTGCCGTCCTCCGCGATGAGAACGCCGTCCTTGAAGACCATCCGCGCGCGGAAGTCCTCGAGCGAGTCGAAGACGACGAAGTCGGCCTTGTAGCCCGGGGCGACGGCCCCCGAGGCCTTGAGTCCGAACCACAGCGAGGGATTGAGGCAGGCGATGCGGAAGGCATCGATGGGATCGACGCCGCCCGCGAGAAGGAGGCGCAGGGCGTGGTCCATGTGGCCCTCGTCGACGAGGTCGTTGGGGTGCCTGTCGTCCGAGCAGAGGAGGAAGCGCGAGGCCGTGCTCGGCCTTACGGCGGGAATCAGGTTCCTGAGGTCCCGGGCCGTCGAGCCTTCCCTCAGCATGACGTACATCCCCTTGGACAGCTTCTCGAGGGCCTCCTCCGGCCCCGTGCATTCGTGATCCGAGCCGATGCCCGCGGCGATATAGGCCGAGAGCTGGCCGCCCGAAAGCCCCGGCGCGTGGCCGTCTACCGGCTTGGCCGCGTCGCGGAAGAGGGCGATCTTGTCGAGGAGCTTCTGGTCCTTGTAGAGGACGCCGGGATAGTTCATCACCTCGCCCAGGCCGAGGACCCTCGGCTCGCGGAGGAAGGGATGCATGTCGGAGGCGTAGAGGGCGGCCCCCGCGGTGTCGAAGTCGGTCGCGGGCACGCAGGAGGGGACCATGAGGTAGACGTCGACGGGCAGGCCCTCGCTCGCGGCGAGCATGTAGCGCATCCCGTCGTAGCCCATGACGTTGGCTATCTCGTGCGGGTCGGCTATGACCGCGGTCGTGCCGCGGGGGGCGACTATCCGCGCGTACTCGGGAGGCGCGAGGAGCGAGGACTCGATGTGCACGTGCGAGTCGACGAGGCCGGGGGCGAGGTACCGCCCCTTGAGGTCCAGCACCCTCTCGGCGCGGAGGCCGTCGTCCACGCCGGCGACGATGCCCTTGCGGATGGAGACGGTCACGCCCTTGCGTATCTCCCCGCGCAGGAGGTCCACGAGGGAGCAGTTGGCCAGGTTGAGGTCGCAGGGCACCGCGCCGCGGCCCGCGTCTATGAGGTCCTTGTTGATGGTCATGAGTCGCCCGCCTTCACGCTTTCATTCTAAGCCCGGGTGGGAGGCGGCGCAACGGGGCTTAAGGGCTTCTAGGGCTTGACCTTCGTCGCGGTCAGCTTGGAGACGTAGGCCTCCGAGCAGGCGGGCAGGTCCTTCAGCCTTTTGAGCCAGTCGCCCGCCTCGGCCTGGGCCGAATAGGGGCCGACCCGCACCCGATACCAGCTCTTGCCCGAGATATCCTTGACGATGATCAGGGCGGCGATGCCTTTGTCCGCGAGGGCCTGCTTGAGGTCGTCCGCCCTTCCTCTGCTCGTGAAGCTAGCCGCCTGGATCCAGAACTCCTGGACCTTCGCGCTCGTCGGCCTCGCGAGGATTTTTCTCGCCGCGGGAACGGAGACCCGCGGCGCCTTGACCGGGGCGACGGCGACCGCCGGAGCGGCCGCGGCGCGCGCCTGATCGGCGCTTTGGGAGGCGGCGGCAGGAGCGACGGCGGGAACGGGGAGGGTCGCGGCGCCGGGAGCGGAAACCGTACCGGTCGCGGGAAGGGCGCCGGCCGCGGTCGCCGGTGTCGTCGTAGAGCTCGCCGCGGGGAGATTGGGCTTATCCCCGTAAACGATGACCATGTTGCCGTCCTGGTTGCGCGGCTGCTCGAGGGTTGGGACGGGCGGAGGCGCGGAGAGGAAATCCTGCGGGTCCTGCGCCTTGGGTGGGGCGCTGTTGCCGATGGCCGCGGGAGCCTGGGCCCCGCCCTTTTTGGGCGATAATATGGCGATTCCGACTGCGAACAGGACCAGGACGAAAGCGCAGACGGAGATGGAGATCCAAAGCAGTTTCTTGCCTTCAGCGGACATCGCGAGCCCTCCATGGGGTGACCCGACGGCTTTGCCGGAGGAAACCCCTTCCTTTTTTCCTATCGGCACGAGAAAGCTTCGGGTCAAGGTCATTATTCTCGCGCCAGCGCCGATAAGGGAATGCAGATGGAAACCGGCATGACAAGGCTCTTGGCCGCGACGCTGATAGTCCTTCTCGGCGCGGCCGCGCTGGCGGCGCAGGATGGGGGCGAGCCGGCGGGCGGGGCCGTGCCTTACTACGCCCCCAAACCCGGGCGCCTCGAGATACTTCAAAAATGGGAAAGGAAAGCCGGAGCGAAGCCCGAGGTCGTCGCCGGCATCTACGAGCTCGATTATCGGCGCTACGATTTCCAGAACGAAGTGGCCGTCACGATCGACGATTGCGGTCCGAACAAGTATATGGCCGCCGTCCTCGACGTCCTGAAAAAGCGCGGGGTCAAGGCTGTGTTCTTCATTATTGGCAGCTACTTCCTGACCAAGGACGGGAGGCCCACGCCCCGCGCCAAGGAACTCCTGGACCGGGTGGTAAAGGAAGGCCACGAGATCGGCAGCCACAGCTTTTGGCACAGGCGCCTCGACGAGGGCGAGTTCCGCGACGATCGCGCGGCCATAGAGGCCGAGCTGGACCGCAATCAGGCGGCCATCGACGAAGTCCTCGGTTACCACTACCCCATCCGCTATTTCAGGCCTCCCAACGGCGCCCACAGCACACCCGGCTATACCCTGGATCGCGTCCTCTTGGCCAGGCGACAGTACATGTCCAACTGGACCATCACTTCCTTCGACTGGAACATGCGATACAAAGAAGGAAACCCCGAGCGCCTCAGTCCGGCGGCGGTCGTCGCCCGGACCGTCAAGCAGGCCCGCGAGGAATCCGGCGGCGTCGTCCTCCTCCACGGTTTCCCCGCGACCGCCCGAATCCTCGACGCTCCTCCTCGACGCTCTCGCCTCGGCCCGCAACGCTCGCGGCCCCATCGTCTTCTCGACCCTCGACGAGATCATGAGGCTCAAGTACGGCGCGGCCGAGGCGGGCAAGTAGGGGCTCCCTATGACTGCGGCCGCTTTCGGGGCTATACTGAGTCATCCCGATTGGCAGGAGTACCACATGCCCGATCCCAAGAAGACGGACCCCAAGGCCCCTAAATTCCTCGAGCTCACCATCGCCGGCCCCGACGGAAAGATCTGGGGCAAGGTGATCGCCCAGGAGAAGCAGTTCTCCTCGGGCTCGGTCGGCTTTTATTGCAACGGCAAGGTCGAGAACCCGGAAAGCCACGAGCGCTATCAGGCCGGCCTCAATATCACGTTGATAGGCAGCAAGCCGGACAAGGCCTGATATCGATCGTGGCGCGCGCCGCGTCGGAACTGGCCCTCGTCGGGCTGGCAATCGTGGGCCATGCCGCATCCGCCCTCCTCTACGTATTGCAGCGGCGCGACCTCGGCCTGCCCTTCGAGTGGGGCGCGCAATTCTTCGCCCTGCTCGCGGTCTCGCTCGCGCTCGCCGTCCTCGCCTCGGCCTGGCGGGGATCGACGAGGGCGAAGGCCGCGGTCGTCGCCGCCCTCCTCTGCTTCCTCCTCGCCTGCTACCCCCTCCCGGCTTCCTCGGGGATACAGGCCGTCCTCGGCGTCCCGCTCATGCTGGCGATCGTCGCGTCCTTTCCCCGTCCCGACTATTTCCTCATCGCGGCGGCGGCCCTCGCCGGGGCCCTCCTCCTCCAGAGGCCGGCCGTGGTCTGGGGGAAGGCGACGCCGGGCGGCGAGCCGGCCTCCCTGATCTGCCTCGCCGTGATCCTGGGCTTCGCCTTCGTCCTCGGCGCCTCCCTCAAGGAGCTGGCCTCGGGGAGGCGGAGGTCCATGCTCGAGGCCGAGCGCCTCGACTCGGCGATCGACAGGATCGCGGACGTCAACGCCAGCTTCCAGGGCGCCCTCGCGGTGGCGGAGGAGTCCTCGGTCCGCAAGGAGCGCAATCGCATAACCCGCGAGATCCACGACATCGTGGGCTACGCCCTCACCAACCAGCAGATGATGCTCGAGGCCTCGCTCATGCTCGTCGGCCCCGGCGACGGCCGGCTCCGGGAGCTCCTCTCCATGGCCAGGGACGGAGTCGCCGAGGGCATCAGGGAGACGAGGAAGACGCTCTACGAGCTGCGCAGGATCGAGGAGCCCTTCGATCTCGGCTTCGGCGTCCTGCTCAAGGTGGCCCGGAACTTCGAGTCGGTCACGGGGATACGCGTCTCCGTCGATTTCACGAACGCCCGCGGCGACCTCGACAACGCGGCCTGGCTCTCGATCTACCGGCTCATCCAGGAAAGCATGATCAACTCCTTCAGGCACGGCCATGCCCGGAACATCGCCATTACCTTCAGGGAGGACGCGTCCTCCATCCACGTCCTCGTGAGGGACGACGGCCGCGGGGCGCCCGAGCTCGTCGAGGGCATCGGGATCCGCGGGATGCGGGAGCGCCTGGCCGGCGCTCGGCGGGGAGCTTTCAGTCGGGAACGCCGTGGACGGATTCGCCGTCGACGCCAGCCTGCCCTTGAGCGGCTCGGGCGAGGCCGAGGCATGACCAGGATCAGGGTCCTCCTCGCCGACGACCAGGCCCTCTTCGTCGAAAGCCTCAGGACCGTGATCGAGCGCTCGACGGACGACATGGAGGTGACCGGGGTGGCCCGCAACGGCGAGGAGGCGATCGCCCTCGTGGGCGAGACCCGTCCCGACCTCGTGGTCATGGACGTGCGCATGCCGGTGATGGACGGAGTCGAGGCCACGAAGCGCATCCGCGCCGACTTCCCCGAGACGCGGATCATGATGCTGACGACCTTCGAGGACGACGAGTACGTCAAGGAGGCCCTGGAGCACGGGGCCGTCGGCTACCTGCTCAAGGACATCCCCCCGGCGGAGCTCATCGCGGCCATCAGGGCCGTGGCGGGCGGAGCCTTTCTGATCGCGCCGAGCGTCGCGAAGAGCCTGATCAAGCGCGCCTATTTCAAGCCCGAGCTTCCCCGCGGCGAGCCCGATTGGCTCGACGGGATGCCCCGGCGGGAGCGGGAAATCCTCGGCTACATGGTGGAGGGCTTCTCCAACAAGGAGATCGCCTCCATGATCTCGATCGCCGAGCAGACCGTCCGAAACCATATCAGCTCGATCTACGACCGGATGGGCGTCTCGGACCGCTCCCAGGCGGTCCGCATGGCCAAGGACGCCGCGGGCAGTACAAGATCGTGACTTTTGTACTGCCTTCCGTACGTTGCGCCGTCGGGGAATAGGGGGGAGAATCGAGGCACCTTAAGTAAGGAGGGATATGTCATGAATATCGGCAAGTCCATCAAGCTCGCGGCGCTCGCCATCGTGCTCGGCGCTTCGTTCGCCCTCGCGGCCTCGGCCCAGGCCAAGGTACAGCTGACCCTGGGATCCTGGCGCGCGGACGACGTCGCGCAGATGACGAAGCTCCTCGACGCGTTCACCCAGACGCATCCGAACATTTCCATCAAATTCGATCCCACCAACCCGCCCGACTACAACGCGGCGCTCCGCCTCCAGCTCCAGAGCGGCATCGGTCCCGATCTCATGTACGCCCGCAGCTACGATACGGGCGAGCAGCTGTTCAAGGACGGCTTCTTCGCCGACGTGACCGGCCTGCCGGGCCTCAAGGCGGTCTACTCCGATCTCGCCCGCGCGCCCTGGGCCGACCAGAACGGCAAGTCCTTCGCGGTGCCCTTCTGCGCGGTCTCGCACGGGGTCTACTACAACGTCGACATCTTCAAGAAGCTCGGGCTTTCCGTGCCCAAGACCTGGGAAGACTTCCTCGCCGCCTGCAAGACCATCCAGGCCGCGGGCATCACCCCGGTCGCCAACGGCCTCGCCGACCAGTGGGACATCAACGAAGTCGTGATGATGAACATCCTGCCGAACTACATCGGCGGCGCCGAGGGGCGGCTCGCCTACGAATCCGGCAAGGCCAAGTTCAACGACGCCAAGATGGTCTCGGCCTTCCAGGCGATGAAGGAGCTCGCGGCCTTCTGCCCCAAGGGCTTCGAGGCCCTGACCTACAACGACTCCAACGCCCTCTTCGTGAACCAGAAGGCGGCGATGCTCTTCGACGGCTCGTGGACGATGGCATCCTTCACCGACATGAAGTTCGACTGGTCGGTCTTCCCGCCCCCCCTCCCAAGGGCCATAAGGGCTACGTCACCTTCCATCCGGACTCGGGCATCGCGATGAACCCGGCGACCAAGTATCCCGCCGAATGCAAGACCTTCCTCCAGTGGCTCTACTCGGACCAGGCCGCCTCCGTCGTCTCCAACACGATCCCGACCGGCTTCTTCCCGATAGCCTCCAACGCCGCCAAGATCACCGACGCCCACGCCGACGCCTTCCTCCAGATGACCAAGGCGAGACCCACCGACAAAATTCTTCCCTTCATTGATCTCTTTTTCCAATTCGGGCAATATGATCTCTTGGGTAATAATCGCAGTTATTTTATGTGTCTCATATCCCCCTCCCTAACCCCTCCCACCAGGC
>CAVZVX010000064.1:0-7895 GCA_963778775.1 uncultured Spirochaetota bacterium | reverse complement strand
GGCGCGGGCTACCGCGAGCGCTCGCCGCGAAACGTCGCGGACGAGGTGGAAGAGGCCCTCTCCTACGGCTACGACCGCATACATTTCGGGGACGACGTCTTCACCCTCAAGAGGGAGCGCATCCTTGCCGTCTGCGCCGAGCTTCGCCGCCGCGACCTGCGCTTCTCGTGGGAATGCCTGGGCAGGGTCGACTCGATCGACCGAACGGTCGCCGAGGCCATGCGAGGCGCAGGCTGCGCCCGGATATTCTTCGGGATCGAATCCGGAAGCGGGCGGGTCCTGAAGCTCATGAGGAAGGGGATCACGCCGGAGCGCGCGAGGGAGGCCGTCGAGGCGGCTCGGGCGGCGGGCATCAAGACCGGCGCCTTCTTCATCCTCTTCTATCCTGGCGACGACGACGACTCGGTCCTCGAGACCATGCGCTTCGCGACCTCCCTGCCCCTCGACTATCTTTCGTTCTCGCTGCCCTACCCGATCCCCGGGACGGCCCTCCACGAGAGGGTTCGGGACCGCTCCGTCCGCGAATGGAGACAACCCCACGGCCTCGTGTTCGATCATTGCCGCATCTTCGACGCGGACTTCTCCGAGGCCAAGATGAAGTTCGGCCTCGTCAAGGGCAAGATCGAGTTCGAGCTCCGGAAGCGCGGGGCCGCCGCCGGCTCCCTGCGCATGAGACTATTCCGCGGGCCGACCGACTCCGTCCTCCGGCTCCTCAAATGACCGGGCGTAGCCTCGTCGTCATCCCGACCTACAACGAGTTGGCGAACGTCCGCGAGCTCGTGCCGGCCATCCTCGCGAAATATCCGGGCCTCGACGTCCTCGTGGTCGACGACGCCTCCCCGGACGGCACGGGCGAGTACCTGCGTTCCCTCGCCGAAACCGAGGGCCGCGTCTCCCTCATAGCCCGAAAGCGCAAGCTCGGTCTAGGGACGGCCTACGCGGCCGGCTTCGCGCGCTTCCTCGCCGGGGAGTACGAGACGGCGATCCAGATGGACGCCGACCTTTCCCACGATCCCTCTTCGATCGGCTCCCTCCTCGCCGCCGCCGAAGAGCATGACCTCGTCATCGGCAGCCGCTACGCCCGCGGCGCTCGCGTCAGCCGCTGGAGGCCTTGGAGGCGGGCCTTGAGCCGCGCGGCCAATCTCTACGCCCGAACCGTCACCGGACTTCGGATAGGGGACCTGACGAGCGGCTTCAAGTGCTGGCGGCGGGCGGCCCTCGAGTCGATAGACCTCGCCTCGCTCCGATCCCGCGGCTACGCCTTTCAGATCGAGGCTACCTTCGCGGTCTGGGAGAGCGGCCGCAGCATCGTCGAGTCTCCGATCGCCTTTCGCGGCCGCGCGAGCGGCGTCTCCAAGATATCGGCCAGGGTCGTCCTGGAGGCGGCCGCGATGGCCTGGCTATTGAGGTTCAGGAAATCCCGCGGGCGCCGCAACGGTCCGCGCGCGTCGACGCTTTAGCGGCGCGACTCGCCGTCGAAGAAAGTATTCACTCGACGCTTCCCCATTTAGTATATTCCGGATTATCTATACTTCGGAATATATAGGTTCCCTCGTAGAGGAGTGGTTCAAAGATGTCCAAGCCCATATCGAGCCTTTTCGCCCTGGGGATCGCGGCTGCGATCGCCCTCGTCGGCTGTGCGAAGCCGACGCCTTCGGTAAGCGTATCGGATCAGGCGATAGTGAACGACACCGTCACCATCGCGAAAGTCGTAAGCGCAGGCCCCGGCTGGCTCGTCGTCCACAAAGATGTCGGCGGCGCCCCCGGTCCCGTCATCGGCTACGCGGCCGTGAAGAACGGGACCAACGACAACGTCGTCGTCAAGATCGACTCCCACTCCGGGACTCCGACCCTCTACGCCATGCTCCATATCGATGCGGCAAGGTAGGGACCTACGAGTTCCCCGGCCCCGACGTCCCCGTCATGCTCGACGGAAAGATGGTCAGTCCGCCCTTCAAAGTATTAAAATAGCTAAACGCGACACCCGCCCGAGGCTCCGGAGCGAAAAGCGGCGATGAGCCGGGGCGGGTCGACGCTTGGAGGCGAGACATGAAGCAGGTAGTCCTCTTGCGGCACGGCGAGAGCGTGTGGAACAAGGAGAACCTCTTTACCGGCTGGACCGACGTGGACCTGTCCGAGCAAGGAAGACAGGAAGCGGAAGCGGCGGGGAAGCTGCTGGGTGAAGAGGGCTTCGTCTTCGATATCGCCTTCACTTCGGTCCTGAAGCGCGCGATACGGACTCTCTGGCTCGTCCTCGACCGTATGGATCTCATGTGGATCCCGGTACAGCGCGACTGGCGCCTCAACGAGCGCCATTACGGCGCCCTACAGGGCCTCAACAAGGCAGAGACGGCCGAGAAGTACGGCGAGGCCCAGGTCAAGACGTGGCGCCGCAGCTACGACGTAAGGCCTCCCGCCCTCGAGGACGACGACCCCAGGCATCCGAGACTCGATCGCCGTTACTCGGGAGTCGCGGCCGGCCTCTTGCCCGCCGCGGAATGCCTCAAGGACACCGTCGGCCGCTTCCTGCCGGCCTGGCGCGACCGCATCGCTCCCGAGATACGCGATGGTCGGCGAGTACTGATCACGGCGCACGGCAACAGCCTCCGCGCCCTCGTCAAATACCTGGACGGGGTCTCGGATGCCGACATCGTCGAGCTCAACATCCCGACGGGGATCCCCCTCGTCTACGAACTCGACGACGAGCTGAAGCCGATTCGCCACTACTATCTCGGCGACCAGGCGAAGGCCGAGGAAGCGGCCCGAGCGGTCGCGAGCCAGGCCAGGGCGCGGTAGTATCTTTACCGCCGCGCGAATGAAGGGAACGAAGGCGATTCTCGGGGGAAAACGCGGCTTCGGCGTCGCCGCGATGGCCGGCTGTGCCCTCCTGTGGAGCCTGGCCGGGCTGTTCATCAAGCTCCTCGACTGGAACCCCTTCGCGATCGCCTGCGGCCGCAGCGCCGTCGCCGCCCTGTTCATCCTCGCCTGGATCCGGAGGCCGCGCTTCACGTTCTCCGCTCCCCAGGTTTGCGCCGCTCTCGCCAACGCGGCGACGATGCTGCTCTTCGTCTACGCGAACAAGGCGACGACGTCGGCCAATGCGATTCTCCTCCAGTACAGCGAGCCGGTTTACGTGGCGATCATCGGCTCTTTCGCCCTCAAGGAGCGGCCGAAGGCGGAGCAGTGGATCGCCCTCGCCTTCGTCGCCTTCGGGATGGGCCTCTTCTTCGCGGGGGCCCCCCTCGGAGGCGGGTCCGGCGGGGACGGCCTCTTGGGCGACGCGGCGGCCGCGACGGCGGGCCTCACCTTCGCCCTCTATACGATCTTCATGCGAATGCAGAGGAACGGCTCGCCCCTCGAGTCGGCCCTCCTCTCGCACGTCCTCGCCGCGGCCATCTCCCTCGCGATCTGCCTCTTCCTGCCGGCGCCGAGGATCGACGCGCGATCGATCGCGGCGATCGCGGCGCTCGGCGTATTGCAGATCGGCCTCGCTTCCGTCCTCTTCTCCGTCGGCATCAAGCGCGTCACGGCCATGGACGCGAGCCTCATCGGCGTCCTCGAGCCGGTATTCAACCCGCTCTGGGTCTTCCTGGCGACGAAGGAAACCCCCGGAGCCAGCGCCTTCGCGGGCGGGGGATGCATCATAGCGGCGGTGCTGGGCTCGACGATCCTGTCGCTGCGTCGGGAAGCGAGGGAGGCGATACGCATACGCGCGAAAGCCGAGTCTAGGAGCGGTATTTGATCCTGACGGTCGACGATCGGAGGTATCCGGTGAGCACCACGAGGTTGTCCCTGCCGCCGTCGCCCTTGGGCTTATTCCGCACCACGCTGCTCACGCGCTCCGAGAACCTGTCCTCCACCTCGAAGCCCTCGGGCACCGTGAGCCGAAGGTTGCTCGAGGTCGCGTCGACGTCCAAAAAGAGGTGGAAGCCGCGGGCGCCCTCGTACTCCGTCAGGTCGAGCCTGGCATTGGACGATTTGAGCGCGAGCCGGTAGTCGCGAGCCTTTACCCAATCGCCTTCCTTGCGCAGGTTGCCGCTGACGCAGCTCAGCTCCACCGCGTCGGCGTAGGGCTCGAGGGACGGCTGCGCAGCAGCGGGGACCGGCAGCCGGAGGCCCAGCTGCCCCGCCTCGGCCTCGAGGGCGCTTCGATCGGCGCAGGTATTGAGGCGCGTCACCGCCTTCTCGAAGGCGGCCATCTCCATCGCGCCGCGAGAATAGGCCTCGGTAACGGTCTGTATGAGCGCGTCCCTCTCGTCCTCGAGCTCCGAATCCCCCATGCCGCCTCTCCCCTCCGCTATTCTCCGCCCACGTCGATCTCGATCGCCCCGCCCGCCTCGAGCTCGAAACCGCGTTCGAGCTCGTTCCTCCTCGCGGCGCGGGCCATCCGCACGTGGACCCTATAGCGGCCCTTCCCGCCTTCGATCTTGACGGAAAGGCGCTTTCCGCGCAACTGGGCGCGACAGGTCAGGACGGCCCGGCCCTCGAGGTCGGTCACCGAGGCGGCGGCCTCCGAGCCCTCGACGGGCTCGAAGACGTGGAAGGACGCGCCCTCGGCGTAGTCGTAGTCGGGCAGGTCGTCGACTGCCCCGAGGGGGATGATGGAGTTCGGCCGGGCGAGGAGAGGCAGGCTCAGGTAGCCGTGCCTCTCGCGAAGCCAGCGGCCGCCTTCGACCGAGGCCGCCGCTTCCGACGGAGTCGCCGGTTTGGGGGAAGCGGCCGCCGCCGGGAGCAGCCTCGTCCAGAGCCCGTCCGGCAGGTAATAGGACACTTCGCCTTCGTCGTCGAAGACGGGCGCGACGAGGAGATCGGGCCCGAGCATGTACTGCCGGTCGAGGTAGGCGCAGGCCTCGTCGCCTGGGAATTCGAGCATCATCGGGCGCATGACCGGGGTCCCCGCGCTCGAGGCCTCGACCGCCGCGGCGAAGATGTAGGGCATGAGCCGGCACTTGAGCTTCGTGAAGAAGCGGAGGACCTCCACGGACTCCTCGTCGTAGAGCCAGGGGACCTTGTAGGCCTTGCTGCCGTGGAGCCTCGAGTGCGAGGACAGGAGGCCGAAGGCGACCCACCTCTTGTATACCGCGGGGGAGGCTTTGTCCTCGAAGCCGCCGATGTCGTGGCTCCAGAAGCCGAAGCCTCTCCCTCTGTCTCTCCGGCTTTGGCTTCTGAAGCCACGACATCGGCGGCTTCGAGGACAAAGCCTCCCCCGCGGTATACAAGAGGTGGGTCGCCTTCGGCCTTCTGTCCTCGCACTCGAGGCTCCACGGCAGCAAGGCCTACAAGGTCCCCTGGCTCTACGACGAGGAGTCCGTGGAGGTCCTCCGCTTCTTTACGAAGCTCAAGTGCCGGCTCATGCCCTATATCTTCGCCGCGGCGGTCGAGGCCTCGTGCGCGGGGACCCCGGTCATGCGCCCGATGATGCTCGAATTCCCGGGCGACGAGGCCTGTGCCTACCTCGACCGGCAGTACATGCTCGGGCCCGATCTCCTCGTCGCGCCCGTCTTCGACGACGGAGGCGAAGTGTCCTATTACCTGCCGGACGGGCTCTGGACGAGGCTGCTCCCGGCGGCGGCCGCTTCCCCCGAACCGGCGACTCCGTCGGAAGCGGCGGCCTCGGTCGAAGGCGGCCGCTGGCTTCGCGAGAGGCACGGCTACCTGAGCCTGCCTCTCCTCGCCCGGCCGAACTCCATCATCCCCCTCGGGGCAGTCGACGACCTGCCCGACTACGACTACGCCGAGGGCGCGTCCTTCCACGTCTTCGAGCCCGTCGAGGGCTCGGAGGCCGCCGCCTCGGTGACCGACCTCGAGGGCCGGGCCGTCCTGACCTGTCGCGCCCAGTTGCGCGGAAAGCGCCTTTCCGTCAAGATCGAAGGCGGGAAGGGCCGCTATAGGGTCCACGTGCGGATGGCCCGCGCCGCGAGGAGGAACGAGCTCGAACGCGGTTTCGAGCTCGAGGCGGGCGGGGCGATCGAGATCGACGTGGGCGGAGAATAGCGGAGGGGAGAGGCGGCATGGGGGATTCGGAACACGGGGACGAGAGGGACGCGCTCATACAGACCGTTACCGAGGCTTATTCTCGCGGCGCGATGGAGATGGCCGCCTTCGAGAAGGCGGTGACGCGCCTCAATACCTGCGCCGATCGAAGCGCCCTCGAGGCCGAGGCGGGGCAGCTGGCCTCCGGCTGCCGGTCCCCGCTGCTGCGCAGCCGTCCCTCGAGCCCTACGCCGACGCGGTGGAGCTGAGCTGCGTCAGCGGCAACCTGCGCAAGGAAGGCGATTGGGTAAAGGCTCGCGACTACCGGCTCGCGCTCAAATCGTCCAATGCCAGGCTCGACCTGACGGAGTACGAGGGCGCCCGCGGCTTCCACCTCTTTTTGGACGTCGACGCGACCTCGAGCAACCTTCGGCTCACGGTGCCCGAGGGCTTCGAGGTGGAGGACAGGTTCTCGGAGCGCGTGAGCAGCGTGGTGCGGAATAAGCCCAAGGGCGACGGCGGCAGGGACAACCTCGTGGTGCTCACCGGATACCTCCGATCGTCGACCGTCAGGATCAAATACCGCTCCTAGACTCGGCTTTCGCGCGTATGCGTATCGCCTCCCTCGCTTCCCGACGCAGCGACAGGATCGTCGAGCCCAGCACCGCCGCTATGATGCATCCCCCGCCCGCGAAGGCGCTGGCTCCGGGGGTTTCCTTCGTCGCCAGGAAGACCCAGAGCGGGTTGAATACCGGCTCGAGGACGCCGATGAGGCTCGCGTCCATGGCCGTGACGCGCTTGATGCCGACGGAGAAGAGGACGGAAGCGAGGCCGATCTGCAATGCGCCCAGCGCCGCGATCGCGGCGATCGATCGCGCGTCGATCCTCGGCGCCGGCAGGAAGAGGCAGATCGCGAGGGAAATGGCCGCGGCGAGGACGTGCGAGAGGAGGGCCGACTCGAGGGGCGAGCCGTTCCTCTGCATTCGCATGAAGATCGTATAGAGGGCGAAGGTGAGGCCCGCCGTCGCGGCCGCCGCGTCGCCCAAGAGGCCGTCCCCGCCGGACCCGCCTCCGAGGGGGGCCCCCGCGAAGAAGAGGCTCATCCCGAAGGCGACGAAGGCGAGGGCGATCCACTGCTCCGCCTTGGGCCGCTCCTTGAGGGCGAAAGAGCCGATGATCGCCACGTAAACCGGCTCGCTGTACTGGAGGAGAATCGCATTGGCCGACGTCGTCGCCTTGTTCGCGTAGACGAAGAGCAGCATCGTCGCCGCGTTGGCGAGAGCGGCGCAAACCTGGGGAGCGGAGAACGTGAAGCGCGGCCTCCGGATCCAGGCGAGGATGAACAGGGCGGCGACGGCGCTGCGGCCGCAGGCGATCGCGAAGGGGTTCCAGTCGAGGAGCTTGATGAACAGCCCGGCCAGGCTCCACAGGAGGGCACAGCCGGCCATCGCGGCGACGCCGAAGCCGCGTTTTCCCCCGAGAATCGCCTTCGTTCCCTTCATTCGCGCGGCGGTAAAGATACTACCGCGCCCTGGCCTGGCTCGCGACCGCTCGGGCCGCTTCCTCGGCTTCGCCTGGTCGCCGAGATAGTAGTGGCGAATCAGTTCAGCTCGTCGTCGAGTTCGTAGTAGAGGGGGATCCCGTCGGGATGTTGAGCTCGACGATGCTATCCGAGACCCCGTCCCCCCCCCCCCCCCCCCCTTTTTTTTTCGTGCGCCCGTGATCAGTACTCGCCGACCATAGCGGCCTATTTCGGTAGCGTGCGGTCGCGCCAGGCCGGAGGGAAGCGGCCCGACGGTGCGCCTCCCTTGAGGCATTCCGCGGGGGGCAAGAGACCAGCCGCGACTCCCGAGTAACGGCAATAGAGTCTCGGATGCCTCAGGGTGGTCCTCCTCGAGGGGCCGGAGGCGGGGAAGTTGGGT
>CAVZVX010000063.1:0-28487 GCA_963778775.1 uncultured Spirochaetota bacterium | reverse complement strand
CGGCGAAGACTGGCAGTAACCACCTCACCCCCATCCCGCCGCCACCGCTGCCCGAGCAGCCCGTTCCGGCACCACTCCCACCCGCATTGGAAGTTCCCAGCCTCAGCTACGCGTTCTGCGCCGAGGCCGGAATGGTCTCGGTAAACGTGCCCGCCGTAGTATGGGTGACGAGGGTGGGTGGTATCCCCGCCCCGCTCAGTAACATTTGCTGGATCCCCATTAGGTGAACCCCGCCCCAGAGGTCACCCCAAGCGGTTGAATGGTAATTTCCAGTGCCGTGGCAACCCCTACTAGACCCAATGCTCTTGGCCAGTAGCCCCTGATTCTTCCCCAGTACAAGGCGTCTGAATTAATCGCTATCGTCGCAATGCCCGAAGCTGAATTGACGAAAGTGATGGCGGTGCCTATTGGGTACGCCACAGACGCATTCGCTGCAATAGTGAAGGTTTTTGCCGCAGCGCCGTCCATGAAAATGTGCTTGTAATCTTTATTGTACTTAGTACGGTTAGTATTGCTTTAGTATTTCGCGGCTATTGCCATGGATTACTCCTTCACTTGAGGATATAGGCCCCTCGTGCGCGCATGAAGCCGCGCGAGGCCCAAGAGGATATCTATGTTCGGCGTGGGCTCTCCGACGAGGGCGCCGATCTCCCGCACCGAGGAGACGATGGCGTCGAGCTCGATCGCCCTGCCCGCCTCCACGTCCTGGAGCATCGAGGTCTTGAAGGCTCCGAGGCCGCGGGAGATCGCCATGCGATCCTCCTCGGTCTCGGCGATCGGGCAGCCGATCCTCGAGCCGATGCGCTTGGCCTCGGCCATGATGTCCACGCAGAAGCGGGCGACGAGGGGGTCGTCGATGATGCGGTCGATGGTCGCGCCGGTTATCGCGGACACCGGGTTCATCGTCATGTTGCCCCAGAGCTTGTACCAGATGTCGCGCTGGATCCTATCGGAGAGCTCCACCTCGAAGCCGGCCGCGGTCAGGAGCTCCGCGAGGGAGGCGACGCGCGGGCTCTGTTCGCCCGAAGGCTCGCCCACGATGAGCCGCCTGAGGGGAAGGCTCCTGACGAGGCCGGGCTCCGGGCAGGAGGCCCCGAGATGGACGACGCAGCCGATGACGGACGAGGCGGGGATGGCGACGGCGATCGACCGCGAAGGATCGACCGAGCGGAGGCTGCTTCCCTCGAGTTCGCCCGAGAGGCCCTGGAAGAACCACCAGGGCACGCCGTTCATGGCCGTCAGGACCACGGTGCCGGGACCGAGGAGGGGCGCGAGCCGAGCCGAGGCTTCGGGCAGGGCGGGAGCCTTGACCGCCAGGACGACGAGGTCCTGGATCCCCAGCTCGGCCGGATCGTCGCTCGCGCGCATCGGCACCGAGCCTATGCCCTCGCCCTCCACGAGGCGCAGGCCCTTCGCGCGGATGGCCGCCAGCGTGGCTCCCCTCGCGACGCCCGAAAGCTCGCAACCGGCCCTCGCCAGGCGATAGCCCACGAGCCCTCCGATGGCGCCGACGCCGAAGACGCAAACCTTCATCGAAGCCTCCGTCGCTCGGGATCATACACCACTTCGAGCCGGTGGACAAATTCCGACGGATGGAATTGAATGGGGAGCATGAGCAAACCCTTCCCCTACGTCAATCCGAAACTCCCGGTCATCTGGCATGGCGGCGATTACAATCCCGATCAATGGCTCGATCGCCCCGAGATCCTCGACGAGGATTTCCGCCTCTTTCCCCTCGCCGAAGTAAACGTCGTTTCCATCGGCATCTTCTCCTGGACCCGGCTTGAGCCTGAGGACGGCCGCTACGACTTCGGCTGGCTCGACGCCCTCATGGACAGGCTGGGCAGGGCGGGCATGAAGGCCGTCCTGGCCACGCCCTCGGGCTCCAAGCCCGCGTGGATGTCGGCCAAATATCCCGAGATCCTCCGCTGCTCCCCCGATCGCGTCCGGGATCTCCACGGCAATCGCCACAACCACTGCTACACCTCCCCCGCATATCGCCGCAAGATCGCGGAGATGAATACGCGCCTGGCCGAGCGATACAAGAGCCATCCGGCCCTCCTGCTGTGGCACGTGTCGAACGAGTACGGCGGGGAATGCCACTGCCCCCTCTGCCAGGAGGCCTTCCGATCCTGGCTCAAAAGGCGATACGGCGATCTCGATGCCCTCAACAAGGCCTGGTGGACGGATTTCTGGAGCCATCGCTATACGGCCTGGGAGCAGGTGGAATCACCCTCGCCCAGGGGAGAAGGCTCGCTGCACGGCCTGGCCCTCGACTGGAGGCGCTTCGTCGATGCCCAGTCCCTCGACTTCTTCCTCGCCGAATCGGCCCCCTTACGATCGATCAGCCCCGAGGTTCCCGTCGCCGTCAACATGATGGAAGTCTATACCGGGCTCAATTACTGGAACTGGGCGCCGCACGTAGACGTCATCGCCTGGGATTCCTATCCCCGCTGGCACCGACCCGACACGAGCGACGCCGATACCTCGTCTCGCGTCGCCTTCATCCACGACCTCTTCCGGAGCCTCAAGGGCGGAAAGCCCTGGCTCCTCATGGAGAGCACGCCGAGCCAGGTGAACTGGCAGCCCATCAACCGGCTCAAGAAGCCCGGCATGCACCGGCTCTCCTCTCTGCAGGCCGTCGCCCACGGCTCCGACTCGGTGATGTACTTCCAGTGGCGCAAGGGACGCGGCGGCGTCGAGAAGTTTCACGGCGCCGTCGTCGACCACGTCGGGCACGAGAATACGCGCGTCTTCCGCGAAGTGGCCGAGCTGGGACGCGAGCTGAAGGGTCTCGCGGACGTGGCGGGAACGAGCTTAAGGGCTCGGGCGGCCGTCCTCTACGACTGGGAAAACCGCTGGGCGATAGACGAATTCATGGGTTTCGGCAAGGCCGAGCGGGACTACGAGCGCGCCTGCGTGGAGTTCCACCGGGCGCTGTGGAGGCTCTCCATCCCCTGCGACGTGCCCGACCAGGAAGAGGAGCTCGGCCGATACGAGCTCGTCGCCGCTCCCTGGCTCTATATGATCAAGCCGGGAACCGCCGAAAGGCTCGAGCGCTTCGTGGCCGCAGGCGGCACCCTCGTCCTTACCTTCTTCTCGGGCATGGTCGACCAGTCGGACCTCTGCTTCGAGGGAGGCTTCCCCGGCCCCTTGCGAAAACTCGCTGGCGTCTGGACGGAGGAGCTCGATCCCCTCTGGGAAGGGCAGTCGAACCGCGCCCTGCCCGCGGCCGGCCAGGACCTCGGCCTGTCGGGAGAGTACCGGATCGACGGCTTCTGCGAGCTCGTCCATCCCGAGGGCTCCGAGGTGCTCGCCGTCTACGGCGACGACTGGTACGCGGGCAGGCCCGTCCTGACCAGGCACGATTACGGCAAGGGCCGCGTCTACTATCTCGCCGCGAAGGTCGACCAGCGCTTTACCGACGACCTCATTGGCGCACTGGCGAAGGAGCTCAGCCTGGCCTCCGCCTGGCCCGAGCGGCTGCCGCCCGGCGTCAACGCCCAGATCCGTACCGACGGTGAGACCGACTACGTCTTCCTCATGAACTTCAACGAGAAAGAGGCCGCCGGCCTGCCCCCCTTCGGCTGCCGCATCGAGCGCAAGCCGGCGCGTCCCTAGCGGAAGGCCGGTATCGAGATGGACGCCCTCGAGCTACATCGAAGCCTCGTCGTCATAGACGGTCACTGCGACAGCGTCTGCGACCTCGTCGCGGACGGGACCTCGGATCCGGGCGCGAAGCCCCGAGACTTCCTGTCGCGCGCCGACGGGGCGCCGACCCGAGGCGGCCAGGTCGACCTGCCTCGCCTGCGCGAGGGAGGCGTGACCTGCCAGTTCATGGCGATGTTCGTCAACGACGGCTATCTCGCCGACGCGAAGGGCCGCACCGACAGGCTCCTCGAGGCCCTCGAGTCGGTCTTCGCGAGGACAAGGGAATTCCGCCTTGCGCTGAAGGCGGATGATATCCTGCGGGCGAAGGGGGAAGGCGCAGTCTCGGCCGTCTTGACCATCGAGGGGGGAGAGGCGATCGGCGAGGACCTGGACGCCCTCCGCGCCTATTACGCGAGGGGCGTCCGCCTCATGGGACTCACGTGGAATCGCCGCAACGCCCTCGGGCGCGGTTCCGGCTCAGGCGATCCAATCGTCGACGGGACCGGGGGCCTGACCGATTTCGGCAAGCGCGTCGTCGCGGAGATGGAGAGGCTCGGCATGATCGTCGACGCCTCCCATCTATCGGACGAAGCCCTGGACGATCTCTTGGCCGTGGCTCGCAGGCCGGTCGTCGCCTCGCACTCCAACTCGCGCGCCCTCTTCCCGCACAGGCGCAACCTCGCCGACGCCCAGGCGGAGCGCATCGCGGCAACGGGCGGCCTCGTCGCCGCCACCTTCGCCGGCCTCTTCGTGGACGCGGTCCCGGCGAAGGTAGGGCTCGGCCGCTTCCTGGACCACGTCGACCGCCTGATAGCGGTCGCGGGCGCCCAGCACGTCGGCATAGGCAGCGACTTCGACGGAACCCCGGAAAGCTTCGGAATAGTCCTGCCCGATTGCTCGCGCATGCCCGAGCTGACCGCCGGCCTCCTCGAGCGCGGCCACTCTCCCGATGTGGTACGGAAGATCATGGGCGGCAACTGGCTCAGGGTGATTCGCGAGATCGTCGGCTAGGCTCCCGGCTCCTCATCGCAGGCGGTCCAGCCTGATTGCCTTCGCCTTCTTCCCCGACACGAGCACCTCGAGACATTCCCGCTCGGCGAACCAGGGCCCGGGATCCGTCTCGTTCCCTCGCGCGGTCAGGAGGACCAGCCTGCCTTCCGGCGCGAGAAGGCGGGCGGCCTCGACGAGAAAGGCGCGCCGCAGCTCCGCCGCCTCCTCCGCTCCCGGCCCGTCTCCGTAGAGCCCCCAGGGAGGGTCGGTCGCCATCGCCGTGACGAAGCCCGACTCGAAGGCGCTCGGGTCCAGGGCGTCGCGGGTCTTGGGAAAGATCGTCTTTCGCCTGCGCTCGAGGAGCCGCGACGAGAGAGCGGCTTTGACGGCCGCGATCTTCTCGGGGTCGAGGTCAGACGCGAAGACGAAGCGGTAGGGCCCCGCGAGGGCGCGCTCGAGGGCGATTCCCCCATAGCCGCAGAAGGGGTCGAGGAAGACGTCGTCGGAGCGAGGCTCGGTCAGCTCGGCCAGGAGGCGGCAGGTGCTTCTCGGCAGCTCGCCGCGCCGCGGCGCGGCTTCCTCTTCGGCGGCGACGCGCTCGAGGAAGAGCGTGTCGCCGTCGGCCCGCTCCTGGAGGCGGTACTCGCGACCCGGCCTCTCGGAATCGGGGCGCGCGCCCGTGCATCGGGCGATCAGCTGCTCGAGCGAAAGGCGCAGCTCGCGCGGCAGCGAGGCGGGATCGTCGGGCCCGAAGGAACGCAGGACGAAGGTCGCCGGGGCCCGACGCTCCTTCGCCAATGGCCCGAGGCGTCGGCAAGCCGTCGCGCGCGATGGAACGCGAAGCCCGCTCCAGGCCGCCGGAGGCCTCGGCGATGACGCGAAAGAGTCCGCGACAATAGGCGAGAAGCCCCCGAGGCGCGGTCGCCCAGGAAAGGCGTACGGCATTGTCGCCGTCGGCTCGCGCATCGCAGCCGGGAAAGTCGCGCGAGGCGAGGCGGAAGACGAGGGGCCCGAATCCCGCGGCGTGCGTCGCGAACCATCGATCGGCCATCGCCGCATGATAGCAGTTCCTAAAGAGACTCGAATAGGCTATGCTCTCGGCCCATGAAGGTGCTGATACTCGGCGCGGGCGCCGTCGGACTCTCCGTGGCGGCGAAACTGTCGAAAGTATGCGAAGTGCGGGCCGTCGCCCGTCCTCGCGTCGCGAAAGCAGTCGAGAAGGAGGCCTTTCGCCTCACGGGCAGGTGGGGCGAGGGCGAATACCGCTTCCCGATAGGCGATTCCGTCCCCGCGGGCGAGCGCTACGATTACGCGATCCTGACGTCCAAGGCCGTAGACACTCGGGCGATCTGCGCCCGCCACTCGGAAGTCCTGCGCGACACCGAGACGGTGAGCCTGCAGAACGGCATCGGCAACGAGGAACTGATCGCCTCCTCCGGCGGCAAGGCGATCGGCGGGATGATCATCACGGGCTTCGAGTGGCGGGGCGACGCGGCCGTCCATGTATCCGTCGAGGCCGGACCCATCAAGCTCGGTCGCTTTCCGGAGGGCATCGACGAGCGGGTACTGCGCGCGGTCGAGCTCTTCCGCGACGCGGGCATGCGCGCGGAGGGCAGCTCCGCGATCCGCTCGGAGCTCTGGGCCAAGACTCTCTACAATTGCGCCCTCAACCCCTTGGGCGCCCTCATGGGCGTGCCCTACGGAAGGCTCGCGGAGGCCTCGGCGTGGCGGATCATCGAGAGCGTAGTCCGCGAGGGCTTCGCGGTCGCCGCGGCCGAAGGCGTCGCCCTCCCCTGGGCCCGGCCCGAAGACTATCTCTCCTACCTGCGCGACGCGCAGATCCCGAGCACCGCCGAGCACCACTCGTCCATGCTGCAGGACCTGTCGAGGGGAAGGGCGACCGAGATAGACTTCCTGAACGGCGCGATCGCTGCGCGTGGCGCGGCCCGCGGCATCGCGACGCCCGTCAATTCCTGCCTCGTCGATTTAGTCCGATTCCGGGAATCCCTGGGAAGGCCGGCAGGCCCGTCGACGAGCTAGCCCGTCGACGGGCCACTATACATACTTGCCGTAACTCTTCAGCATGATGAAACTCTCGGAGGCGAGGATACCCTCGACCGAGGACAGTTCCTCGGTGAGGAACTGCACGAGGCCCCGGTTCGAGTCGAGGAGGACCTCGGCTATGAGATCGTAGCGGCCGGAGGCGATCGATACCGACAGCACGTTCTTGAGACGCGACAGCTCCTCGGCCTTGCGGTCGAGGAGCTTGGACTCGGCAACGCGCATCGCGACCAGGACCAGCTGCTTGTTCTCGAGCACGTCCGGATTGATGAGGGCCCGGATCTGGAGGATGCCCGCCTCCTTGAGCTTCTTGAGGCGGGCGCGGATGGTGCCTTCGGATACGCCGAGCTCCAGGGCTATCGTGTTGTTGGGCACGTAGCCTTCCTTCAGTATCGAAATGATCTTCCAGTCGGTCTCGTCGGGCTGCATCGCTCCTTACAGTAGCGTATCGGGCGAGACGTAGGCAAGGTCGAAGGCCTTGGCAACGCCGGGGTAGCAACACTTGCCCTCGTAGAGGTTGAGTCCCTCCTTGAGGTCCGGGTTCTTCCTGAGCGCTTCCTCGAGGCCCATATCCGCTATCTTGAGGCCGTAGGGCAGGGTCGAGCTGGTGAGGGCGAGGGTGCTCGTGAGGGCGACGGCCCCTGGCATGTTGGCGACGCAGTAATGCACGACTCCATCCACCTCGAAGGTGGGATCGTCGTGGGTCGTGGGCCGCGTCGTCTCCACGCAGCCGCCCTGGTCCACGGCGACGTCGACTATGACCGAGCGCTTCTTCATCGTCTTCAGGTGCTCGCGCCGGATCAGGTGGGGAGCCTGGGTACCGGGAATCAGGACGGCGCCGATGATGAGATCGCTCTCCTCGACGACGGTCTGTATGTTCTTCTCCGTGGCGTATAGGGTGGCCAGCTCGCCGCGGAAGATATCGTCGAGGTAGGCGAGGCGATTCGGATTGACGTCGAGGACGGTCACCGCGGCGCCGAAGCCCACTGCCACCTTGGCGGCGTTGGTGCCTACGACTCCTCCGCCCAATATGGCGACCTTCCCTCGCGGGACGCCTGGCACGCCGCCCAGGAGGACGCCGCGTCCGCCGAAGGGCTTCTCGAGATACTTCGCCCCCTCCTGCACCGAGAGGCGGCCGGCGATCTCGCTCATGGGCTTCAGGCAGGGCAGGGTGCCGTCGGCCATCCGTATGGTCTCGTAGGCGACTCCCTTGATCTTGCGGGCGATGAGGGCCTCGGTCTGCTCGCGGTCCGCGGCGAGGTGAAGGTAGGTGAAGAGGATCTGCCCCTCGCGCAGAAGGCCGTACTCGTCGCTTTGAGGCTCCTTGACCTTGACGATCATGTCGCAGGAGTCGAAGATCCGTTTCCTGTCGGATTCGATACGCGCGCCGGCCGCGGCATATTCGGCGTCCTCGAAGCCTGCGTCGGCCCCGGCTCCCGCTTGAATAGTCACCTGGTGGCCATGGTCCACGTAGGATTTTACGCAATGCGGGGTCATGCCGACGCGATATTCATGCCTTTTGATTTCCCTGACGCATCCGATCTTCATGCCTGCATCCTCCGTCTCCAAGAACTGATAGTCTACGAATAATGGACTATTTTTGATATATAATACGTTTTTCGTATTTATTCCAGTGGTATTTACACTATTTCGAGGTTTTCTTAATGGAAGCTAAAGCCACGCTCGAAAGTCCTTGACGCCCGAGCCCGCCCCGCCTAAAGTGAGCTCAATTGGACAGATAAGCCATTAATGAGGAGATGCGCATGAAACCTGGCGTCGGGCTCCTGCTTTGCGCGATCGGCGGGATCATCCTCGGAAGCGCGGCAACCTTGCTTATCACCGGGCCGATCGGCAGGATATCGGCGGCCGAGAGAGTCGTCGCCGCTTATCCGGTGGATCTCGTGAACATGATGTACCACAGCCACAACAAGAGCGACGTCCTGGACGGGCAGGTTGCGCCGACCTTGAAGCTCGAGCTCATCGCCGATCCGATGAAGGCGCGAAACTACTCGGTGCACCTCGTCACGCAGAACTTCCGCTTCGCGCCCGAGGACGCCAGCGGGCAGGCGGTCTTCGGCGAGGGCCACGCGCACGTCTACGTAGACGACGTGCTCCTGGGGAGGGCCTACGGGCCCTGGTACCATATTCCCCAGCTCAAGCCGGGACCGCACAAGCTCTACGTCACGTTGAACCACAACAATCATGACGAGTATTCGATAAAAGGGAACACGATCGGAGTAGAGCTGGCCTTCGACGTAAAATAGGGGATCGGGCCTATCGCAGCGATTCGATGGCCTCCACGAGGCCGTCGACGTCCTGCCCAGAGAGGTCGCTCCTGGCGGGCATCGAATCGGGAAAGCCTTCGACCACCTTGGCGCCGGGATCGAGAATGGACTCGCGAAGGTAGGCTTCGTCCGCGAGCGCCGAGACCGCTTTGCTCCCCTTTCGCGCGACGACTTGCACCGTCGATCCGAAGAGCCCCTTGAAGGTCGGGCCTACGATAGTCCGGCCTTCGGTAGAGTGGCAACCCAGGCAGCCGTGCAAGGCCAGCAGGGAGGATCCGGTGGCCAGGGCGGCCGGGAGTCGGAAGCCCGAGAGCTGCGCCCCGCCGCCCGCCCGCCAGGCGTCGTATTGTTCCTGGGGCAGGACATAGAGCTTGGCCAGCATTCCCGAATGGTTTATCCCGCAATAGACGGTGCAGAGGATGTCGAAGACGCCCACCCTGCTCGCCTTGAACCAGGCATAGGTCTTCATGCCCGGTACGGCATCGACCTGGATGCGGTAGCCGGGAAGGTAGAAGCCGTGTATGACATCCTCGGAGGCAAAGCTCAGCTTCACGTCGCGACCGGCGGGAACCACGAGATCGGGGCTTTTGCTGCCGTCGGGATACTCGAAAAGCCAGGACCATTGCCGTGCATGCACCGTCGTCTCGAAGGAGCCCGCGGGGGCGCGCCTGAGGAAATTGTAGCCGGTGAGGCCGTAGAAGAACATGCTGAGCGCGATCAGGGTCGGCACGACCACCCAAACGACCTCGAGAAGATTGTTGCCGTGGATGTCGGCGGGAACGGGGTTGCGCGAGGCGCGGTACCTGACGGCGAAATATACGAGGAAGAAGACGATCCCGAACAACATCAGGAAGGCGAAGGCGGCTATGTAGTACAGGGTTTCGTCGACCGCCCCTATCGTGGTCGCTTCCATGCAATGCCCCCTATCTGTAGAGGATGTCCGTATAGGTCAGCCCGATGAAGATGGCCAAGGTGGCGACGACGATCGGGATGAGGATCTTGATCAGGAGCCGCTTCTCGTAGCGCAGATGCATGAAATAGAGGAGGACGAGGATGGACTTGGTCCCCGCGATGACGAGGACGATCGCTATCGCGACGGCCCCGAGATTCAGGCTCGCGGAAGTGACGGTAAGCACGGTCAGGCAGACAAGGGCCGCGTAGACGAGGAGATAGGTCCGATATCCCGGCCCCTGCGCGGCGGTTCCGCCGCCCTTCCTTTCGATGTCGGTATCGCTCAACTCGAGGCCCCCTAGGAGATAAGGTAGAAGAGCGGGAAAAGGAATATCCAGATTATATCGACGAGATGCCAGAAGAGAGTAACGTTCTCCACGTAGATCGGATGCTCGGCATCCACGCGACCCCGCGACATGGAGCGCAGTCCGTAGCCGAAGAGGCCCATTCCGACGATGACGTGGACAGCGTGCAGTCCCGTCATCGTGAAATACAGGCCGAAGTACAGGATCTGCCCCCGAGGCAGGGAGAGAAGGTGGGTCGCGTCCGGGTAGAGGCCGTGCGTGAACTTCTCTCCCCACTCGAAGCCCTTGACCGTGAGGAAGGTCAGGGCGAAGAGAATTGTGAAGGCGATGAAGAGCCTGGCCCTCCCCATCCGACCCCCTCGAAGCTCGTGGACGGCCAGGGCGGCGGTGAGGCTCGAGGTGATCAGGACCAGGGTATTGAGGGCGCCGTCGAAACGCGAAAGGTTGAGCGAAGCCGCATGGAAGTCGGCCTGATGCTTGTAGCGGTAGACGGAATAGAGGAGGAAGAGCCCGCCGAAGAGGAGGATCTCGGTGCATATGAAGAGCCACATGCCGATGCGGCCCCTATCGCCGGCAGGAAGGTCGGTATCCGCTCGTCCTTCCTGCCCCTCATCGACCCTCCTCCATTCCGGAATAATCGTAGGGTCCCTTCGTCACGATCGGCGGCTCCTCCCAATTCTCGTAGGGAGCCGGCGACGGAAGGGTCCACTCGAGGGTAGCGCCGCCCCAAGGATTGGCGGGAGCCTCCTCTCCGCGCCGCACGTGGTAAAGGAGGTTACCGATCAAAATCGCCAGGCCAGCGACCATGACGTAGGCCCCGATGCTCGACAGGAACTGGAGATGGGCGAACTTGGGAAGATAGGAATAATACCTGCGGGGCATGCCTTCCCAGCCCATGATGAAGAAGGGAAAGTAGAAGAGATTGAATCCGACGAAGGCGAGGAGCCAGCCGAGGACTGCCGTAGCCTTGGAATACATGCGTCCAGTCATCTTCGGATACCAGTAATGGAGGGCGGCGAACATCCCGAAGCCCATGCCTCCGAAGATGATGTAATGGAAGTGGCCGACGACGAAATAGGTGTCGTGGAGCTGGACGTTGGCGGAGAGGGCGCCGAGGAAGAGGCCCGTGAGCCCCCCGATCGTGAAGAGGAAGACGAAGGTGAGGGCGAAGAGGAAGGGAGCCTCCAGCCTGATCGAGCCCTTGTACATGGTCGCGATCCAGTTGAAGACCTTGATGGCGCTCGGCACGGCCACGAGGAAGGTGAGGAGGGAAAAGACGATATCGGCCGTATCGCTCTGGCCGGAGACGTACATGTGATGGCCCCAAACGAGGGAGCCCACCGACGCGATCGCGAGGCTCGAGAAAGCTATCATCTTGTAGCCGAAGATGTTCTTCCGCGAGAATACGGGGAAGAGGTCCGAGATGATGCCCATGGCCGGCAGGATCATGATATAGACGGCGGGATGCGAGTAGATCCAGAAGAGATGCTGATAGAGCAGGGGGTCGCCGCCCTTGGTCGGGTCGAAGACGCCGATGCCGAAGAGCCGCTCGACGATGATGAGGAGCATCGTGATGCCGATTATCGGCGTCGCGAGGATCTGGACCCAGGCCGTGGAGTACAGGCCCCAGACCGAGAGCGGCATCTTGAAGAAACGCATGCCTGGCGCCCTGAGCTGGTGGACCGTCGTGACGATGTTGATCCCCGTGAGTATCGAGGACATGCCGAGCACGAAGACGGCGAAGGTCGCGAGAGGCACGTTGACGGTCGTCTTGAGGCTGAAGGGGACGTAGAAGGTCCAGCCGGTATCGGGCGCGCCTCCGTTGGTGAAGACCGAGACCGCGGCCAGCACGGCGCCGGTCAGGAAGAGGTACCAGGAGAAGAGGTTAAGCCGCGGGAAGGCCATGTCGTTGGCGCCGATGAGCATGGGCAGGGCGAAGTTGCCGAATATGGTCGGGACGCCTGGGATCACGACGAGGAAGATCATTATGATGCCGTGCATCGTGAACAAGGCGTTGTAGCCTCGAGCGTCCATCAGTCTCATCCCGGGCGAAAGCATCTGGATTCTCATGAGGACCCCGAGGATGACGGCTACGGAGAAGAAGCCCCCTATCAGCGCCAGGTAGAGCATCCCTATGCGCTTGTGGTTCGTCGAGGTCAGCCAGGCGAGAAGGCCCCGCTTGCCGCCCTGCGGCTCGAAAAAAGGCCTGGAGGCCTCGTGGACTGTCTCTCCCATGCTAGCTCCCTTGCGTCCGTCGGCGCCGTCTCCTGCCCGAGAGGACGAGGTAGAGGACGAAGCCGACGATCAGGATGGTGATCACGATCCCGCTGACGCGCAGGATCTCGAAGCCGAACTGGCGGCTCTGCGGGTTGTAGCTGAGGCAGAGGCGGAGGAGCTTGGCTATCGTGGGCCTGACCACGCCCGACGAGGCCTCGAGTATGGACATCGATACGTCGAGGGGGAGGAAATCCGTCCCGTTCATATAGCGGACGATCTTGCCCTTGGGAGAGAGGACGATGAGGCCGAGCGGATGGTCGAAGTCCTCCCCGTGCTTTACGTAGCTCAAGCCCACGGAGTCGGCCAGCGCATCGATCGACTGGTCGGAGCCGACGAGGAAGCGCCAAGCCGCAGGAGGGAAGGGCTTTTCGATCGAGGCGAGGGCCAGGGCCTTCTTTCCGAGGGCGTCGGCGGGGCCTTCGGCGTCGTTGACGCTGACCGTGACGACGCGGTAGGCGACGCCGGGCTCGGCGTCCACGCCGTGCAGGGCCTGGGCGATGCCGACGAGGAGAGTCGTGCATTGGTCCTTGCAGCGATAATAGACGAAGTTGAGCAAGACGGGCCTGTCGACGAGATCGCCGAAACGGACCTTCGCCCCGTCCTCTCCGGTGAAGACGGGCTCCAGAGCGGCGTTTCGGCCCAGGCGCTCGTCGAAGCCTATGGGGGCCGACCCGAGGACCCCCGAGTGGGCCTGGACCGCCGCAGCGAATAACAGCAACGAAATGCTCAAGCAGGCGCGCTTCATTTGAAGGCCGTCCTCAGATAGGAATAGAGCTCCCGTACTTGATCGACGCTTATGGCGCTCTCCCCGAAGGGAGGCATGGCACCCGCCTTCCCGTCGGGCATCGTCGGGGCGCGGACGAAGCCCTGAAAGGTCTCGAGCGCGGCCAGTCTCTTCGAGCCTTTGATGGGCAGCGAGGCTTCGATGATGTTGGAGCCTCCCGGGTGACAGGAAACGCAATTGGCCTGGAAGATGGCCGCGCCCTCGCTTCCGATCTCGCTCGCGCTCTCGCCCTTGGCCGGCGGCGATTTCGAGGTCGGGGACGACGAGGGCGGCTCCGAGACGCCGATGCCGGGGCTTTGGGCGGCGACCTCCACGTGCCTGAAGACGAGGCTCGCGCCGAAGTAGCCGAGACCGACGACGAGGAGAAAGGAGCAGAAGTAAACGATTAAAAGGGCGATGCGATGGGGTTTTGCCTCTCCCCCAAGCACGATGCCTATGCCGAGGAAGACGAGGAGGATTCCCGCGAGCAGCATCTTGACCTTTATCGCGGGGATCATCGCTCCATGAAAGAAGTGGATCCAATCGAAGACCCCGAAAAGGATGGTCGGAAAGACGAAAACAAAGGCCAGGATCGAGAGATGGCGGGCTGTGACGACGAGCCGCTCGCGCTTGAAGAGCAGCGCCACGACGAAGAGGACGAAGGCTCCGATGACGAGGCCGATGGGTATATGGACGATGGGGGTATGCAAGGGGTCCGTGAAACCCAGCTTACCCAATAGACTATACAAGGAGTCGATCACCCCGATCCTCCCTCCCGATCCGCCCCCGGGAATTCGGCCTACATAGTATCCTACATTCGGCGCCGGCGAAATGTCAAAATAGGAAAGATTCGCATGTGCTATGCTGGGTCGATGAGGCGGATTCGAGATTTCCTCGCCCTGGTGAAAATCGGGATAGTGGCTTCGAATTCCTTGACGGCCCTCGCCGGTTTCGCCCTGGCGGCCGTCGGCGCGGGGCTCCGCGACCTTCGGGGCCGAGGGTTCCTCGTCCTCGCGGGGACCTCCCTCCTCGTCGGAGGAACCTGCGCGATCAACAATTGGATCGATCGAGACCTCGACGCCCTGATGGAGCGCACCCGCGATCGTCCGACCGCGCGCGGGGCCATGGGCGCCGCTCGGACCCTCGGCATCGGATCCGGGCTCGGGACGGCGGGGCTCGCCCTGCTCTTCGCCGCGGCCCCGCTATCGGCGGCCTTCGGCCTGGCAGGCGCCTTCGTCTATCTGGTGCCCTACAGCCTCTGGGCCAAGCGCCGCGGGGCCGCGAGCAGCCTGTATATCGGAGGGATCGCGGGGGCGATTCCGCCCCTTATAGGATGGTCAGCCGTAAACCCCCGCCTCGGGGCGCCCGCCTGGGCCCTCTTCGCCTTCCTAGCGGTCTGGCAACAGGCTCACGTCCGAGCCCTCGCGCTCAGGCGGGCCGACGAGTATCGCGCCGCTGGCATACCTATGGCGGGCTTGTCGCCGGGCAAGGGCGATCTTCGCGCGCGAAAGGCTGTCCTGGCTTGGGCGGCGGCGGCCCTGCCCTTTCCCCCGCTGGCCATGGCCCTCGCCGCCCCGCCTCTTTCCGCGACGACCCTCGTCGCGTCCGCGGGATCCATCGCCATCGGCCTCGCGTGGATAGCGGTAGGCATCGCGGGCTTCCGATCCTCTTCGTGGCCCGCGAGGATGTTCGCCGCTTCGCTCGCCTATCTCGTCGTCGCCTTCTCCGCTCTCGTCGCGGCCGGGATTTGACGCAGGCCTTCAATACGGGAAGATGATGCCCGAGGTCGCGCCCTTGTCCACCGGCTTAATCGAGTCCACGACGACGACGGGGATGAGGTTCTTCTTGCCCTGGCCGTTCATGTCGAATTCCGTCTTTTCGAGGCGCCCGGATGCCTCCACCCATTGGGATTCCTTGATCCCGTCGACGGCGGAATCGGATACGATCAGCCCGATCTGGGCCATATCCGCCGAGCAGCACCACATGAGATTGCGCGCGATCAGGGCGGTGCTCGGCGGGAACTGGCTCGCCCGCCGCAAGAAGCCCTGGATGACGACGCGATGGCCCACGGCGGCGGCCGGATCGTCGTAGAGCCTGTTGTAGAGACTCCAGTACCTGTCGTCGTCGAAGGCGATCGTCGCCGGGAGCGGCCCCATGGAGGCCTTCCTCGCGGCCTGATCGCGCTTGGAGATGATCGCGCTCTGGACCGCCAAGGAATCGGTCCCGCTATCGAATTGCCCGGACGAGAAGGCCGGGGACCGTACGAAGATGAAGACTATGGCGAGGATGTAGGCGATGGGGATGAAGAAGGAGAGAGGGTCGGGCCGCCTGGGCCTCTCCGAGACGCGCAGCATCTGCGCGAAGGACAGGATCAGGAATAGGACACCGGCTCCTTCGATCCAGGGGTTCATCCGCGGATGGACTATCTTGGAAAGCTCGTCGTTCTGGGCGAGCCAGGAGATGAAGAAGGCCAGGATGAGGAAGATTGCGCTGCGCGCGACCCTGCTCGCGGAAAGATCGCGGACTTTGGTCATGACGCCTCCAGCAAGGGATATGCGATGAATGTCACGATTCCCACGACGAGGAAGGAGAGGACGACGAGGGCGACCAGGAGCTTCGGCCGGATGAATCTCGAGAGAAGGACGGTATTCTTGAGGTCGATCATCGGTCCGAGCATGAGAAAGGCGAGGACCGCGCGGTAGGAATCGGGAGCGAAGAGGGAACGGGCCACGAAGGCGTCGGCCGTGGAGCAGAGGGAGAGGACGTAGGCCGAGGCGAGGCCCGTGCCCGTCGCCGTCAAGGGCCTGCCCAGGGAGCGCAGGATGGCCCCCGCGGGGACGAGGGCGCGGGCGAAGGCCGCGATGGAGATGCCGGCTATCAGATAGCGGGCCGTGTCGAGGAAATCGTAGGAAGCGTGCTCGAGAGTCTTGGAAACGCGCGTGACGAAGCGCTCGCCGAGGCTCCCTCGCCGCCCGGCGCGCCTCCAGGCGAGGGGCCTCGGCAGCCGTGGAGGATCGGGGAGGGCCGTCGCCCGGAGGCTCGCGAAGCGCCGCGCGGGCTCCGCCAGGTCGATCGAGGGGCGGTTCCGCGAGACGAGTTCCACGATCATGGCGATGGCGAAGGCCGCCGCCAGGCCGAAGCCCAGGCGAAGGGCGAAGACGGGATAACCCGTGCCCTTGAAGGCGACGAAAGTCGAGACGATGGTCATCGGGTTGGCGAGGGGCGCGGCGAGGAGGAAGGCGACCGCCGTGGAGAGAGGCAGACCCTTCTGCCTGAGCCGCCTGGCGAGGGGAACGGTCCCGCATTCGCAGATCGGAACGAAGGCCCCGACGACGAGGGCGGCGAGGATGGAGAGATAGCGGTTCTTCGGGAAGATCCTCCTGAGCGCTCGATCGGGCACGAAGCTCTGTATGATGGCCGAGAGCAGGGTGCCCATCAGGAGGAAGGGTATGGTCTCGAAGGCGAGGCCCGCGAGGGTCGTGACGAAAGTCGCCGAGGCCCCCCTCAGCCAAGCCGCGAGATCGGGCGCTGGAACCATGTCTCCGCCTCCATGTTTCAAGGTAGTGTTGAAAAAGGCTCCGTAGCCTTTTTCAACATCCTGTTAAAATTGCGCCATGAAGAAGACGAGGCCGAAGACGAAAAGTACGCCGGCTCCGGCGATCTCGACGACCCTGCGCGCGAGCGATCCGCCTTTGCGTCCCTTGGCCGAGACCTTGACGACGCCCTCTTTCGCCAAAATCGCTATAGCCCCGACGATCGTGACGGTGATACCCATGCCCAGCGAGATCATCGTTACCGCGACGACTCCGGCCAGCATCACGTTGAGGGAGAGGCAGACAAGGATGATGGCCGAGGCGCCGGGGCAGGGTACGATGCCCGACGCGAAGGCCACGCCGAAGAGCTCTTTCCCGGTGACGTCGGCGGATATGGTCTCGCGCCCATGATCGTGTTCGTGCTCATGCTCGCTGACTTTCCCGCGGCCGAAGGGAAGGCCGTGGCTGTGCTCCTTGCCCCGTATCCTCTGGACCAGCATGAAGGCTCCGATGAGGGCGATTACCCCGAAGCTCAGGGTCTGGACGATCCTGCTCGCGCTCTCGAAGCCCGTCGAGAAGACGCCCCTCACGATGAAGAAGAGGGCCAGCACTATGGTCAGCGCGGAGACGGCGTGCACGAGGGCAATCAGGTAGCCGGCGATCAGGCTATGCCGAAGCTTGGCGTTCTTCGAGAGGAAGAAGGTCGAGACGATGGTCTTGCCGTGGCCCGGGCCGAGGGCGTGAAAGACGCCGTAGAGCAGGGAGACGAGCGCGAGGGCCATCATCGGCCCGGGGGTCTTGGCCTCGCGGATATCCTGAGCGAGCTCGGCGAGGCGGTCGGTCAACCTGTGCAGGAAGGGAGCGAGGACGATTATCCCATTCGTCGCCGGCATGGCCACGGCAGAGGGGCCGCCGCTCGAAGTGAAGGGATTCGGCGACTCCGCAGCGGCTAGGCCGACGGAGAGAGCGGCGACAGCCAACGCAAAGAGCGCGCGACGCGGGAAACCCGTTCGGTAATCGCGCATATCTCTATTTCCTTTTCATCCTGAGGACTATCTGGTCGGGCATGAACTGTCCCGGCCATTCGGCCTTCACCTTCGTCTTCTCGATGGTAACCGCGGAATCGATCGCATCCCCCCCGCGCAAGGCGACTTCCGATGGGCTCATCTTATCGAAGGCCACGTAATAGGTATCGTCGTAGATCGTGATCCTGAGCTCGAGCGGCGCCGCGGTTATCGGGAGCCGGAGCGGCAGTAAAAAGGCATAGACGAGCCTGCCATCCCTGACCGAGGGCGTGAAGTCCTCGATGGGCGGCAGGGCGATTCGCTTTCCGCCGAGGTAGAAGGCGAGGAAGTAATGATAGTTGCGGAGGTTGTCGAAGGCTCCCTTCTTGAGGGCGAGCGGCCTCGGCCTCGGCGAACGCGCCATCCTTGCCCGGATGGTAGTCGGCCAGGATCATCTGCGAGAAAAGCTCGTCGAAGGTCCATTCCACCGAAATCCGCTCGAGCGAGGTCCCCTTGAAGTCGATCGCGACGAGGCTCGAGATGAACACGTGGGGGTGGGCATGGAGGCCCGCCGTGGGAACGAAGGCGAGGAAAAGGGCCAGGGGAACCCGCACCGCCCGGCGCACTACCTGCCCGCCTTGGGCGCGAGGTAGGCTCCTCCGGCCTCCACCGCGTACCGCTTCTCGAGGAAGGCTTCGAGGGCGGCCTCGTCCTTGAGTAGGGCCGGCAGCACCTCGTCGGCGGTCGGGACTCCCGACTGGTCGGCGACGAGCTTGCCGACGCGCTCGAAGTAGGAGGCGGCCATCGGCCTGGGCTGTTGGAGGAGGTAGGCCTGGAACTCGTTCACGACGAGGACGTGGGAGCCGGTATCGTAGCCGAGGGCGCCGAGGAGACGCCTCATGAAGAGGCGCTCGGGCGCGGGCGCCTCCTCCCATAGTCTCTCGCAGAGCGACCTGTACTCGGACGAGCAGAAGAAGATCCCGTGGTAGGACTCGTGGGCGAGGAGGAGTATCCGCTCGTAATGGCCGGAGGCGCGGCTGATGGACAGGACGGCGCCCGTGCCCGCGACGAAGGCCGCACTTTCCCTCGATATGATGCCCTCGCGCAAGGCGATGCCGCGCAGGAGGGTCTCCTCCGCGTCGAGGGGAAATCGCTCCTCCTCCGCGGCCGTGAAGAAGGAGGCCAATCCCTCGGGACCGTAATCGTGGGCGTTCCAGCCGTGCTTCCCCGCGAGCTGGGCGTCGGACAGCAGCCGGCCGCGATAGCCTCGCTTCTCGAGATAGAAGGCCAGACGCGAGAACATGCGGTCCTGCTCGGCGTAATCCGCCATGTCGAAGACGAGGACCGAGGGAAAGCGGTCCCAGCGATAGACGGCGAAGGCTGCGTTATCGGATAGGTCGCCGGACCGTCCTTCGATCGCGGGGATGGAGGCGCGGATCGGATCCGGGATTTCTTCCAGCCTGGGAAGATTGACAGGGCGGGCGGGGGCTTCTTCGGCGAATGTGGGAAGGGAGAAGACCACAAGCGCAAGATATATCGATAGACGGAGAATGAGCCGCATCCGTACGTTCGTAAAGTATCCGAATCGGAGAAAGGTTACAAGACGCGGCGGGGCTTGACGATCACTACTGAGATTTAGTATCAATACATTACTGATACCTAGTACCAGTAATGTATTTTCGATATCGTCGAGCACCAGGAGGCGAGGATGAACCGAAGTAATAGAGGCCGCGCTCCGCTCTGCGTCGCCGCCATCTTTATCGTCATTTCGGCAGGCATGCTTTCCGCGATGGAAACGCGGACGGGGAAAGTCAGGATCGTGGCGGCGGAGAATTTCTACGGAAACATCGCCGAGCAGATCGGCGGAGATCGGGTCGAGGTTACGAGCATCCTGTCGGATCCCAATGTCGATCCGCACGAATACGAATCGAGCGTCGACGACGCCAAGGCCATCGCCGAGTCGGATCTCGTGATCGAAAACGGAGGCGGCTACGACGACTGGATGGATAAGCTCCTGTCCGCCTCCCCGAACGCGAAACGGGTCCTCCTCAGGGGCTTCAACCTCGCGGTTACGAAGCTGCCGGAGAATGAGCATATATGGTATGAAGCGGATAACGCCGAGGCCATCGCCCATGCGATATCCGACAATCTCGCCGAGATCGACCCCGCCGGAGCCCAGGTCTTCACGAAGAACCTTCGAGCCTTCGCTAAGTCCTTGGACGCGATCCGCCTGGAAATCGCCAGGCTCAAGGCGAAATACGCCGGAACGCCCGTAGGCCTGACGGAGACCATCTTCCTCTATCAGTCCGGCCCACTGGGTCTCAAGATGCTCACGCCCTTCGAGTTCCAGAAATCCATCGCCGAGGGCAACGACCCTCCGGCCGAGGCCGCGGCCGAGGCGGAGAGCCAGGTAAAGGAGAAAAAAATCGAGATCCTGATCTATAATGAGCAGACCGTAACGCCGATCACGACGAAGCTGCAGGACGAGGCGAAGGCCGAGGGGATTCCGATCCTGCCGGTCACCGAGACGATGCCCTCGGCCCTGAACTACCAGCATTGGATGCTGAGCCAGCTCGCGGCCCTGGACCGGGCCCTCGGAAAGTAGCGAAGACATCGGAGGCGGGCATGCGAAAGGAAGCCGGCTGCGTCGCCGCCCTCGAAAAGGCGAGCGTGCGCCTGGGGGGGCGGCTGATACAGGAATCGATGACCTTCACGGTCGAGGAGGGCGAGTTTCTCGCCGTCCTCGGCCCGAACGGGGCGGGGAAGACGACGCTGCTCAGGCTCCTCCTCGGCCTGATCGCGCCGAGCTCGGGAAGCGTTTCCGTCTTCGGCGCTCCTCCCCGAAGAGGGAACAGTCGGATCGGCTACGTTCCGCAATTCAGGGACATGGACGCGGGGATCTCCATCCGCGCGCGGGACATAGTCCGCCTCGGACTGGATGGGCATCGCTGGGGACCGGGGCTGCCCAGCAGGAAGCGGGAGGCCGCGGTCGACGAGGTCCTGGAGGAGGTCGGCGCCCTCGATCTGGCCGAGGCCTCGCTCGGGGAGCTTTCCGGCGGGGAACAGCAGCGCGTGCTCGTGGCCCAGGCCTTGCTTACGAACCCGCGCCTGCTGCTCCTCGACGAGCCCCTGGCCAGCCTCGACCTCGCTCGTGAGGCCGAAATCGTCGGCCTCGTCGCCGGGCTGCGACGGACCAGGAAGACGGCCGTCCTCCTGGTCACGCACGACATCAACCCCATGCTCTCCGAGATCGACGGGGTGCTCTTCATGGCCAACGGACGATGCGCAAAGGGACCGACCGCCGAAGTCGTCACGAGCACGGCCCTGAGCGGGCTTTACGGCTCTCCCGTCGAGGTCGTCGAGGCCTTGGGAAAGCTTTTCGTCGTCGGGGCGCCTATCTAGGCGCGGAGGAGTAAGGTGCTGGACCTGCTGCGTTATCCCTTCATGCGGAACGCCCTGATTACCGGATCCATCGTCGCGGTGCTGGCGGGAGCGATCGGCTACTTCATCGTCGCGCGGAGCCTGACCTTCGCCGCCCACGCCATTCCGAATATCGGCTTCGCGGGTGCCGCCGGTGCGGTGCTTACGGGCATCCTGCCGGTCTACGGCTTCTTCGCCTTCGCCCTAGCCGCCGCCGTCGGCATCGGCATCGTCGGCAAGAGGGCCCGCGAGCGCGATATCGTCGTCGCCGTCCTCATGACCTTCGCGCTCGGCCTCGGTTTCCTATTCCTCTCGCTTTACGCGGGCTACGCGCAAAGAGTGTACGGCATTCTCTTCGGCTCGATACTCGGCATAAGCGTCGGGAGCGTCTGGTCACCGGAGTCGCGGCGGCGGTTGCCATGGGCCTCCTCCTGGCGATCTATCGGCCCCTCCTCTTCTGCACTGTCGACCCGCAGGCGGCGGCGGCGCGCGGCTTGCCCGTCGCGACGATCTCCGCGCTCTTCCTCTCCGTGGCGGCGCTCGCGATATCCCTCTCCGCCCAGGTGATGGGAGCGCTTCTCGTATTCACCCTCATGGTAGGACCCGCCGCCACCGCGAACAGGCTGACCAGGAGGCCGGGCCGGGCGATATTGACGGCGGCCCTGCTCGGGCTGGCCTATGTATGGCTCGGAATCGGCGTGGCGGCGATCAGCGGGCGGCTCCCCGTGAGCTTCATGGTCTCGGCTATCGCGTTCGCGGTCTACCTGCCGGTCAGGATCTGGGCGCGCCCTCGCCGCGGGCCGGGTTCGGCCTCGATGTCGCCCAGGGGAGCGGGCGCTCTCGATGCTCCGGCTGAGGGGGAAGGATGCTCAGCCTCCTAGCCTCCGATATCTTCTGGAACGCCGCGGCCGCGGGAACCGTCGCCGCCCTGGCGGCCTCGCTCGTCGGCTATTTCGTCGTGCTCAGGGCCCATGCCTTCGCGGGCGAAGCGCTGACGGACATCTGCTTCGCAGGCTCGGCGGGCTCGGCCCTCGCGGGGTTCAACCCCCTCATCGGCATGCTCGCCTTCTCCCTTTCCGCGGCCTTGGGCCTCGGCGCCCTCTCGAGCCGCGCGCGGGGTCGCGACGTCGAGACGGGCATGGCTCTCTCGATGGCCACGGGACTCGGCGTCCTCTTCGTCAGCCTCTACGCCCACCACAGCGCCTCGCATGCGACCGCGGGCATGAACCTCCTCTTCGGCTCGATCCTCAGCGTCAGGCCGGCCGAGATCCGCCTCATGCTCGTCTGCGCCTCCCTGGCCCTGGCCGCCCTGGGGGCGATATCGCGGCCCCTGCTCTTCGCGACCCTGGACCCGGTCAGCGCGCGGGCCAGGGGCCTGCCGGTGACCCTGCTCTCGATCTCGTTCATGCTCATCCTCGCGGTCGCCGTCGCGATGTGCGTCCTGACGATCGGCGCCCTCCTGGCCCTGTCCCTGCTCGTGGCGCCGCCCGCCGCTGCGCTGCGCGTCGCTAGGCGGCCCGCGAGCGCGATGGCCCTATCCGCGGTCCTGGGTCTCGTCGTAGTCTGGGGCGGTCTCCTGGCTTCGTTCATAGGCCCATGGCGGCACCCGCCCATCGGCTTCTCCGTCTCGACCTCGGCCGCCATGGCGTATTTCATCGCCTACGCGCTCGGGAAGAGGCGACGGAAGCGCAGGGGAGGAGAGGGAAGGCATCCGAGCAGGGAAACCGAGAGCGAGGGAAAGGCAGAGTAATGGATAAGGCGGAAAGGGTGATGGCGGCGTTCCGGGAATTCAGTGAGCGGAGCACCCAGCCGCGGCAGGTCATAGCCGAGAAGCTCGTCGCCCTAGGCGAGACGGGCGAGGCCTTTTCCGTCGAGACCCTTCTGGAGGAGCTCAGGCGATCCGATCGGGCAATCGGCCGAGCGACCGTTTATAGGACTATCGAGAAGCTGGCGCAGCTCAAGGTCCTGGACCGCATCGATTTCGCAGACGGCTCTCGCGGCTATCGTCTCTGCGGGACCAAGGAGCATCATCACCACCTGACCTGCCGAGCATGCCATCGAGTCGTCGAGTTCGAGCTTTGCCTCCCGCAGGCCAAGATCGACGCGATAGGGCGGCGCGAGGGCTTCACGATAGAGGATCATGAAATATCCTTTACGGTCTCTGCGATGCCTGTAAGGGGGAGAAAAGTCCCTAGGGACTCGCGTCGCGTAAGGACCGTAAGTCCTTAAGGACGAACTCCTGTCAGGCCCGATGACGACCTTGGTGCCGAACCCGATGTTCTCGTAGATCCACTTCGCGTCGGGCAGGCTCAGGCGGACGCAGCCGTGGGAAGCCTTGCTCCCGAGCTTGCGCGCCTCCTCGACGATGATGTTCCCCTTCTTATCGATGGGGACCGAATGGAAAAGATACTCGCCATGATGGAGCCAGGAGACCCAATAACGCCCTCCCTCCTTGGCCTTGGGGCTGTAGAACGAAAGACCCCGTTCGCGCTGGACGTAGAAGGTCCCCTCGGGGGTCCTGTCGTCCGGCGGGTCGTCGAGACCGGAAGAGGCGACCATCGTATAGATGCTCCGCTCGCCCTTCATGATGTCGACCTTCTGGCGACTCAGCGACACATTGATCCAAAGACGCTCGCCCTGCCTCAGCTTCGGGTAGGGACCGCCCGTGGGCTTGAGCCAGTCGACCCTCCCCGCGCGGGCCTGGCCCGAGTCGGCGTACATGGGCAATGCCGCGGTCGCGAGGAAGAGGACTGTCCCGCAAAGGGCAAGCCCGAGTCTCCCGGTCATGGCGGCGGTCTTCATCGTTCGTTCACCCTCATGCATACCTATATCGGCACGTTTACCGAAGGCCCAGCATAGCCTTGCTGCTAGCACAAGGACGTTCTACCACAATATACTGCCGCGGAACAATCGTCGCCCGAAGTCCTGAAACCATGAGCAGAGCCATGTCGCTGCACGCGAGGGCGGTCGCCCTTTCCTCCCTGCTCGCCCTCGCGGGCTCGGCTTGGGCCCAGTCCCCCTACCCGGCGATACGCTCCCTCAGATCGGAAGACCTGATTTACGATCAGCTCGTCGACTCCATCGAGCGCTTCCATCGGAGCGAGAAGGGGAACGAGCCCCCGCCCGAGCTTTCCTTCTATTCCTATACCGCTTCCGACGACATCGACATATTCTCGCTCGCGGCCGCCTTCTCCCTGCCCTACGATACCATCGCCACGCTGAACCGCCTGCCCAACGCCGATTCCATAGCGAAAGGCACGACCATCCTCATCCCGTCCCAGCCCGGAATCTTCGTAAGCCAATCGCCGGGAAACGATCTCGAATACCTCGTTAAGTCGCTGTGGACGGAGACCCTGGAGCCGCACGCGCCGGTTCGGGCCTTCATCGACGGGCGCTACGTCGATTTCATCTTCTACCCCGGCCAGGAATTCCATCCCTCGGAACGGACCTTCTTCCTGGTCGCCGGCTTTCGCTTTCCCCTGCCCAAGGGAGTGATCACTTCGGGCTTCGGGATGCGGCTCGACCCCTTCACGGGCCGAGCCCTCAGGTTCCATACGGGCATCGACATCGGCGCGCCCTATGGGACCGACGTCTATGCGGCTCGCTCGGGCAAGGTCGAATCGACGGGCTACAGCGACGTGTACGGCAACTTCATCGTCGTCGTCCACGACGCGACCTGGGAGACCCTCTACGGCCACCTGTCCAGGATCCTCGTGAGGAAGGGCCAGAGAGTCGAAACGGGAGGCATCATAGGGCTCGTCGGCTCGACCGGAATGTCGACGGGCCCCCATCTCCATTTCGAGACTCGGCATCGCGGCGTCGCCACCGATCCCTCCCCTCTCATCATGAGCCATTAAGCCTTTTCACGAGGGCGAGCTGAAGAAGCTGACGGCCAGGGCGACGTTCAAGGCCGAGACGACGAGTCCGCAGAGCAGGAGCACGACGGTCGTCGAGCGGCGATTCGTGAACTCACCCATCACCTTGCGGGACGAGGTGAGGACTATCTGCGTGAAGATCGTGAAGGGGAGCTGGATACTGAGGGCCATCTGGGAGATTACTAGCGCCCAGAAGGGATCGGGGACGACGATGGCGATGACGGACGCCCCCGCGAGCGTGATCACGACTCCCCGGCGCGTGTGGCGATCCTCGATGTCGTAGCATTCGCCGTAGATTCCGGTGTAGATCGCCCCGCCCGCCATGCCGGCGGTGATGCTCGAGGAGACGCCGGAAAAAAGAAGGGCGACGGCGAAGACGATCCCCGAGGCCTTGCCGAGGAGGGGCCCGAGAAGGCGCTTCGCGTCGTCGAGGGCCTCGACCTTGAGCCCCGCGGCGTGGAAGGTCGCGGCCGCCAGCACGATGATGGCGCAATTGATCGCCCAGCCGACGATCATGGACAAGGTGGTGTCGAGAAACTCGAAGCGGAGCTGCCTATGGATCGTACAGCCGTCCTCCAGGTTCCACTGCCTGCTCTGGATGATCTCGGAATGGAGGAAGAGGTTGTGCGGCATCACGACCGAGCCGAGGAGGCTCATGACGATGACGATGGAGAGGCGAGGCATCGAGGGGACGAAGGTGCCTTGCGCGGCGGCGGCCCAATCCACTTTTACCAGGGCGAGCTCGAAGACGAAGGAAAGACCGATCAAGGATACGAATCCTATTATCCATTTCTCGAGCTTGCGGTAGGAATTCGAGAACAGCATGAATAGGGTGAAGGCGCAGGCCAGGACTACGGCGATCTTGACGGGGAGACCCGTTATCATGTTCACCGCGATCGCCGTCCCCAGGACTTCGGCGAGCGCGGTCGAGACTGCGGCGGCGACGGCCGAGCCGAGGATGGGCACGCTGGCCTTCCGCGGCAGGAAGATCGTCGCCGCCTCCGAGAGGCAGTAGCCGGTCGCGATGCCCAGATGGGCCGCGTTGTGCTGGAGCACCATCAGCATGACCGTGCCGAGCGTCACGACCCAGATCAGGGAATAGCCGAAGAGCGAGCCCCCGGCCAGGTTGGAAGCCCAATTGCCGGGATCGATGAAGCCGATGGTGACGAGGAAGCCCGGTCCGATGTACTTCAGTATCTCGCGGGCGCCGAGGCGCGGGGAATCGCCGGTGACGACGCGGCGAGGCCTCGCCCGATCCCGAATTCCTTCTTCCTGTTGCATAATTGTTAGCGCAATCTAACATACGATATATAAAGAGTCAATGACTCGGGCTCGCTGGATCCGGCGCGACGTATTGACAGCCGAGGCGCTCGGCAATAGCCTAAGCCCCCTATGAGCAGCGCAGCCCGAGTCTTGGACCTACATGGAAAGCGGATCATCCTCATCGGCACGGCCCACGTCTCGGCCGACAGCGTCGAGGAGGTCCGCACGGCGATTCGGGAAGAGAAACCCGATCGGGTGTGCGTCGAGATCGACGCGGGGCGCTACGCGACGATGACCGAGAATCGGAGCTGGGAAAAGCTCGATATCGTAAAAGTCCTCAAGGACGGCAAGGGATTTCTCCTCCTCGCCAACCTCGTGCTCTCCTCCTTCCAGAGGCGCATGGGCAAGAGCCTCGGCATCAAGCCCGGGGACGAGATGAAGGCCGCGGTCGAGGCGGCCATCGAGGAAGGCATCCCCTTCTCGTTCTGCGATCGCGAGGTCCAGGTCACCCTCAGGCGGGCCTGGGCACGCTCGAGCCTATGGAACAAATCCAAGCTCATGGCCTCCCTCCTCGCGTCGACCATGAGCAACGAGGCGCTCAGCGCCGACGAGATCGAGGAGCTCAAGAGCAAGAGCGTGCTCGACGAGATGATGGGCCAGCTCGCGTCCTTCCTGCCGTCGGTCAAGGAAGTCCTGATAGACGAGCGCGACCGCTATCTCGCGACCAAGATATTCCAGGCCCCGGGATCGAAGCTTGTGGCCGTCGTAGGCGCCGGGCATTGCGACGGCATCGCCCAGTGGCTCGAGAGGCTCGACTCGGCCCTGGCCTCCGTCGACCTCTCGGACATAGACTCCGTTCCGCGCCGCCGCCGACTGGGGACCCTCGTCGGCTTGATCGTACCGGTCGCGATGCTCGGCCTCATCGTCCTCGGCTTCCTCAAGTCGGGGGCTACCGCGAGCCTGGGACTTCTCGCCAAATGGCTGATCATCCACGGCATCGGGGCGGCCTTGGGGACCCTCATCGCCTTCGGCAACCCCCTCGCCGTCATCGCCGCCTTCGTCGGCTCGCCGGTGGTCGTCCTGAAGCCCTTCCTCAGCATCGGGCTCATCGCCGCCCTGGTGGAGGCCTGGGCGAGCAAGCCTCAGGTCCGCGACTTCGAGAACCTCTCCGAGGACATCCTCTCGATACGCGGCTTCTATAGGAACAAGATCACGAGGGTACTCCTCGTCTTCTTCTTCGCGAGCCTCGGCGGCGCCATCGGCAATTTCGTATCCCTGCCCATCATCGGCTCGATCGTCCTCTGACGCTCCGGTGCGTGGGCGAGACGCCCTCCTCGATCCGGGAATCCCCCTCTCGAGGGCTCACATCAGGCTCACGGGGTCGACGTCGGGCTCGAGCCGCACCGAGGCCGGCGCCTTGAAATCGGCCAGGGCGGATCCCATCGCCCGGTGCAGCTCGCCGAGCTCGGAGGCCCGCGCTATAACCTGCCAGCGCGCCGCGCCCGCCACCATGCCCAGCGGGCATTCGGCGGGACCGAGGAGCTCGGCGCCCGCGGGCAGGCGGATCCGCGCGAGCTCGGCGAAACCCCTGGCCGCCGCGGCCGCCCTCCCCTTCTCCTTGGACCTGAACACGACGCGAACGAGGCGGGCGAAGGGCGGGAAGCCCAGCTCGCGCCGCGCGTCGAGCTCGAGCCCGTAGAAGGCTTCGGCGTCGGAGGCTGGGCTACATGCGTGTGGTGATAGCCTGGGATTCCACATCATCCGGGTGCTATTTTGGTGGGGGTGCCGAGGACAAAGACTCAGGCATATTTCCCTCTATCCCTTTCTGGATTGTTTAGCGGATGATATTGTCGACGGCGATTTGGATTACTCGTGCTCGATAGTGCAGGAAAATCAGTATGTATCTCTCAGAGTTTTGACAGTAATTGGGAGGCTTGTGATTTTCCCGTTGTGGCTGGACAGACATACACGGCGTGGGTGTCCGCACCCTCGTTCAACGTGAATTCGACGGTGATGTCCATAGCATGGAATTGACTAATGCCGTCGGCTCGTCGGCTCCTCTCCCAATTTCAAAAAGTGCGAGCATCGCGCTCGGAGTATTGCTTTTGA
>CAVZVX010000062.1:0-7044 GCA_963778775.1 uncultured Spirochaetota bacterium | reverse complement strand
GATACTGGATTTGAACCAGTGACTTCTACCGTGTGAAGGTAGCACTCTCCCACTGAGTTAATCGCCCGGAACTCGACAAGAAATTAACATCCGAGAATGCCGCTGTCAAGGACCGGCATTTCGCCGTCATACTCGAAATGGGCTCTTAGAGTGTCGACATTGTTATACACCGCTAGTAATCGAATGAATATCGATATTGCAAATTATTATTATATATGTAATTATTTGTTATGGATTGCTTAGGCTAGACTGGCACGGTTGTTGCATGTTTAACAACCGGTAAACAATGATGGAATATCTTTCTACAGCAGCTGGCAAGACTGGTTCAAAAAGTTTAGGTCTGGCAAGCGACGAAATCCGCGTAGAATTCTTCAGAAAGGGGATTCATCTCCTCATCGCATTCGTGCCCGGGATTGCGTCTTTGAGCCTGGGCTTGGCTATGGGGCTTCTTTCTGGCGGTGTCTTATTGTATGCCGCCTGTGAGCGCCTTCGGGTCGAGGGATACTATGTCCCCGTGATATCCAAGGTTACCGCCCTTGCCGCCAGGAAGCGGGATGGAACGCGCTTCGTGCTTGGTCCCATCACCCTTGGTCTGGGCGCCCTCCTCGCCCTCCTTTTTTATCCGAACCCCGCGGCCTCGATCGCTATCTACGCTCTCGCCTTCGGAGACGGCCTCTCCAGCCTCGTAGGCAAGGCCTACGGCAGCATTCGCCTCCCCTTTACCGGGGGCAAATCGCTCGAAGGCAGCCTCACCTGCATGGTGGCCGTTTTCACTGCCACCATCGCCCTCACGGGTGACGCCAAGCGATCCTTCATCGTGGCTCTGGCGGCGATGCTCGTCGAGGCGGCGCCGACCAGGGACTTCGATAATATAATATTGCCCGTAGCCGTCGGAGCCCTCGCGACCCTAGTGTTCCAAGTCCCCGTTTGACGCTCGACGCCCTTCTTGCCCTCCTTTACTGCCAGAGGTAGTAGGCATGAAGGCGAGAGACGAAGAGCCAGGAGCCCGCGAAGAGAAGCGCAAAACCGGCGACCATCCCGAAAGGATTCCATTCGGTAGTGAGCAGACGATACCCGACGAGAAGAACGATCACGCCAAGCGCGACGATGCGGTACGAGCCTTCCCCGGTCGAATGCGCCGCGTAAAGATAGTCCGCCACGGTGACGATGGCCAGGACGAGGATAAGTATGGAGCTGATCCCCGAATATCCCGCTTTAAGCTCGAGAGTGGTGGCAAATACGCCCGTATCGACCGGTGTTGCCGTCGCCAGGCCGAAGGAGATCGCTATCACGACGGCCGCAGAGGCCCCGAGCTTCTCGTTCCGAAAGCCCGCGGCATAGAGACCCGACGCGAAAAGCGAAATATAGCCTACATAGCGCGCGAAAAGCAGGGCTTTCGTCGCGGCGATCTGCCAATACGCCGCACTCTCGCCCAAAGCCAGATCGAAAACGGAGAGCCTGAGGACCTCGAGTCCCACGGAGAGTACCCAGAAAGAAAAGAAATAGATTTCCGGGGAAACCGTCTTGCGGAAGGAATACAGGATAAAGCCGAGAGCGAGAGCCGAGTATAATGCGCATAAGCCGATGCCGATGGCGGCAAGATAGTGGGATAAGAATACGATGGATCCGAAATGGAAACTCCCGAAGGCTTTGGCTCTTAAGAGAAAGACCGGACTTTTCCCGCCTTTCAAGAGCCGTAGGAACAAAAGAGGAAAAAACGCCAGGCAGGCGCATGAAGCGAGAAACAGTATCCAATAGGTACGGCGCCGCGCTACAATCGTCACGCCGTAAGGATAATACGAGAAGTAAGTATTGGAAAGGCTGTCCATTGGGACTATACTTTTGCTTTTCATAATTCCACGGTCTCACGGCCGAGCGTATCGCAGTCCATCAGGAGAATGACGAAAAGGCCCTTCGCGGAACGGAAAGGCGGGGAATCATGACGAACGCGATCAGCGCGTACCGACTCTCTAAAAGCTACGGGAAGGTCAAGGCCGTAAAGAGTGTGGACCTCGAGGTCCGCAGAGGCGAGATCTATGGTTTCCTCGGACGCAACGGCGCGGGCAAGACCACGACGATTCGCATGCTGCTCGGCTTGATCCGGCCGAGCTCGGGGGAGATCGCCGTCCTCGGCGACTCTATACGGGAAAATCGCGTCGCCGCCCTCAAGAAAGTCGGATTCCTGGTCGAGTCCGCGACCGCCTACCCGAACCTCACGGTGCGCGAGAATCTCGAGCTGCAGCGACGCCTGATGGAGGCCCCGCGCGGTGCGGTCGAAAGGACCGTCAAACTCCTCGGTCTCGAGCAATACGCCGACAGGAAAAGTATTCATCTTTCGCTAGGCAACAAGCAGCGCCTCTCGCTCGCCCGCGCGCTCATCCATTCGCCGGAACTCCTCGTGCTCGACGAGCCTGCCAACGGATTGGACCCCGCCGGGATCGTCGAAATACGCGGCCTTCTCAAAAGCCTCGCTGGCGAGGGCATCACGATATTCATGTCGAGCCATATACTAGCCGAGGTCGACCAGCTCGCGGACAGGATCGGCATCATACACGAAGGCATATTGGCGGAAGAACTCGATCGGACCAAGCTCGGCGAGCGGAGACGCCTCTACATCGAACTTCGCGTAGACCGGCCCGATCGGGCGGAAATCCTGCTCAAGGAAAGGCTCGGGCTGAGGGATATCGCCCGGCTAGGGGAAAACGGCCTGAGGATCGGCGACGAAAAGGCCGCATGCGGCCCCATAGCGCGCGAGCTCGTCATGGCCGGTATCGGTCTCGATAGGCTTCTTCCCGTGGAGGAGGACTTGGAGGAGCATTTCCTGCGAATGACGGGAGGACAAGGATGATTTTCCCGAAGGTTCTCGGAACGGAGCTGCTCAAGCTGAGACGCTCGCGTGTAACCTGGCTATCCTTCCTCTTCTACATTTTCTTCGGATCAATGGCCTACTTCGTCCTCTGGATGCTGAGGAATCCGGAAGCGGCGCGCGGCCTGGGCCTGATCGGACAGAAGGCGGGCTTCGCAGCGAGCGGGCTTTCGCCCGATTGGAGCGGACTTTTCACCTTGGTCGCCGAACTGGGCGTCGCCGGCGGCATGATCATCCTCTCGATCATCGTCATCTTCCTTTTCGGTCGCGAGTATGCCGAGGGTACCGCGAAGAATATGCTGGCCCTCCCCATTCCTCGCGGATACTTCGTCGCGGCCAAGCTTTGCGTGGCGGCGCTGTGGTACGCCCTCCTAACCGCTTTTCTCCTCGCCGAGTGCCTTCTGATAGGACGCCTGTTGGATCTGGGAGCGCCTCCCGCGGGCCTCGTTGCGCGGGAAAGCGGGCATATCCTCGTCGCCGCCGCGCTGATACTCTCGCTCCAGCCCCTCGTCGCATGGGTAACGGCGCTAAGCGGCGGCTACCTTGCGCCCTTCGGCTATACGATAGCGACCCTCTTGATCGGAAACCTCATGATCCACACAGGTTGGGCGAGGTGGTGCCCCTGGTCGATCGTGGCTCTCCTTGGCGGGATCGCGGGCCCGCATCAGGAAGGCGTGGCCCTCGGAAGCTGCCTCGTGATGGCCGGGACCTTTGCGATAGGAGTCGCTGGCACGATCATGCACCAATTCATGGCCGACAACTGCCAATGATTTCCGTGTCGCGACGGATCACCCCATTTTAATTAAGTCGTCCTTCCTCCGGACCGATATTGTGGGAAGGAGAACGCCATGAAGAAACGTAGCTTATTTGCGGCGGCAATATTCCTCGCAGCCTTCACCCCGGCATTCGCGGGCGACGTAGCTACGTTCGTCAATCTTGGATTTTCGTCCGACTCGGCTTTTTTCATGTTCGCTCAGTACGGCATGGATCAGAGTTCGAACAAGCCCTATGCCGAGAGTTACCTCGTCGACGCGAGGCGTAACGACTTCGTCGATAAAGGCGTCGCGCGCAAGACCTTCGATACCGTGCTCGAGCCCGGCCAGGACGCGCTGGGAGCGCTTTTCTCCCTCATCGACAACGAATGGTCCCTCATAAGAAAATACAAGATCGACCACTTGAGGACCGGGCGCCTCTTGTACGTGCTAATGGACGGGCAGGAGCCTCCGGCGAGCCTTTCCTTCCGGGATTTCAAGACCGGAGCCTCTTTCGACGTGTCCCTGAGCCAAAGCTCTTCCCAATCCAAGGGATCGCTGTACTCTTCCTTCGGCATCGCCCTTACCTATACGACGAAAGACGGCTCGGTCAAGCGCGTCGTCGGCGGCAACCCCGATATAAAGAGACAGGGAGTCCAAGCCTACGTAATCCGAAGAATCATTATCGCTCCCGACGAGAGGACCGTCATCTTCATCGTCGAGAAACGCATGGTCGACAAGGGCGATCCTGCCGTCCGCTACATGGTCGAGGCACTCAAGCTGCCCTGACCCTCTTGATTTCGTTGGTAGGCCCCGAACCCGGAATCCGCGCGAGCGGGTTGCGAGGGAGGGGCTAATTTTTTTTCTTCTTGCCCTTTTTCTTGGCTCTCTTGCCACCCTCGTCCTTGGTCGGAACGGATACCGGCGACGGCTTCGCCTCCGATGCGCCGGAAGCCCCATCCATTGCCTCGGGAGCCACCCCAGCGATCGCGCCCGGATAGATGTGCGGTATCCATTTCTGGCTGTCTATCGGCGGACGCGCATACTTGCCTGCCTTCTGCCGAGGCGGCATCTCGATGGGCTCGGGCGTGAGATCCTCGTAAGGAATGCTTTTCAGGAAGTGGGTTATCACGTTCAGCCGCGCGCAGTACTTGTCGTCCGCGTCCACGACGTGCCAGGGACTGTCGGGGATATCGGAGAATTCGAACATATCGTCCTTCGCGCGCGAGTAATCCACCCACTTGGAGCGCGCCGTCATGTCCATGGGGGAAAGCTTCCAACGCTTGGCCGGGTCGTCGAGCCTATCCTTGAACCGGGCTTCCTGGACGTCGTCGCTCACGCTGAACCAGTATTTGATGAGGATTATCCCCGAGCGGATGAGCATGCGCTCGAATTCGGGCACCGCGCGCGCGAACTCCTTGTATTCGGCTTCGGTACAGAAACCCATAACCCTCTCGACTCCTGCTCGGTTGTACCAGCTGCGGTCGAAGAAGACCATCTCGCCGCCCGCCGGAAGCTGGGCCACGTATCTTTGGAAGTACCATTGCGTCTTCTCCTTCTCGGTGGGCACCGGGAGAGCGGCTATCCTGGCCGATCGCGCATTGAGGCCTCCCGTTATAGACTGGATCACCCCGCCTTTCCCCGCCGCGTCGCGCCCCTCGAAGAGGACCACGACCTTCAAGCCTTTCGCCTTTACCCATTCCTGAAGCTTGACGAGCTCGACGGTCAGCCGTTTCAGCTCGTCGAGATAATCCTTCTTTTTGATCGCCGACGAATTGCCCATGCTTGATCCTCCATGTAAGTGTATCCTATAGGGGATAGGAAATATACCAGGCCGAGCCGACCCCGACGCGGGGGGCGCGACCGGATACTAGACGCCTTCCGCGAACTGGCCGCATCTACTATGGTAATCGCCAATTTCCTGGCGGACAAGCGTACGGTTCCGGCCTATCTCAAGCATGCCCCCGACATCGGCTTCACCGTCATCGATATCGTCGCGCCCCCTCTTCGTCGTCGCGATCGAGCCGATCAGGGCGCCGATCACGGCCATGGGTTCTTCGACCATCACGAGCGCATTCTCCGCCGAGTAGGGGTTCGACCGAAGCGTCTGGAGGTGATGCAGGAGAGCGGCAGCCTTTTCGCCGAAAAAGCGCGCGCAGAAGGCCGCAGTCGGATTGGAGGATGAGTTCGGCTACTCTGCCGCTCTCGAAGTTCAGAGGACGACGAACCTCGTTCATCTTGAGAAACATGATACTGAGTTTGCCCCTGAGAATCATTGGAAGTAAGTTATAAAGAGGCTTTATTCCGACGTTGAAGCGCGACACAGCGCGGGGAGTCTGCAGTATGGCAGTCAAGACCGAATATATCCCGGGAGTCTGCAATATAGGCCCAGCCGAGATACGAAAGCGAAGGCGGGCGGGTTGGATCGGCTTGGGCGCGACGGTTGTCCTTGGGGCAGCCTTTTGGATCCTTCGCTTGGCCGCGCCGTGGAGATTGTTTCTCTTCATCCCCGCCGCGATCGGGGCGACCGGCTTTATCCAAGCGGCGACGCACTTTTGCGCCGGCTTCGGGATGAAGGGTCTCTTCAACTTCGGGGCCGAGGTCGGCAAGGCCGACAGCGTGGAGCAGGCGGAATTCAGGATTAAAGACCGGAGCAAGGCAAGACTGATCGGACTCTATTCCATCCTCGTCGGCATCGTGGTAGGACTCGGCGGATTCTTCCTTTGAAGCGCCCAGGTCACTTCATCCGACGGACGCAGTTTCGGACGGTCACTTCCTGCCTGCGCTGTCCCGCGACGCGCGTCCAGACTCGAGCATAAAGCCCTCGGACATCTTGTCGACCACCGTTTTGAAGTGCTTTTCGCTCGTAAAGCCGTAGTCCTGGAGGACGGCGGGTTCGATCTGCTCGTAGCTGACGTTGCCCGCCTCGTACTCGCAGAAGATATTGGCGAGATAGACGACATGAACCACGTCGCGATATTCGCCGGGCTCGAGACTGGGCTCGTGGTGATAGCGGATAGCCGCGACGAGGGACTCGGGAAAATTCCACTTCTCCGATATGCGGGCGCCGATCTCGGCATGGTTCATTCCCCCGGCTATGCCCTCGAAGGTATCGGAGGGAATGTCCTTCTCCTTGCAGAAGCCGCGAATCTTCTCGAGCAGGTCCGGATGGACCGAGGAGAAGATTATTTTGCCCATATCGTGGAGCATCCCGCCGACATAGGCATCGTCGAGGAGGCCCTTGATATTGGCCTTGAAGTTCTTGGCCAGATTGTAGGCGTAATACGCAGTCCGGTAGGAATGATCCCACAGCTTCTTCTTGTCCGAGGCGCCGTCGTCGAGGATCTTGAGGGTACCGTAGGAGTAGAGGAGGTTCTTGATTCCGCGCAGCCCGACTAGCTTGACCGCGTCGACGATGTTGTCCAC
>CAVZVX010000061.1:0-7534 GCA_963778775.1 uncultured Spirochaetota bacterium | reverse complement strand
CCTCTGGCTCGATCCATGGTTCCCGGAATCCGATGCCGAGTGGCTGTCCTCGGAGCTGGAGTACTGGATCGGAAGGGACCAGAGACTCTTCGTCGCCAACAACCTGGGCCAACTCGGACTGCTCAGGGGCAAGGGGCTCACCGTCCTCGCCGGACCCTACCTCTACGCCTTCAATCGATGGGCCGCCTCCTTCCTCTTAGAGGAGGGGGCGCGCTTCATCGTGCCGCCCCTGGAGATATCCAAGCAGGACTTTCAGAAAGTATCCGAGGCGGCCCCCCCGGGTTCGTGGATGCCCGTCGTCTTCTCCTACCCCGCCCTCTTCCGCATCCGCGCCGACCTCGCGGCCGCCTACGGCTTCACGACCTTTACCGACCGCGACGGCTCGGCCTACGAGCTCAGCTCCTCGGGCGAGGGTTCGATAGTGACGCCGATGAAGCCCTTCTCCATCGTCGACCGCATACCCTTTCTCCAGAAGGAGGGCGTGGCCAGATTCATCCTCGACTTCTCGGGCATCAAGCTGGCCAAGCCCCTGTACAAGCAGGTAATGCGGGCCGCGGAAGAGGGGAAGATCCTCCCCGAAACGAGCCGCTTCAATTGGAAGGAGGGCTTCTGGCAGGCCGAGGAGACGAACGGGCCGGCCCTTCGCAATCCCGCGCGCGGGACCGCGCGCGGGACCGCGCGCGACGGCGAGCGCGATCGCGGACGCGAAGGCTAGGAGCGCGGCCATGAAGCCTATCCGTTGCCTGATGCTCGATTTGGGCGGAGTCCTCACGCAGCCCCAGCGCCTCGACAAGGTGGACGAACTCATCAGCGCCTTCGCGCCGAGCTGCCCCCGCGACGTCTTCCTGTCCACCTATTTCGCCGAGCGCGTCGACTACGATCGGGGCAGCATCGACGGGGGCGAGTATTGGCGGCGCATCGCCCGCGCCCTCGGGGCCAGGGTTCGGGAGGCGGACCTGCCCCACCTCATCGCTACCGACATCGCGAGTTGGTTCAACATGAGGAAGGGCATGATGGACTTCCTCGGCGGGGTACGGGGCCGCGTCGGGCGCCTCGTCCTCCTTTCCAACATCAACGTCGACTGCGCCCTCTACGTCAGGTCGGCGGCCGGCATGAGCTGGGCGTCGAGCTTCGACGAGCTCGTGCTCTCCTGCGAGCATAGCCTTCTCAAGCCCGAGATCGAGATCTACGAGCTGGCCCTGGATGCGGCCGGGGCCCTCCCCGGCGAGACCCTCTTCGTGGACGACAGTTCGGATAACGTCGACGGCGCGCGCCGCGCGGGCCTTGCGAGCTTCCGCTTCGCCGGCGAGGAGGACTTCGCCGCCTCCCTCGAGCGCGACTACGAATTGACGACGTAAGCGGAAGCTCGGCCTCCGTCTGCCTTGACGACCCTTTCTCGGGGTGCTTAAATCTCATCTGGCCGCGAATCCGGGTCTTGCGCGAAGACCTCGGCCAATCGGAGAAAAATGAGCGAGTCGGCGGGCAAGGCCCTGGATCTTCTGTTCTATCTGGCGCGAAAATCCGGGTCGATCAGCCTGGCCCGCCTGTCCCGGGAGACCGGGATGAACAAGGCCACGGCCCTCCGCTATCTCACCGTGCTCGAATCCCGCGGCGTTACCGAGCGCTCGGGCGCGGGCTGGTCCCTCGGCCTGGCCCTCTTCGAGCTGGGCTCTCACGTGCCCGTCCGCTCCATCGTCGTGGAGCGCGTGCGCCCTTTCCTGGAAAGGCTGGCGCGAGAGACGGGCGAGAGCGCCAACCTCGCCTGCCTCGCCGGGGCGAGCGCCATATACCTGGACCGCGCCGAGGCGGATAGGAGCCTTCGCATGCGCTCGATGCCCGGCGATCGCCTCCCCCTGTATTGCACCGGCGTCGGCAAGGCCATCCTCTCCCTTCTGCCCGAGGAACGCATCCGGGCGATCCTCGGCTCGGGGCCCCTCCCCAAGATCAACGAGCGGACCATCACCGACCCGGAGATCGTGATATCGGAGGCGATCAGGACGCGGGAGACCGGCTACGGCCTCGACCGGGAGGAATACGAGGTGGGCCTATCCTGCATGGCCAAGCCCCTGCGCCTGCCGGGCTCGGATTTCGCCGGCGCGATAAGCGTATCGGGTCCTACCGCGCGCATGCGCGATCCAGAAATCCGGGAGCGCTTCCTGGAATTCCTCTCCCGCGCCGCAGCCGAGGCCCAGACCGCCCTCGAGGCGGCGGCGAGCGTGGATGCGGTTCTCGCGGCGCCGTCCCTGCCTAGCCCTAGCTGATTTTTCCGCGTATAATGCGGCTCGAATGACTCACGAGGCGAAAATAGAACGAATAGTCGCGTCCATGAAGGCTCGTCCCCCCGCCGCCGTCCTGGGCTTCAAGAAAAAGACCGTTTCCCATAAAGTCCCCCGGCACGGCCATCGTCTTTCGAACGCGCATACCCTCGACATCTCCGACCTCGATCGCATACTGGAGATCGACGCTCGAGGCATGACCTGCACGGCCGAGCCCGGCGTCGCCTTCGCCGACCTAGTCAAGGAGACGCTCGCCCGCGGCCTGGTTCCGGCGACGGTGCCGGAGCTCAAGACCATTACCTTGGGCGGCGCCGTCGCCGGCTGCTCGGTGGAGTCCATGTCGTATAAGTATGGCGGCTTTCATGACAGCTGCATCGAATACGAGGTGATCACCTCCAGGGGCGAGGTCCTCAATTGCGCGCGGGACGGAGAGAACCGCCTGGTCTTCGAGATGGCGCACGGAACCTTCGGTACCCTGGGCCTCATCACGAAGCTCAAGTTCAGGCTCCTTCCCGCCAAGCCCTACGTGCGCCTGGCCTACGAGAGGTACGGCTGCTATGGGGAGTTCATGAGGGCGATGCGGGAGAGGATGCGCCAGGGCGAGATCGACTTCATCGACGGCCTCGCCCTCTCCCCGCGGGAGTTCGTGCTCTGCCTCGGCAGCTTCGTGGATCGGGCTCCCTACACTCATTCCTACGACTGGATGAACGTCTACCATCGGACGGCGGCGACCAGGGACGAGGACTTCTTGCGCAGCTATGACTATTTCTTCCGCTACGACGCGGACTGCCATTGGATCGCGAGGAACTACGGCCTGGAGAATCCCGTCGCCCGCCTCCTCTTCGGCAAGCTTTTCCTCTCCTCCACGAAAATGCTCTCCCTCGCCAACGCGGTTACCCGCCTCGTGGACGCCAAGCGCCCGGATGTCATCGTCGACCTCTTCGTGCCCATCTCGAAGGTCGAGCCCTTCTTCGACTTCTACGTCGAGGAGTTCGACTATTACCCGCTTTGGATCGTCCCTTACAGGATCGCGAAGGTCTACCCTTGGATATCCCCGCGCCACGTGCCGGACGACGGCGAGAAGCTATTCGTCGATTTCGCCATCTACGGCTACAGGCAGAGGGATTCGCGCAACCGCTACCGCCTGCTCGAGGAGAAGCTCGCGGAGTTGGGCGGCATCAAGACTTTGATATCGCACAACTTCCACGAGAGGGACGAATTCTGGAGGATCTGGAACGAGGAAAGGTACGACGAGGTCAAGCGGATAGTCGACCCCGACAACCTGTTCCGGAACCTTTACGACAAGACCCACGGCCGCTAGCTCACGTCGATGCCCGGTTCGATTTCGCAGCCGCTCCCATGCCGTTGTCGCCGATCGGCGCTTCGCGGCGCGCTCGGGTCTCCGGAGCCTTGTCCATCGCGCTAGGCGCGGGAAGCTTGGATTTTCAGGGCTGCCCGGCGGCCGCGGCCAGCGCCAAGGCGGCGGTTCGTCCGCGGAGGAAGCGCCTCGTGATGATGAAGAAATGCCTCCCCTGCACGGCGAAGGTCATGAAGGTCTCGACGAGGCCGGGGCTGATCCTGGCGGCTTTCACGACGAATCGGAAATACTCGGCCCCATAGCGCGAGAAGCCCTGCACGAATAGGGAACGGACGAGGTACAGCAGGTTGCGCGGCGTAACGGCCCCGGTCTCGCCGGGCCTCCTTTTCCGCCTCCAGTCCGGGAAGCGCCCGAGAAGATCGAGGCATCGGTCGAAATAGGCGCGCGGGCGATAGATCTCGGCGAGGACCCGGAAGTAGCCCTCGAGGAGCCGAGTCTCCGGCAGGACCGTCCTGAAATTGAACGAAGCCGAGTGCGTGTTGTCCCCGCTCGATTGCTCGAGGAGCCGTCCCTCCCGCTGGAGGCGGTCCCTGAGGGCCGTCCGAGGCAGGGCCGTCAGGAGACCGACCATGGCCATCGGGACGGCGAGCCTCTTCACGAAGCGAATCTGCTCGTCGCAGATCCCGGGCGGGTCGGCGTCGAAGCCGATGATGAAGCCTCCCGACACCTCGATGCCCTTCTTCTGGATGGCTTCGACCGCCGCTACGGGATCGATCGACAGGTTCTGGCGCTTGCCCGCGCATTCGAGCGAGCTCTCGACGGGGGTTTCGAGGCCGAGGAAAACCATCGTGAAATTGGACTCGACCATGAGGTCGAGGAGCTCTTCGTCCCGCGCGAGGTCGACGCTCGCCTCGGTCGAGAGCTTGAAGGGATAGCCTTCATCGGCTTGCCAGGGCGCGAGCTCGCGCAGGAGCTCCTTGACGCGCGCCTTGTTGCCTATGAAGTTGTCGTCCACGATGAAGACCGTGCCCCTATATCCGATCCGGAGGAGCTCCTCGAGCTCGGAAATGAATCGGGCCGGGCTCTTCGTCCTGCGGAACGCGTCCGAAAAGGCTCACTATGTCGCAGAACTCGCAATTGAAGGGACAACCGCGGGAAAACTGCAGGGGCATGTTGGCGTAATCGGAGGCCTCGATGAGGTCGAAGCGCGGCATGGGGGCGGCATCGAGCGGGGGCTTGGCCTCGTCGGTATAGACCCGCGACGCGCGCCCCGCGCGCCAATCCGCGACGAAGCGCGGCAGCGTGACCTCGCCCTCGTCGAGGATCAGGTGGTCGATGCCCGTCATGTCCTCCGGGCAGGCGCTCGGGTACGGCCCCCCGGCCGCGACGGGGATTCCCATCCGGCCGCATCGCGCGACTACCTCGAAGAAGGAGGCTTTCTGCACGAGCATCGCCGAGAGCATGACGAGATCGGCCTTTGCCAGGTCCCGATCGCGCAGGCGACGGACGTTCATGTCGACGAGCGTCAGCTCGAATTCGTCCTCGGGGAAATATCCGGCTATGCTGAGAAGTCCGAGCGGCGGCATGAGCCCCTTCTTCCCGATGAGCCTGATCGCGTGCCTCATGCTCCAGTATGTCGCGGGGATTTCCGGATAGACGAGCAGGATACGTTTCTTGATCATGCGATTCGATCCTTGTTGAGTCGTTTTTCTCCCCCATATCGACACCGGAAACGGCGAATGGTTTCATTCGAAGCCCCTGCGCGAATGCGAAAATAACGCGTTTCTCATACCGTATTCACCTCATCCTCACCGATCGGCCGTAGCCTCGCCAAAGGAGGCTAACTGTGGCCAAGTGGTACCATGGCGCGAGCTGGAGCCTGCTGAAGGGACTGTACGTCCCCTTTCTCCTCGAGAGGAACGCGGTCGAGGCGAGCGGCGTCGAGAGCCTGCCCGATCCCCCCTTCGTCCTCATGTCCGACCACGCCAACGCCCTCGATCCCTACGTGCTCGGCTCGTTCTCGAGAAGCCCCATCAGGTTCATGGCCAACATAGAAGGCGTCCATCCCCTCAAGGCGGTCCTCGCGGAGCTCGTCGGCGCCTACGGCCGGCGCAAGGGCGCGGGGGATATCGCCGCCCTGCGCGAGACCTTCGCGCTGTCGCGCTCGGGCGACGCGATCGGCATCTTCCCCGAAGGCGACAGGAGCTGGGACGGGAGCTCCGCCCCGATCAGGCCCGGCGTCGGAAAGCTCCTTAAGCGCCTCGGCGTGCCCCTCGTCCTCGCGAAGCAGCGGGGCAACTACCTTTCGCGGCCTCGCTGGGCCAAGCATGCCAGACAGGGGGCCTGGAGCGTCGAGTTCCTGGTCTACGACGCGGGCGAGCTCGGCCGGATGTCCGACGCCCTGGTCGAGGCGATCGTATCGGCCACCGTCTCCAAGAACGAGATCAAGGATGCCGCGAGCGAGGGCAGGCGCTTCGAGTGCGAGAGGAGCGCCGAGGGGATCGGCCTTCTCCTCTGGCGCTGCCCCGTCTGCGGCAAGGCCGATTCCATCGGAGGCCGCGGGAACCTGATCGGCTGCGCGCGATGCGGGACGCGCTGGTCCCTCGACGGCAATTGCCGGGTCAAGCCGCTCAACGCGCCGCCCGCGCTGCAGGCCGCCGAGATCGCCGACCTCAAGGACTGGCACGATTGGCAGGTGGGAAGCCTTCCCGAGCTTGCCGGCGCGAGCGATCGCGGCGTTCCCCGCTTGCGCTCGGAAGGCGTAGTCCTTTCGCGGCGGGACGGCCCAGTGCTGCGCCGCCTGGGCCGGGGACTGCTCTACCTCAGGGGGAAAGGCTCCGGGGCCGAGCTCGTGTTCGAGGGCGAGTCCTCGAGAGCCGTCTTCGAAGCCTCGGCCGTACGCGGCTTCGTCGACAACTTCAACGCCTTCTCCGAGTTCGACCACCGCGGCCAGAGGTGGCGCCTCGAGTTCGGCGGCGGCAACGCGGCGAAATGGAGCTTCGCTTTCGGCCGCGCCGCGCTCGCCGGCGACGAATCCACGCGCGGCCCCGGGAGGGCGGCATGAGCGCCGGTCTTTCCGAGCTGATGCAGACGATCTTCCCGGACATAGTCCGCCGCGCCAGGCCGGAGACGGCGCGCGACCTCATGGTCGCCGCGGGCTCGGTCTACTTCGCTCTCAACTTCCACGAGAGAAGGAGGATCGAGGAAAGCGTCAGCGACCTCCTCGGAGGGGGGGAGCGGGCCGAGGCGGCCAAGAGGAAGGTCTTCGGCCACATCCTCGAGCACTACTTCGAGAAGCTCCTGGTCGCCAACCGATCGCGAAGCTTCCTCGACGGCTTCGTCCGGAGGCGAGTCGAGGCGCGTGGGCTCGAGTGCCTCGACGCCGCCCTCGCGCGGGGCCGGGGAGCGATCGCGGTCACCGCCCATTGGGGAGCCGTGGAGCTCATCCCTCCCGTCCTCTTCGCCCGCGGCTATCCGGTCTCGGTCGTGCTCGAGGCGAAGACGCCTCGGCTTCGCGAGGCCCTCGAGCGCCTCGTAGTCGGCAGGGACGTCGAGCTCATCATCTCCTCGCGCGGCGACAGGGTCCTCGAGCGCATCTTCGGGGCCCTTGCCCGTGGACGGGTCCTGGTCACCCAGGTCGATGAGGTGGACGCATGGCGGAAACGGAAGGCGAGGACGATACGACTCTTCGGGAAGACCCTTTTCTTCGACCACACCCTCGACTTCATAGCCAAGCGCTCGGGCGCCGCCTCCGTGGGCATCTTCTGCAAGCGTCTCGAAAGATTGCGCTACGCCCTAAGCTGCGAAGAGATAGCCCTGGACCCCGCCGCCGAGAACGTCTCCGCGAAGGCCCTGTCGCTGTGGGAGCGCCGTACCATAGAGGCCCCCGAGCAGTGGTACCAATGGAAGAAATGGATGGACATGAAGGCCGACGCCTAGC
>CAVZVX010000060.1:0-9692 GCA_963778775.1 uncultured Spirochaetota bacterium | reverse complement strand
CATCGTGAGGCCGCCTTCGGCCTGTCCCGCTTCGGGGTCGGCGGGAAAAATCCTGAGTACGAGGGGCTCGGGCCCATCGCCCAAATTCACGCTGCCTTCCCACTCTCCGTCGAGAAAGGCGCCGCTTTGGGCTCCGAGCGGAAAGAGGGTCGCGGCCGCGAGGACGGAGGCCAGCGCGAGAGGGAATAGTGAGGAACGCACGGTTTCGACTATACCAAAATCGCCCCATGTTCCGGTACCGGTAGGGTAGGCCCGGCTCCTTGACGACTTATCGCGCCGGCGCTAGCCTGCTTCCGTCCTATGAAAGCCCAGCGCCTCCTCGCGATCACGATGCTCCTCCTGAATCGCGAGAGCGTCTCCGCCCCGGAGCTGGCCAAGCGCTTCGAAGTGTCGGCGCGGACGATCTATCGTGATATCGAGTCGCTCTGCGAGGCCGGCATACCCGTCGTGGCTTATCCGGGAGCCGGCGGCGGCTACGGCATCGCGGGTGGCTACAAGCTGGATCGCAGCCTCGTCGATCCCGAAGAAATCGGGAAGATCTGCGCGGCCTTGAACAGCTTATCGGTCGCCGTCGGCGATACCCGAATGCGCCTGACCGCGGATCGCCTCAGGGCCCTGCGAGCTCGTCCGCAGGCTCCGAACGGCAAGGTGGCGGGCCGTCCCGTCCTCGAGAACTACCTTTTCATCGAACTGGCTCCCGCTGCGCGGGAGCGGGAGAAAATCGTCGCTCTCAGGCGGGCGATCGAGGAGAGGCGCGTCGCGCGATTCGCCTATGTGGACGCCGAGGGCCGATCGAGCCTGAGGAGCGCGGAGCCGATGGCCCTGGTCTTCACCTGGCAAGCCTGGTATCTCTACGCCTTCTGCAGGCATCGCGAGGCCTTCCGACTCTTCAAGATCGCCAGGATCTCCGTCCTGGAGCTCGCGCCCGAGCGCTTCGCCCCCCGTCCCGTGGACCTCGAATCCCGGCCCTGGAACGAAGCCTGGGCCGAATCGTCACCCTTCCTTCCCGCGCTGATACGCTTTCGCGACGCGGCCCGCATCGGGGAATACTTCGATGCCTCGGACCTCGAGATGGAGGCCGGCGGCTCGGCCGTCGTGAGAACCAGCCTGCCGGCCGACGAATGGGCGGTCAGCTTTCTCCTGGGCCTGGGCGCGGCCTTCGAGGTGCTCGCGCCCGAGGAACTGCGCCGCCTCGTCGCCCGAAGGGCCTCGGCCTTGCTCGACGGGAACTCCTGAGTTCTCGCAGGTCACCGAGCGACTATCTCCCTCTCCCGATATTCCCCCGGAGTCAGGCCCGTCCATTTCTTGAAGGCCTTCCTGAAGACGCTCGGCTCGGAGAAGCCGAGGAGACAGGTGATCTCCTCGACCGTGAATCGCTCGCGCAGATATTTCTTGGCCAAGCCGAGGCGAAGCTCGCTCACCAGCTCGCCGAATCGCCGCCCTTCCGTTCCGAGCCTCGCCTGAAGGGTCCTGACGCTCATCGACATGTCCTTCGCCACGCTCCGCAGCGAGAGAGAGTCGTCGGCGAGCCTCGAGAGGATCAGCCTCGTCGCTTGCCGGGTCGCAGCGTCCCTCTCCTCGAGGGACGAAAGGAACTCCACGGCATAGGCCTCGATGCGCTCGAGGAGGGCGGTATTGGCATAGAGCACCGGCAGGTCGGCGATGGCCGGGTCGAGGATCATGTAGCTCTCCGTCTGGCCGAAGCTGACCGGGCAGCGGAAGACTCGCTCGTATTCCCGCCTCGATTCGGGCTCCGGATAGGAGAGGCCGACTTCCAAGGGGGAGACGTCAGCGCCGGAGAGTGTCCGCATCATCGTGACCGAGCTCGAGAGGACGCACTCGAAGCAGTGGCGTGAGAGCGCGGGAGCGTTGGGCGGTACGGCGAGGGCCACCCTGACCTTGTTCTTGCGGAGCGAGACTCGGCCTTCGATCAGGTCGCCGATGATGCGGTAGTATTTCGCCGATTTCTCGAAGGCCTCCCCGAGGCTCCGGCAGTTCATCATCATGCAGCCGAGAATGGACCAGGATCCCGCTTCGGCGAATTCGCCCATATGAAGCCCGAAACAGGGATCTCCCGCGGCCCGAGCGGCTGCATCCTCGATTTTGACGTAGAGCTCCATCGGGATCCGCGCCTCCGGATCATCCCTGAAGCTTCGGGGGTCGAGGCCTAGCGAGGCGAGGAAGGGGTCCGTATCGATGCTGAGGGAACCGAGATAGCTGAACATCTGCGCAAGGATCGAAACGGAGACGAATATGCTAGGATCCGCTGGCCCTGACCGCATAACAGGGATGATAGCGATGCCGATCGGACTGTCAATCGTCGACTCAGGCGAAAATGCATGAAATATCACTTGCGACGCGGAATATATCATTGTCGCGGTCCCTTACGGGGGCTATTTTGGTCCGAGCGAGTTCGCGGGAGGCCAGAATGGGCGGAACCTTCAAAGCTACGGTCCTGACCGGGGCGGGAGGCGTCGAGAAGCTCGAGCTTAGGGAATTCCCCATCCCGGAACCGGGGAAGGGGGAGGTCCGCGTTCGGATCCGCGCCTGCGGGCTCGGCTCGACCGATGTCGGCACGATGAGGCGCGGCTCCTATCCCTTCGCGCCCAAGGTCCCCTTCATACCCGGTTACGACATCGTCGGCGAAGTCGAGGCGCTCGGCACGGACGTCGCCTCCTTGGCGATGGGGCAGCGCGTCGCGGCGCTCTCGGTCTATGGCGGCTTCGGCGAGCTGCTCGTCCGAGGGGCGGACGAATTCGTCCTCGTGCCCGAGGCTCTCGACGATGCCGAGGCCGTCGCCCTCGTGCTCAACTACGTCACGGCCCTTCAGATGATGGAGCGCGTGGCGCGGATCGAGGCCGGAAGCCTCGCCCTGGTAACCGGGGCGAGCGGCGGCGTCGGAACGGCCCTCCTGGAGCTCCTGCGCCTGCGCGGCGTAAGGACTATAGGCGCCGCGTCGCCGGCGAGGCGAGGCATCGTCGAGTCCTACGGCGCGACCTGGATCGCCTCCCGGGACCTTCCCATGGACGAGGCAGTCCATGCGCTCGCGCCCGAGGGTGTCGACGTCGCCTTCGACGCGATCGGCGGCCGGCTCTCCATCGAGTGCGTCCGAGCGACGAGGCGGGGAGGCAGGGTAGTCGGCTACGGCTGGATGGGAACGGCTAAGAATGGGAAGATAAGCACGAGCCTCAGCCTCCTGACTCTCCGGTCCGTCCTGATAGGCGCGCCCATCCGGGGACGCCATGGCTCCTTTTATGGAATCTCTGCCCTCTATCGCCGCAACCCTCGTCCCTTCAGGGAGGACCTGCAGAAACTCTTCGGAATGCTGGAGCGGGGCGAGATACGCCCCCGGATCGCGGCGAAACTTCCTCTCCTCGATGCCAGGCGCGGACTCGAGATCCTGGAGGCGGGAGGCGTCGAGGGAAAGATCGTGCTGGTCGCGGGTTGAACAAGGGAGATACAATCCCCGGGAGGTAGAATCATGACAAAGAGGTCCAACGCGATCTTCGCCGGCGCCGGATTCGGCGCTATCGCCTTGGCCGCCTGCCTGCTATCGGCGGGCTGCCAGTCCACCCTCGATGCCATCGACAGGCTCGTTGTCGCGGACATCAAGCCCGCCTCGGTCAAGGACGGCGTCTACGAAGGGTTGCAATCCAATTGGCCCGACACCGCCAAGGTGCGAGTCGCGGTGAAGGACGGCCGAATAGTCTCGATCGACCTGCTCAGGCACGGCCACGGCCCGGGCCACGGGGCGGAGGCGATAGTCGGCCGCGTGGTCGCGGCGCAGAGCCTCGAGGTCGACGCGGTCTCCGGAGCGACCTACGCCAGCAAAGTCGTGCTCAAGGCGATCGAGGAGGCGCTCGACAAGGGTTTGGCGCGGTGAGGGGCCCAAGGACACTCCCATCGCTCGCGGCGATCGCGCTCGTAGCCCTGATCCTCCTTTGCCATCAGCATGCGGGCGCCACGCAGAACGATCCTCCGAACAGGTTCTACATCGATTTCGGAGGCCCGCTCGAGCCGGTATCATGGGTTCTGCCGATAAGCCCCAATGGGCAGACGATGCCGCTTTTTTCGCTCGGGGGCGGCTATTACCTGGACGCCCGGGATGCGGTCGGAGTGGGCCTCGGAGCCTGGAGAAGCTTCGGGGCGGCGCCGGACATCTCCATTAAGAATCCCTACCCGGGACTCGCCTGGAATTATTCTGTCGGGCTCGGCTACACGAGGTATGTGTGGAAGAGTCTATTTCTGTCCTTCGGCCTGGATCCCCAATTCGAGGCCTACTACGGCGAAGATCGCGAGTACCTCGGGAAGGGCTTCCAGCTCTGGGTCTCGCTCATGCCGGGCTACAGCTTCGATTTCAAGATAGCCAAGCAGCCCTGCTATATTAACGTATTCTTCGAGTTCGATTACATGGCGCTTTCCGTCGACGCCGACGAGCCGCCGGCATTCAGGGGAATAGACGGAAAGACGAGCTCGAGATTCATCTTCTCTCCCTACTTCGTACCGGACGTCTCCATGGGCATAAAGCTTTAGAGCGAGACGGCGAGAACCTTATGCGGAAAGGACGGACTATGCTCGTCTACGTTCTCACTGCGCTGTTCGCGCTCATGCAGCTGATCATCCTCTTCGTGCCCCTCGCGGCGGGGGCCCGCGTCAGGCCGAATATCGCGCCCCTCGTCGCGATCGCGATCCTCTGGGCGAACCAGTTGGCTTTCCGCCGCGCGGGAGGGGGCTCGGTCATGGGGGTCATCCTCTGGATACTCTTCGCGGTCACGGCCTTCGTCGCGCTGACTCCCACGATCCTCGCCCTCTTTTCTCCGGCGGACAGGCCCAGGAGCGAGGCGCCCCTCGATTTCGGCCCGGTCCGGTCGCCGAAATCGCTGACTATCGTCTACCACTCCGGAGCCTCCGGCTTCGCGCGAGGAATCGACTCAAGGCTGGCGGCTTCGCTCGCGAAAGAGGGAATAGGGACGACGATCTACACGGCCCGCCCCGGGCTCGGCCTCGAGCTGGGGAAGGTCTCTGCCCTCTGCCTCTCTTCGCCCGTCTACCTGGGCGAGATCAGGCCGCCGGTCATGGCCTTCATCGCGGCCACGGACCTGCGGGGAGTCAAGTGCGTCGCTGTCCTGACGGGCTGGATCGGGACGCCCGAGGTCGAGCGCCAGGACCTGGCCAAGATGCGCAAGTTGATCGAGGCCAAGGGCGGGATATTCCTGGGCGGGAAGAAGTTCAGCAGCTTCTTGCCTCCGAAGGATACCGACATCGAGTCCTTCGCCGAAAAACTCGGGGAGATCCTGTGAGCTCGTTCGCGACCGTTCCGGTAGCGGCCGCTCCGCAGGCGAGCGCCGAAATAGAGGTCGCCGACGAGGCGGTCGCCCGAGCTCCGGAAGGTGCGCGAGCTGCAACCCTTCACGGAGCGCGCGTCGGCCGGAGGCTCGCCGGGCGTATCCTCGCCGATGCACTGAGCCTGTCGCGGCTGCCCCTCGCCGCCCTCATCCTCTTCGGCGAGACGAGGGACTGGGCCGCGGTCGCCTTCTTTCTCTTCCTCGCGATGGACTCAAGCGATCTCCTCGACGGCTACATTGCCCGGCGCTTCGGCTGCGCCTCGCCGAAGGGCGCCGCCCTGGACGCCGGCATGGACTTCGCCGCCTTGTTCGCCCTTGTCGCCTTCGGGGGCCGGCCCGGCCTTTTCGGCCTTCCCAGCCTCTACGGCCTCTTCCTGCCGGCCCTCATGGCGGCCTCCTTCGGAAGTTTCGCCCTCCGGTGCCTCCTTCGCGGACAGGGGCGATCACGCATCGGCAGGTTCTCCGGGGCAATACTCTACGCCGCTCTCACCGTGGAGGCGGGCGCTCGGGCACTGCTTCCCTGCGCTGCTACGGTCGTCGAGATCGTCGGCCGGGCTTCCTCGGCCCTGATCCTGTCGATATCGGTCGCAGAGAACCTCGCAGCCCTGTGGAGACGGCCGCCGGGATGCGTGGCTAAAAATCGGAATAAAATTTCGGAAACCATGACAGGTTCTGACAATACACGGATGTATCCTGCCTTTAGGTCGGGAAAAGCCGGCCTAAAAAACCAATCGGAGGTTCCCTATGAACAAAATGATCGCCGTCTGCGGCCTGGACTGCGCCGCCTGCCCCGCCTACATCGCGTCCATGACGAACGATGAGGCGCTGCGAAAGAAGACCTCGGAACAATGGTCGAAAGCATACGGTTTCGACTGCAAGCCCGAGATGGTCAACTGTCACGGCTGCCTCGCGACAGACGGCGTCCAGATCGGCCACTGCGCCGACTGCGACATTCGCCTCTGCGCAATGGGAAAGGGCCACGCTAACTGCGCATCCTGCTCCGATTTCGCCTGCGAGAAGGTCGCTGCCTTTTGGAAGGATAGCCCCGACGCGAAGCAGAACCTAGAGGCGCTTCGCCGCTGAGGCTCACACTTCCGATCGGAGCGGGGGAAGGAACCGATGGAGCGAGACATGTGGCGTGTCGAAAAAACCCTCGCTTTCACCAAAGAGCTAGTGTACGGCGAGGGCTATGCCCATTTGGGCTTCCATGGCTCGACGGGGGAGCAGTTCGTCCTCGCGCATTGGGTCGATTGGGTCGCTGCCCTAGACGTGATGGGAAAGCTCGCATGGTCGGCGGGCCCGATAAAGGTTCCCGAGAGTCCCCTGCATATCCGACTCGGCCTCGCCTCGCCGATGTTCCTGGCCGGTTCGTCGGTTGGAGGGGTCTATGTCTCCTGCTATGGGGATCGCGGGATATACCGTCTCGAACCCGATCGCGCTCGAGGGTCCCTGTTCATCGACGGCGCCGGGCTCGGCATGCGGGACATGGGCAACTGTATCCTCGATGCCGAGGGCTTCCTGTGGGCGAACGAGGTCGAGGGCTGCAGGATATGGCGCTTCGATCCCACAGGGAGTCCCATCGAGCGCATCGGAACCGAGGGCGGGCGAGATAGACTCCGGAGGGGGCTACCCGCGGTGATGAGCTTCGACGATGCCGCCTTCGGCTGGATAGCCGATATCAGGCTAGGGCCGGAGGGCACTATCTATATCCTCGACTCTGGCTTCCTCGCAGTCTGGAAGGCCGATCCAGCGGCACGCTCGATTCGGAGGATCGCGGGATCGGGTGCGGCGGGCCGCTCGGGCGACGGCGGTGACGCCCTCTTTGCGAGTTTCGGCTCGGATAGCTCGCGGCGTTTCGGCGGGCCTCTTTCGCTTTCGATCGACGAATCGCAGAACGTCTATGTCGGGGATTCCGTCAACGGTCTCGTTCGGATGATCGACTCGTCCGACGGGACGATCCGTACGATCGCCGACGGGTTCTCCGATATCTGCAGCATGGATTATTGGAAAGGTCGGCTGTTCGTTCCCGAGGGAGGGGGACGACTAAGCGTGCTGGAGAGAGTCCCGGCTTTCGGCGGTAACGATTTATAAGCATAATTCCCCTGGAGATGTGATATATTCGCTTCAATTATCGGAGGCGGATATGAAAAATACGGGACTCAATAAACCGTTCGTCCTGTTGACCTTAGCGATCGGCATTTTGTGTCTTGCGTCCTGTTCTCCGAAACCGACGCCGGCCGCAGCCGGCGGTACGGCCGCGCCGCCGAGTCCCGTCGTCGCGAAGGCGGCCCCTCCGGCCGCGACGCAGGCGGCCCAATCTCCGGCCATGACGCAGGGTAGCGTGACCTACGTCGAAGGAAAAGTTTCGGTCAGGACCGATGCCGATTGGCAGGCCGTAGCGATCGGCGATCTCGTGCCGAGCTCCGCCTCGGTAAGGACGGGAAGCGCCTCGTCCTGCGACATTCAGTTCGGAAAGGCCAGCGCTATTCGGATCGGGCCGAATTCGACGATCGAACTCAAGGCCATATCCCTGACGACGGGCAAGAACGTCGTAGACCTGGGTCTCATCGCGGGGGTGGTCACTTGCAAGGTGAACAAGCTCGCGGGCAGGGATCGTTTCGAGGTAGCGACGGATACCGCAGTCTGCGCGGTTCGCGGCACGCAGTTCGCCGTGAGCGAGGGGAAGGGCAAAGCCATGAAAGTCGCCGTCCAGGAGGGCGGGGTCGCCATTTTGCCGCCCTCCTTCGACGAGGCGAAGCTCGACGCCCTCTCGACCTCGGAGAGCGAGTCGACGGTAAACGCGGTGGTAGATTCTATCGTGCAGGCCGCGCCGGTAGTCGCGAAAGGCCAAGAGCTCTCCATTTCGGCGGCAGACCTCGTCAAGGCGAACGCCATCGTAGCGAGCGTCCAGGGCGAGCTCGCATCGACCCTGGCGGCCGAGGCGAGGAAGACGGAAGCGACACCGTCGACCGCTCCCCAGGCCGGAGGGACCGCCGCCGCCGCTCTTCCCGAAACGATCGCGCAGTCGCTCAAGGACTATGCCTCGGCGGCTCCCGAGTCCATACCGAAGACCATCACTTTGAGCTCGGAATCGAAGCGCCTGTTGGAAAAAGCGGCGAGTCTCGAAGTGAAGGAAAGCCTGCCTGAAGCCCCGAAGCAAACACCCCCGCCCGGCCCGGCGCCTAGCCCCGTCTCGGCGACGCCGGCTCCCAAACCTTCCGCCTTGTTCGGGATTACGAAAGTCTCGAATGCCGGCCTGGTCTCCGACCTCATCGCCGCGGACGATCGGCTCTTCGGCGCCGATTCGAAGGGGACTGTCTTTGCCTTCAAAGCCGACGGGACGGTCCTATGGTCGACGAAGACGGAAAACTCGGAAAACGACAACTCCAGTCCGGTCACCGACGCGGGAGTCGTTGCCTTCGCCGGCGACAAGGCGCTCTCCGTCCTGGACGCGTCGAGCGGGAAGCCGCGGTTTTCCGTCCCACTGGACTCGACGGATTCGGGGCTCTTCGGACGAAGACCCGCGATAGCGGGGAATAAGCTGTATCTCGCGACTTCGAACGGGATCAAAGTCTTCGCTCTGGACAGCGGGGCGAGCATCGGGACTATAGCGCTGCCCGACGACGTCGAGACGACGCCTACCGTGGCGGGAACGACCCTTTACGCAGTATCGGTCGGCGGAGTGTTCTACATCATGGACGGGGAAACGCTGGCCGTTTCGGGGCAGGTCAAGACCTCCGCGGCCCAGCCATACGCCGCAGCGCCGCTCATCTCGGGCGGGTCGGCGTACTTTATCGACCGCAAAGGGCTTGCCGTCCGTATCGATTTGGACAGCCGGACGGTCGCATGGAGCAAGCGGGTGGACGCCGGGAAAAACCTCAACGTGCTCCAGGATTTCGTCCTCGGCGATTCCGGCCTTTATGTATTCGCGAAAGCGACGATCTACGGCCTCTCTTCGAAGGACGGCGCGCGCCTGTTCGATCCGATCGGCGGGGTTTCCTCCCCGCCGGCCATCGAGGAGGGGAGCCTCTGGTTCGGGACGCAGGACGATAAGATCGTCGCGATCGACCCACTGTCGGGAAAGACGCGGGGAACGCTTCAGGTTTCGGCGCGGGTGGTCGGCGCTCCCGTCAAATCGGGCGAACTTCTCGCATTCCCGACGGAAACGGGAAGCGCCATTTTTGTGAACCCTTCCGTGATGCTGCAAGGCCGCGTATGATGCGCGCTCCGGCTCGCCTGATCCTGGCCGGCGTCTTCCTGTGGCTGCTCGCGCTTTGCGGGCGGGCCTTCGGCGAGGACGCGACGAAGCCGCACGTCGCGGTCGTCCGATTCTCGAACGAGACCGGC
>CAVZVX010000059.1:0-6192 GCA_963778775.1 uncultured Spirochaetota bacterium | reverse complement strand
CATCTACCACTACTTCAAGGACAAAGGAGAGATCGTCGCCCACCTCGTCGAGGTCGGCTACCGAAGGATCGCGGATAGCGTAAAGGGCGCGCCCGTGTACGCCGACGATCCCGTTCGGACCCTGTACGAGGCTTTTTCGACCTACTCGCGCATCGTCCTCGAAAGCCCGAACCTGTTTCGCATCGCCCTCATGGGACAGGGCTGGAGCTTCCCGACGAGCTTCGGATCCTTTCCGAGGGGGTCTCGAAGGAACGCGAGAGCATCGGGCGGCTCGCGGAATTCGTCCGCGTCTTCCGCGAGGCGGGGAAGTTCCGTTCGCTCGAACCGGAACTTGCCGCTCAAGTCATCCTGTCGGCCGTCCATGGCCTCCTCGCCCGATTCATCCTCGAGCCGAGCGTCCCGCCGAAGCGCCGCGAGAAGCTGCTCCGTACCTTGATCGAAGTCCTCGTTCTGGGGCTCGACGCATAGGAGGCGCGGGGATGGAAATGAAAGCGCATTCTGGAATATTCGTCGGGGTCCTTCTCATTTTCCTCGTTGCCCTCGGCCTGCTGTCCGGTTGCGGGACCCTGAGAGGCGCGACTTCGAAAGCCGTGCGCGCTATGGAGGCCGAACAAGCGCCGTCTGCCGCTCGGGCGCAACCGATCACGGAAAAGGACATGGAATATCTCCCTCCGATAGTGCGTCGATACCTCGCCTTTTCCGGCGTAGTGGGCAAGGTCCCCGTACAGCGCGTAAGAATAAGGCAAAAGGGAAGGATGAAGACCGATCTCAAAGCCCAGTGGAGAGATTTTACCTCCGAGGAGTATTACACGGTAAATCCCAAATCCTTCGTTTGGCTGGGTATATTTCCGATCATCGGGCCGGTCTCAATCCAGGCCATCGACCGATTCGGCGATGCCCATGGCTCGCTACGCGTGCAGTTTTCGCCGTTTTTCGATATCGCCCTTGCCGAAGGCAAGGAGAGCGACGTCTCGGAATTTATCAGGTTCTTCAATGAAATGACGTGGTTCCCCTCCGCCCTGCTTGATCCTAGAATCGCTTGGGAGGACTTGGGGGATCGTAACGCCAAGGCGACGCTAAGGGACCAGGGGCTGGAGGCCTCGGCCGTCCTGTCTTTCGGAGAGAGGGGCGAACTGCTTTCCTGGGTGACAGATGACCGTTACGCCCTCGTAGGCGGCAAATCGATCAAGGCCCGATGGACGACGACCGGGGATCCGGGCGACGTATTGGATGCGGGCGGCTACCGGATTCCCGGAGGCGGGTCGGCCATCTACTCGCTTCCCGGCGGCGATTTTCATTATATCGATATATACATCACCGAGATCGAATACGATCCGCCGGAGCTGCTCTACCGTTGACGCGACGAGAGGCCTGGGCGTCGCGCCGGTCGAGGGCTTGGCTCGGGACGGGAACGGTGGCTATCATATCAATCGAGGACGATGAATTGAGCGCGATGCTCCCGGATTGTTCGAATGAATAGAGGAGGCCATGCTCGCGACGCGGCCCTCGGCTTCCTCGAGGCCCTGAGGGCGACCCCCGCTTTGCGGGCCCAGGCTCGCCTCCTCAACACCGCGGACCGCGACCTCGCGGCCCTCCTCTTTACGCTCGAGGAGGAGGAGCGCGATCCGGTCTATCGCGCCGTCGGGCCGGCTAAGGCCGGGCGACTCCGCTCCGAGCTCGTCAGGATGGGCCACGTCCGCCTGGACACGGATACGGTGTCGAGCATCGCGGCGCATATGAAGGAGCATCTCAGCGCCGACCGGCCCCTCGGCCCGGCGTCGCGCTATTTCAGGCCGCGAAGGCCGGATGAATGAAGAAGGCAGCCATGGACTACGCCGAAGTTCCCCTCGCCGAGGCCTTGTACAACGACTTGTGAAAGGAGTGCATCCGATGACGAAAAGCCACCGAGGGAAGCAGCACCCTATTGCAGGCGAGATCGAACTCAGCCTGAGCCCTGGCGCATTCATCTCCTACTACGCCATGTCATCCTTCGTCGAGGATCTCGAGGCCGTCGCTTCGAAGCTCTCGTCGTTTAGGCAGGAAAATGCCTCCGCGGCTGTCCGGCTTTACGAAACCTTTCTCGCCGGGTGCTATGAGAAAGCCGATGAGATCGACGATTCGGACGGCGACTTCGGAGAATTCGTCGGCACTCTTTTTTGCGACTGGATCAGGGCGAGTCAGGTGGCAGGAGCGGATGCGAAGGACACGGCGATCGCGCTGCTCGCCTGGATGGATGATGATCCCTACGGCTTTACGATCGATATCGAAAAGGAGGCCTCGAAGACTTTCGATAAGGCAGGCTTGTCGGCGTTCGCGAAGCAGGTGCGCATGCGATTCGACGAAGCGGGAGAGCTCAAGATCGACAATGCGTCCCGAAATAGATCGGAGCATCAGCGACGGCGCTGGGCGAATGTGCTTCGCTCGATCTATAGCGCTCAGAATGATATCGCGGCCTATTGCGCCCTTGCCGACGAGACCGGAACGACGCCGGACGACTGCATTGCGATTGCCGGCATTCTCGCGCGAAGGCGGAAAAACGCGGAAGCGTTGGCCTGGGTCGAGCGAGGACTCGATATCGAGGGAAAATCGGGCAATGGATCGGCGGCCCATGACCTCAGGAAGCTGAAAAACGAATTATTGAGGAAACTAGGACGGGAGAGCGAGCTGATCGAAGCGATCTGGAACGAATATCGCCAGCATCCCGAGATTTACGATTACGGCGATTTGATGAAGGCCGTTCCCAAGGATCAGAAAGAGGCTTGGCATGAGAAGGCGATGGAGGCGGCCTTGGAGTCCGCGGGATTGGACCTCGGATCCATAGCAGAATTGCTTCTCAAGGTAAAGGAAATCGACAAGCTCTCCGAACTGCTCGATCGAACGACGGATGATGTTCTTGAGGGACTGAGCCATTTTTATGCAGAACCGGTCGCGAAAAAACTGGAGAAGACGCATCCAGACATCGCCGCCCGCCTATGGCGCGCTCAGGGGCTTCGAATTTTGGAAAAGGGAAAGAGCAAGTATTACGGGGTAGCGGTCGAGGATTTCGAGCGCGCGAAGCATTGCTATGAAAGGGCGGGCTTGGCTGCGGACTGGGAGAAGACCGTGGGTCAAGTCCGCGCCGAGCATTCCCGTAAGAAGGGTTTCCTCTCCGATTTCGATGATATAGTGAAAGGGAAAGGAGGCATCGCCGAGCCGTCGTTCCTGGAACGAGCCGAATCGCGATGGATAAAACGAGACGGGGAGGATGGCCGATGAGCCGAGCTAAAGAGACAAGCGATGCCTCCGACCTCGATAGGCTGATCGTGAAAATCACCTCCGGCGCGATAGGCGACGACGATCGTTATTCGGCCTTCCGGGCCGCGTTCCAGGCGGGAACGGAATTACCCTGCGGCGGCATCGTAATAGGAGAGCCCGTTTCCGTAATCGCCTGGGATTACGACGGGAATGAGCGCCGCGGCGTGACCGCCAGGTGCCGAAGGGAGGGCGGCTCAGAGTACGTCGTCGCGGCCTGGGAAGTGGCTTTTCCCGAGGCGGCCGGAGGCGCCGAATTCCTGGCCGCATATCGCCGATGGATGGGATTGGAGCCGTACCGGGACCCTGCGCGCCCGTCGACCGTGATGCGAGGCTCAGGCGAGGGCGAGTCCGGGGAAATCGAAATCGGCAAGCCGATCGACATGGTGATCGTAGCCGTCAAGGATCGAGCCGCGCAGTGCCGCTTGCAGGGGCGCGACCGGTCGATAACCCTCAGGACGAGCGAGATCGAGGCGCTGGTGCCGGGAGAGATAGCGAGAGTCCATCCGAAGAAACTGTGGACATACGCGAGGCATGAATACCTGTCGGGCGAGATCGCCGAGACGCGGCTCGACGTGAAGGCGCTCGGCCTCGTGCCTCTAAAGCTGAAGGAAGAGGGTATGTGGGATCCGGAAGAAATCGAAGAGGATCCCGACGATCAGCAGATAGGTGCCGATAGACCCCGGCCGAAGTTCGAGATGGAGCAAGTGCTGCCTGGAAGCAAGCCCGAGGACGATACCGATCCCATCATCGACGCGAACGAGCTCAAGGACATGGGCGATTACGCCGGCGCCCGCAGGATCCTCATGGAGCTCTGCCGGGCGGATCTCCGATGCCTCGACGCCCACGCGCACCTCGGGAACCTCGTTTTTGCGAATCGGCCGGAAGATGCGATCAGGCACTACGAAGTCGGCATGAGGATCGGCGAGCTGTCGCTGGACGAAGGCTTCGATGGAGTGCTTCCATGGTCGCTGATCGACAATCGACCCTACCTGAGATGCATGGACGGATACGGGATATGCCTCTGGCGGCTCAAGCGATTCGCGGAGGCCGAGATCGTCTTCTCGCGCATGCTCAGGCTGAATCCGAACGATAACCAGGGAGTGCGGTTCCTCGTCGAGCCGGTCAAGGAGAGACAGCCCTGGCGAGAGGATTTTTTTTAGGCCGGCGGAAAATCCGTCAGGATGCCGCAATTGAAATTTCCGGGGAAGAGTGGGATCGCGGCGTCCTTAGCTTGCCCAGCCGGGCCGAACTCGGCATAATCGGATTCAGCCCGCATGACTGACGCGTTCGGGGAGCACCCCGGGGGAGTGCGGGCAGTATGCAGCCGCGCGTCTGGGCAGCCCATCCTCCATCGAAGGAGCCTGCCGTGGACAGCGCGCTGCACCGAACCGATCCCGAAGTCTTTTCCCTCGTACGATCCGAAGAATCCTACCAGCGCTCGACGATCCGCCTGATAGCCAGCGAGAACTATGCTTCCAAGGCCGTGCTCGAAGCCTGCGGCACCGTGTTTCAGAACAAGTACTCCGAGGGTTATCCTGGAGCCCGGTTCTACCAGGGCCAAGTGAACTGCGACGCGCTGGAAAGGCTGGCCGTAGATCGGGCAAAGGCCCTCTTTGGGGCCGAGCATGCCAACGTACAACCTTATTCCGGCTCTCCGGCAAACCTGGCCGTCTATTTAGCCTTCGCCAAGCCAGGGGATACCGTGCTCGGCCTCAACCTCAGCCACGGAGGGCACCTGACGCACGGGTCTCCCGCGAGCGCGACCGGCAAGTGGTTCAACGCGGTCCATTACTCGCTCGACGAGAAGACGGGCCGAATCGACATGGAGGAGGTAAGGAGACTCGCGCTCGAGCGTAGGCCCAAGATCATCATAGCGGGCCACTCGGCCTATCCGCGCTTCCTCGACTTCGCGAAATTCCGGGACATCGCGGACGAGGCCGGATCCGTGCTGTTCGTCGACATGGCGCATTTCGCCGGTCTGGTGGCGGGCGGCGTTCACCCTTCTCCGGTACCCTACGCCGACGTGGTGACGACTACGACGCATAAGACTCTCCGGGGCCCGCGCGGCGCCATAATCCTCTGCAAGGAGAGGCACGCCAGGGCGATTGACAAGGCAGTGTTTCCCGGACTCCAGGGAGGGCCGCACAACGCGGCGACGGCAGGCATAGCCGTCGCTCTCAAAGAAGCCCTCTCGCCGGCCTTCAAGGCATACGCGCAGCGAATTGTCGAGAACGCGCGGGCCCTCGCAACCACGCTCACACGCACAGGTTTCGACCTCGTGAGCGGCGGAACGGACAACCATCTCATGCTCGTCGACCTCTCGAACAAGGGCATCTCGGGCAAGAAGGCCGCCGTGGCCCTGGAGCGCGCTGGAATAGTACTCAATTGCAATACCGTGCCGGGCGAGAAGCGGAAAGCCGCGGACCCGAGCGGCATTCGCCTCGGTACGCCGGCCGTCACCAGCCGGGGCCTCGGAGTGGCGGAGATGGAGCGGATCGGCTCCTGGATCGGCGACGTCGTGGCCGACGTCGCCGACGAGGTGAGGGTAGCCGCCGTCTTGGAGGAAGTCGAAGAGCTATGCGCCCGTTTCCCCATGCCCGGCGTCGACTGAGGACCGTGAGCTCTGGCAGCGGCTCAAAGCGGAGCAATTTTCTCAGAATAATTTTTGTTGTGACTCGCTGGGCGGGGACAAAAATACCGAATGATCGCGTTTTGTGATCGTCGTGGGCGTTGTTGCATGGATACTGAGGTGAGCTGAAAAACTCATTCCAACCCCTGCTAATAAAGCCATCAGGGGACGGGCGGATGGTGTCAAGTCGGCAAAAATCCAGGGGGTCTTCCCCCCAATAGGCATCCATGCAACAACGCTGCCCTCCTCGCTGGTCCATAATGAGCGAA
>CAVZVX010000058.1:0-49964 GCA_963778775.1 uncultured Spirochaetota bacterium | reverse complement strand
TGCAGATGCGGTCGGTGCGCGACATGGAGCCGGTCTTGATCTGGCCGCAGTTGGTGGCCACGGCGATGTCGGCGATCGTCGTGTCCTCGGTTTCGCCGGATCGATGGCTCAGAGAACGCTGGTCCAGCCGGCCCGGTGAGCCATCTCGACGGCCTCGAGGGTTTCGGTCAGCGTGCCGATCTGGTTGACCTTGATCGAAGATGCTGTTGGTCCCGCCCTGAGCGATGCCCTTGGCCAGCCGTTCCGTGTTGGTGACGTAAAAATCGTCGCCCATGATCTGCACCTTGCCGCCGAGCGCCTTGGTCAGCTTCACGTAGCCTGCCCAGTCGTCCTGATCCAGGCCGTCCTCGATGGAAAGGATGGGGTATTTGCCCACCCACCCAGGTAGAGCTCGATCATCTCGTCAGATGTGAAGAGCTTGTCGGGATTGGACTTCCAGAACTTATAGCCCTTCTTGCCCCCTCCTCGAACAGCTCGCTGGCCGCCGGATCGAGGGCTATGCCGATCTCGTCGCCGGGCTTGTAGCCGGCCTTCTCGATGGCCTCCATGATGTAGTCGAGGGCTTCCTCGTTGCCGAGGTTGGGGGCGAAACCGCCCTCGTCGCCGACGCCGGTGTTGTGGCCGCGGCCTTCAGGATCGACTTGAGGTTGTGGAAGACTTCCGCGGCCATGCGCACGGCCTCGCGGATGGACTCGGCGCCCACCGGCATGACCATGAATTCCTGGAAGTCGACCTTGTTGTCCGAGTGCTTCCCGCCGTTGATGATGTTGGCCATGGGGACGGGGAGGAGAGTGGTGTGCGGGCCGCCCAGGTACTTGTAGAGCGGGACGCCGAGGAAATCCGCCGCCGCGCGGGCGACGGCCATCGACACGCCGAGAATTGCGTTGGCGCCCAGCTTGGCCTTGTTCTCGGTCCCGTCGAGGTCGATCATGGTCCGGTCGATGTCCACCTGCTCGAGGGCGTCGAGGCCGCAGATCTCGGAGGCGATAGTCGTGTTCACGTTCTCGACGGCCTTGAGGACGCCCTTGCCGAGGAAGCGCTTCTTGTCGTCGTCGCGCAGCTCGACCGCCTCGTAATCACCGGTGCTGGCCCCGGAAGGGACCGCCGCGCGGCCGAGCGTGCCGTCCTCGAGGACGACGTCAACTTCGATGGTGGGATTGCCGCGGGAATCCAGGATCTCGCGCGCCTCGACGTATTCGATAATGCTCATAGTGCTCTCCTCGCTTATCGGGATGGGAACAGCTAAAACACTATCGGCGCGGCATGGCGGAGTCAAGCGCTGCCCGCCGACGCGCCTCGCCGATCACCCTGTCGAGGGTGTTCTTCATCTCGCCGGGCGCGAAGCCTTTTTAAAATAAATTCCATGCCGATCGCCGGCCTTCGGAGACCCGACCTCGTATAGGCGCGGAGGTAGACGAGGCAACGACCGCCCACCAGCACCTGTTTCGCGTACCAGGAAGTGTAGGCCTCGTAGAAATGCCCGTCGAGGCTTTCGAGGAGGCGGAGTCGATAGCCGATCTCGGAAGGGGACAGATCGTCCCTGATCTGCTCGACGCGAAAGCGGTAGCTGACCTTGAAGCCGAGGAATATGATACCCATTTCCTGGTAAAACGCCACCAGGGGGCCCTGCCTCCTCTCGATCCGAGAGACGATGACCCTGGGGGAATAGTCTACGGCCTCGGCCGGGTCGTCGAGGACGGCGACCAACGCATCAAAAGGCACGTCATAGACCCCATGGACTTCGCCGAAGCCCGCGAGCCGCCGCTCCCCCGTGTCCGGGTCCTTGAATTTTCCGAAAGCCATCGAGACGATCGCCGCCTTTTCGACCAGCACGGAGAGGTCCGCCCCGGAGGCCACGCCATACCTGACGTCAAATCCCCTGTTTTCGCCGCCGGCCTCCAGCAGGGCCTGTGCGCCCGCGAGGCAAGGTAGAAGCGATAGAAGCAGAAGCGGCGGAATCGCCGAGGGAACGGCTATGTTGTCCTCCCTCCGACCTGGTCGGACGGCTCAGGTACGTCCCGCGAGGACGTCGAGTATGCGTTCGAGGTCCTCGAGGGAGTAGTACTCGATCGAAATCGTGCCCTTCTTGCCGTCGCCGCTGACGCTCACCTTGGTCCCGAGAGCCTCGATGAGGCGCTCCTCGACCTCGCGGATCTCGGGCTCCTTGGGCTTGCGGGCCCGCGGGCTTCGCTTGACCTCGCCCAGCCGCGGGCTGTTGAGCTCCTGGGCAGCGGCCTCGGCCTCGCGGACGGATATGCCCTCCGCGACGATTCGGGCGAAAAGGAGCTCGCGCCTTCCCGGATCGATCACGCCCAGAAGCGCCTTGGCATGCCCCGCGCTCAAGTCCCCCGAGCGCAGGGAGGCGAGGATGGGTTCGGGCAGCTTGAGGAGCCTCAGGCTGTTGGCGACCGCGCTTCGGCTCTTCCCGACGACGTCGGCCACCTCCTCCTGGGAGCGGCCGCCCATGGCCATGAGGGAGCGATAGGCCTCGGCTTCCTCGACTGGGTTGAGGTCCTCGCGCTGGACGTTCTCGATCAGCGCTATCTCGAGACGCTTCTCGGGCGAAAAGGCACGGACGATGACGGGCGCCTCCGATAGGCCTGCCATCGCGGCCGCGCGGAAGCGGCGCTCGCCGGCGACGATGAGGTAGGAGCCGTCCCCGGCTTCCTCGACCACGATCGGCTGTATCAGACCGTGAGTCTTGATCGAACTCGCGAGCTCGGCGAGGGATTCCTCGGGAAAGCTCCTTCTCGGCTGATCGGGATTGGGCTTGAGCCTCGCCAGGGAGAGGGTCCGCACGCCTTCGCCGACGGGAAGATCCTCGAATTCGGAATCGGGGATCAGCGCGCCGAGTCCCTTGCCCAGTCCGAATTGCTTAGCCATTGGCCTTTCCTTCCAGCGCGGCTTGGCCGGCACGGACAGGCTCGCGCACAAGCAGCTCCTTGGCGAGGGCCTCGTAGCTCTTGGCCCCGATGCAGGCCGGATCGTAGAGGCAAATGGGCTCGCCGTGCGAAGGAGCCTCCGAGAGCCGTACGTTGCGCGGCACGATGGTACGGAACACCTTGTCCTTGAAGAACTCCGTAACCTGCTGGACGACGTCCTGGCGAGCTTGGTCTGGAGTCGTACATCGTGAACAGGATCCCGCAGGAGCCTGAGGGCGGTATTCATGCCCTTCTGGACCAAGCTCACGGTCTGAAGGATGAGGGAGAGCCCTTCGAGGGCGAAATACTCGCATTGAGGGGAACGAGTACTTCGTCGGCCGCGACCAGACCGTTGAGAGTGAGTATTCCGAGCGAAGGAGGGCAATCTATCAGGATGAAATCGTATTCGCGTTCCATGGTCGATAGGGCGCGTTTTAAATACTTCGTTACGGTCGGCCAATCGACGAGCTCGACGGTAGCTCCCGAGAGGTCGATCGAGGAGGGAACGAGGTCCAGCCATTCGACCTTGGTGGATTGGATTATCTCTTTAATGCTCGCCTGCCCGGAAATGACGCTATAGATGTTTTGACCGCCCGGCTTGCGTCCCAGGCCGCTCGTGAGATTGGCCTGCGGGTCGAAGTCGACGAGGAGAGTCGCTTGCCGGAGAGCGCGAGGTATGCGCCGAGGTTGATGGCGCTCGTGGTCTTTCCCACTCCGCCCTTTTGATTGACGAAGACTATAATACGCGCCATGACGCCTCTCCGCGCTCTTTTGTCCGGGAAGTGTAGCATATCCGGGCGGATGCGTCCAAGCGACTTACTGAAGCCGCAGCTTGACCGTAAGGGTCCGGCCTGGCTACATTGTGGTACCTAAGGAGTTGCTATGCTCAACGAGAAAGTCCTGCGCGCGATTCAGGACGTTCGGCCTCCCTCCAAGCCGTGTGGCGATATCGAACTCGTATCGGTAAGCGAAGACGGAATCGTCAACGTCAGGCTCACTGGGGCATGCGGAACCTGCCCCATGTCCACGATGACCTTGAAGATGGGCGTCGAAAATTACCTTAAAAAGACGGTGCCCGAGGTCAAGGAAGTCGTGCAGGTCTGAAATTAGCCCGACTTAATTGACGCCGTCGTCGCAGGCCTCTCGGCGGTGTGAAAGCGCAAGGCTTCCTGAGCCTGGGGCTGGTCGCAGGGCTCGAGATCCGGGGCCTTCTTTTGGAGGGCTTCCATTTTCGGTCCTTGCCGGATTTACCGGCGCTCTTGGTCTTTCCGCTGTCGTTTTTCATCGAATCCTCCCCTACCAATCAGTCCTTCGACCAAACATACTAACGCCGGGCGGCGTCGAATAGGAGGACGCTAGCGATATTGCTTGGCCAGCCGCGAAATCGTGGCCGCCATGTCGGCGAGCCCTACCTGCTGGCCTACATGTCCCAGCTCGAAGGCAACTTTGGGCATGCCGTACACTACGCAGGAAGCTTCGTCTTGACCAAGGGTCAGACCTCCTTCCTTAAATATGGAGCCGAGCTCGCGCGCGCCGTCCCTGCCCATGCCCGTCATGATGACGGCCAGCGCCCTGTTGCCGTAAAGGCGGGCGACCGAACCGAAAAGGACATCGGCGCTAGGCCGGTGGCCGTTCTCGGGAGCTGCGTCGGACAGCCGGACCAAGGCCCCGAGCGGCCGTTTCTCGACGACGATATGCTTATCGCCGGGCGCGATGAGCATGCGTCCGGACCTGCAGGATGTCGCCGTCGGCCGCCTCCTTGACGTCGAGGGGACAAATCCTGTCCAGGCTCTTGGCGAACTCCTCGGTGAATCCCGGCGGCATATGCTGCACTACCAGGATCGGCTGCGGGATATCGGAATCGATCTTGGCGAAAACCTCGCGAAGCGCATTGGGGCCTCCCGTCGAAATCCCGATCGCGATGATTTCGACAGGCCCCGGAGCTCGAGCGGGCTTGGGAGCCTCGGACCGCAGGCGCTCGGCCGCCCGCTCGGCTGCTCGCTCGTCGAGGATAGGCGGAGGCTCGAACATGCGTTCAGGCGCTTCGAAGGCATAGCGCGGAGGAGTCTTGCCCTTGCGCCTCTGATGCTGGGCGCCGTAGGCCAGAAGGAGCCGCGCGAGCTCTCCCGCGACGGTATGGATATCCGAGGATACGGAGCCGGAAGGCTTGGTAATGAAGTCCGACGCGCCAAGGGAGAGGGCTTCGATGGTGACCTCCGCCCCTTCCTTGGCGACCGAAGATAGGATAATCACGGGTATTTCCAAACCGAGGCGCCTGCGCTCCTTCAGGAATTCGATGCCGTTCATCTCGGGCATCTCGATATCCAGGACGATGACGTCGGGATCGCAGCGAGGGATCTTCTGAAGGGCGAAAACGCCGTTCATCGCCTTGTCCGCCACTTTGAGCCCCGGCGTCGCCTCGATGATCTTCGAAATGAGGTTACGCATGAGGGCGGAATCGTCGACGACGAGGACGGAAATCGGATCAGGCATGGCGCTCTCTCCCGTCAGGCGTTCTTGCGATAGAAAGTGGCCCAATCGGTCTTGACGAATTCGAACTTCGTGTTCATGCCGAAAAGCGATTCCGAATGCCCGAGAAAGCGGTACCCAGATACTTCGACGAGGCCGCGCAAAAGGCGGCGATCGAGCGTTTTTGGGAGGCCATGGCGCCCAAATCCTTCCTTTTTATCGGGCATTCGGAATCGCTCTTCGGCATGAACACGAAGTTCGAATTCGTCAAGACCGATTGGGCCACTTTCTATCGCAAGAACGCCTGACGGGAGAGAGCGCCATGCCTGATCCGATTTCCGTCCTCGTCGTCGACGATTCCGCCCTCATGCGTAACCTCATTTCGAAGATCATCGAGGCGACGCCGGGGCTCAAAGTGGCGGACAAGGCGATGAACGGCGTTTTCGCCCTTCAGAAGATCCCTCGCTGCGATCCCGACGTCATCGTCCTGGATATCGAGATGCCCGAGATGAACGGCATCGAATTCCTGAAGGAGCGCAAGCGCCTCGGTTTGGAAATCCCGTGATTATCCTCTCTTCGGTCGCCAAGGAAGGGGCGGAGGTCACCATCGAAGCCCTCTCCCTTGGCGCGTCGGACTTCATTACCAAGCCTTCCGGCTCCGTATCCTCGGATATCCATACCGTCGCGGGAGAGCTCGCGCGGCTCCTTCTTGCCTACGGGCCCAGCATCAGAGGCATAAGGGCAAGACTCCTCCGCGCTATGCCTTCGAAGCGCCTGAACGCATGTTCGAGCCTCCGCCTATCCTCGACGAGCGAGCGGCCGAGCGGGCGGCCGAGCGCCTGCGTCCGAGGCTCCCAAGCCGCTTCGAGCTCCGGGGCCTGTCGAAGTCATCGCGATCGGGATTTCGACGGGAGGCCCCAATGCGCTTAGGGAGGTTTTCGCCAAGATCGATTCCGATATCCCGCAGCCGATCCTGGTAGTGCAGCATATGCCGCCGGGATTCACCGAGGAATTCGCCAAGAGCCTGGACAGGATTTGTCCCCTCGACGTCAAGGAGGCGGCCGACGGCGACATCCTGCGGTCCGGACGCATCCTCATCGCGCCCGGCGATAAGCATATCGTCGTCGAGAAGCGGCCGCTCGGGGCCTTGGTCCGGCTGTCCGACGCAGCTCCCGAGAACGGCCACCGGCCGAGCGCCGATGTCCTTTTCGGTTCGGTCGCCCGCCTTTACGGCAACAGGGCGATGGGCGTCATCATGACGGGCATGGGCAGGGACGGCGCGCGCGAGCTCGGCTCCATATATAAGGAAGGAGGTCTGACCCTCGGGCAGGACGAAGCTTCCTGCGTAGTGTACGGCATGCCCAAAGTCGCCTTCGAGCTGGGCCATGTAGGCCAGCAGGTAGGGCTCGCCGACATGGCGGCCACGATTTCGCGGCTGGCCAAGCAATATCGCTAGCGTCCGCCTATTCGACGCCGCCGGGCGTTAGTATGTTTGGTCGAAGGACTGATTGGTAGGGGAGGATTCGATGAAAAACGACAGCGGAAAGACCAAGAGCGCCGGTAAATCCGGCAAGGACTCGAAAATGGAAGCCCTCCAAAAGAAGGCCCCGGATCTCGAGCCCTGCGACCAGCCCCAGGCTCAGGAAGCCTTGCGCCTTCACACCGCCGAGGAGGCCTGCGACGACGGCGTCGATTGAGTCGGGCTAATTTAAGACCTGCACGACTTCCTTGACCTCGGGCACCGTCTTCTTAAGGTAGTTTTCGACGCCCATCTTCAAGGTCATCGTGGACATGGGGCAGGAATCGCATGCCCCAGTGAGCTTTACGTTGACGATTCCGTCATCGCTTACCGATACGAGCTCGATATCGCCTCCGTCGGCTTGCAGGGAGGGCCGAACGTCCTGAATCGCGCGGAGGACTTTCTCGTTGAGCATGGCAACTCCTTTGGTACCACAATGTAGCCAGGCCGGACCCTTCCGGTCAAGCTGCGGCTTCAGTAAGTCGCTTGGACGCATCCACCCGGATATGCTACACTTCCCGGACAAAAGAAGCGCGGAGAGGCGTCATGGCGCGTATTATAGTCTTCGTAAATCAAAAAGGCGGAGTGGGCAAGACGACGAGCGCCATCAACCTCGGCGCATACCTCGCGCTCTCCGGCAAGCGCACTCTCCTCGTCGACTTCGACCCGCAGGCCAATCTCACGAGCGGCCTGGGACGCAAGCCGGGCGGTCAAAACATCTATAGCGTCATTTCCGGGCAGGCAAGCATTAAAGAGATAATCCAATCCACCAAGGTCGAATGGCTGGACCTCGTTCCCTCCTCGATCGACCTCTCGGGAGCTACCGTCGAGCTCGTCGATCTGCCCGACCGTAACGAGTATTTAAAACGCGCCCTATCGACCGTGGAACGCGAATACGATTTCATCCTGATAGATTGCCCTCCTTCGCTCGGAATACTCACTCTCAACGGTCTGGTCGCGGCCGACGAAGTACTCGTTCCCCTTCAATGCGAGTATTTCGCCCTCGAAGGGCTCTCCCTCATCCTTCAGACCGTGAGCTTGGTCCAGAAGGGCATGAATACCGCCCTCAGGCTCTGCGGGATCCTGTTCACGATGTACGACTCCAGGACCAAGCTCGCGCAGGACGTCGTCCAGCAGGTTACGGAGTTCTTCAAGGACAAGGTGTTCCGTACCATCGTGCCGCGCAACGTACGGCTCTCGGAGGCTCCTTCGCACGGCGAGCCCATTTGCCTCTACGATCCGGCCTGCATCGGGGCCAAGAGCTACGAGGCCCTCGCCAAGGAGCTGCTTGTGCGCGAGCCTGTCCGTGCCGGCCAAGCCGCGCTGGAAGGAAAGGCCAATGGCTAAGCAATTCGGACTGGGCAAGGGACTCGGCGCGCTGATCCCCGATTCCGAATTCGAGGATCTTCCCGTCGGCGAAGGCGTGCGGACCCTCTCCCTGGCGAGGCTCAAGCCCAATCCCGATCAGCCGAGAAGGAGCTTTCCCGAGGAATCCCTCGCCGAGCTCGCGAGTTCGATCAAGACTCACGGTCTGATACAGCCGATCGTGGTCGAGGAAGCCGGGGACGGCTCCTACCTCATCGTCGCCGGCGAGCGCCGCTTCCGCGCGGCCGCGATGGCAGGCCTATCGGAGGCGCCCGTCATCGTCCGTGCCTTTTCGCCCGAGAAGCGTCTCGAGATAGCGCTGATCGAGAACGTCCAGCGCGAGGACCTCAACCCAGTCGAGGAAGCCGAGGCCTATCGCTCCCTCATGGCCATGGGCGGCCGCTCCCAGGAGGAGGTGGCCGACGTCGTCGGGAAGAGCCGAAGCGCGGTCGCCAACAGCCTGAGGCTCCTCAAGCTGCCCGAACCCATCCTCGCCTCCCTGCGCTCGGGGGACTTGAGCGCGGGGCATGCCAAGGCGCTTCTGGGCGTGATCGATCCGGGAAGGCGCGAGCTCCTTTTCGCCCGAATCGTCGCGGAGGGCATATCCGTCCGCGAGGCCGAGGCCGCTGCCCAGGAGCTCAACAGCCCGCGGCTGGGCGAGGTCAAGCGAAGCCCGCGGGCCCGCAAGCCCAAGGAGCCCGAGATCCGCGAGGTCGAGGAGCGCCTCATCGAGGCTCTCGGGACCAAGGTGAGCGTCAGCGGCGACGGCAAGAAGGGCACGATTTCGATCGAGTACTACTCCCTCGAGGACCTCGAACGCATACTCGACGTCCTCGCGGGACGTACCTGAGCCGTCCGACCAGGTCGGAGGGAGGACAACATAGCCGTTCCCTCGGCGATTCCGCCGCTTCTGCTTCTATCGCTTCTACCTTGCCTCGCGGGCGCACAGGCCCTGCTGGAGGCCGGCGGCGAAAACAGGGGATTTGACGTCAGGTATGGCGTGGCCTCCGGGGCGGACCTCTCCGTGCTGGTCGAAAAGGCGGCGATCGTCTCGATGGCTTTCGGAAAATTCAAGGACCCGGACACGGGGGAGCGGCGGCTCGCGGGCTTCGGCGAAGTCCATGGGGTCTATGACGTGCCTTTTGATGCGTTGGTCGCCGTCCTCGACGACCCGGCCGAGGCCGTAGACTATTCCCCCAGGGTCATCGTCTCTCGGATCGAGAGGAGGCAGGGCCCCCTGGTGGCGTTTTACCAGGAAATGGGTATCATATTCCTCGGCTTCAAGGTCAGCTACCGCTTTCGCGTCGAGCAGATCAGGGACGATCTGTCCCCTTCCGAGATCGGCTATCGACTCCGCCTCCTCGAAAGCCTCGACGGGCATTTCTACGAGGCCTACACTTCCTGGTACGCGAAACAGGTGCTGGTGGGCGGTCGTTGCCTCGTCTACCTCCGCGCCTATACGAGGTCGGGTCTCCGAAGGCCGGCGATCGGCATGGAATTTATTTTAAAAACCTTCGCGCCCGGCGAGATGAAGAACACCCTCGACAGGGTGATCGGCGAGGCGCGTCGGCGGGCAGCGCTTGACTCCGCCATGCCGCGCCGATAGTGTTTTAGCTGTTCCCATCCCGATAAGCGAGGAGAGCACTATGAGCATTATCGAATACGTCGAGGCGCGCGAGATCCTGGATTCCCGCGGCAATCCCACCATCGAAGTTGACGTCGTCCTCGAGGACGGCACGCTCGGCCGCGCGGCGGTCCCTTCCGGGGCCAGCACCGGTGATTACGAGGCGGTCGAGCTGCGCGACGACGACAAGAAGCGCTTCCTCGGCAAGGGCGTCCTCAAGGCCGTCGAGAACGTGAACACGACTATCGCCTCCGAGATCTGCGGCCTCGACGCCCTCGAGCAGGTGGACATCGACCGGACCATGATCGACCTCGACGGGACCGAGAACAAGGCCAAGCTGGGCGCCAACGCCATTCTCGGCGTGTCGATGGCCGTCGCTCGCGCGGCGGCGGACTTCCTCGGCGTTCCTCTCTACAAGTATCTGGGCGGCCCGCACACGACTCTCCTCCCCGTCCCCATGGCCAACATCATCAATGGCGGCAAGCACTCGGACAACAAGGTCGACTTCCAGGAATTCATGGTCATGCCGGTGGGCGCCGAGTCCATCCGCGAGGCCGTGCGCATGACCGCGGAAGTCTTCCACAACCTCAAGTCGATCCTCAAGGCCGACGGCCACAATACCTCCGTGGGCGACGAGGGCGGCTTCGCTCCCAACATCGGCAACGAGGAAGCTCTGGAGTACATCCTGAAGGCGATCGAGAAGGCCGGCTACAAGCCCGGCGACGAGATCGGCATAGCCCTCGACCCGGCGGCCAGCGAGCTTTTCGAGGAGGGAGGGAAAAAGGGCTACAAGTTCTGGAAGTCCAACCCCGGGAAGCTCTTCAGCTCCGATGAGATGATCGATCTCTATACCGCGTGGGTGGGCAAGTATCCCATCCTTTCCATAGAGGACGGCCTGGATCAGGACGATTGGGAGGGCTACGTGAAGCTGACCAAGGCCCTCGGGAACAAGATCCAGATCATGGGCGACGACCTTTTCGTCACCAACACCAAGCGCCTGGAGAAGGGCATAGGGCTGGGCGCCTGCAACTCGATCCTCATCAAGCTCAACCAGATCGGCACGGTTACCGAGACCATCGAGACCATCGAAATGGCCAAGAGGTCCAACTATACCGCCGTCGTCTCCCACCGCTCGGGCGAGACCGAGGACACCTTCATCGCCGACCTCACCGTTGCCCGCGAGACCGGCCAGATCAAGACGGGCTCCATGTCGCGCACCGACCGCATCTGCAAATACAACCAGCTCATGCGTATCGAGGACGAGATGGAGGGCATCGCCGAGTTCGCCGGGAAGAAGTGCTTTTATAGCGTGAGAAAATAGGAATCGGGTCCGAAGGACGGCGTCGTCGCGCCATATTCGCGCATAGCTCTCGGCGCATTTTGCTGGAGCCGCCCGAAAGGGCGGCTTTTTTGTTAATGTGCGCCCGGCAGGGCGTACGCCATGTCCCCCTATTTCGAGAGGCTGGACGCTTTCCTCCCCTCGTACCGCCTCGCTAGGAGGGCATTGACCGCGAGGCCGGCAAGTAGGACGAGCGTGCCGATTAGCTTCCTCGCGTCGAATGCCCCTTCGGCGACGAAGTCGATGACCAGCCCGGAGATCGCTTGGCCGCAGAATAGAAGGATTGCGGCGGAGAAGGCAGGCATGCGCGGGAAGAGGGAATTCATCGCCGACACTACCGCGACGCCCATGAATCCTCCGCCGAGCGCGAGGAGCGGACCCGCCTCCGCGATCGCGCGCGCGGCCGGAACCACGGGCGGTCGGATAGCGCCTACGAGGATCAGGGTCGTCGCCAGGCCGACGAGATAGTTGACGCGCGTGCTCCGGAAGACGCCTTTCTTGAGCCCGAGCTCGGAATTGAGAATGAAGGAAAGGCTGGGGAGGGCGCCCGAGGCGAAGGCGACGAGCATGGCGAACGCATTCGAGCGCCAAGTGCCGACCATGATAGCCACGCCCGCGAGGGCTAGGCATATACCGGGAAGACTGCGAAGGGAAAGCGGGTATTTCCTCCGGCCCAGGAGGCCGGTCGCATCCACGGCAATCGAGAAGAGCGTCTGGCCGAGAAGGGCGAGGGCCACTGCCAGCGAGGCGCCGAGGGCGGCGAATGCGTAGTTATTCGAGAAGACCGTTCCGACGCCGACGAAGCCGCCCAGGTAATAATACAACGGAAGACGTCCCGGCCGCCCTGCCTCGCGCTTTACGAGGAGGACCGCCGAGACCGCGGCGAGGCCCGCGATATGGATGGCGAGGGTCGCGACGAGGCTACCGACCAGCACCGAGAAACGGCTGTTCGTTTGGTTCATGACGGTCATGAGTGCGCCGACTAGGGGCGCGAAGACGCTATACATGGGAGAAACCTCCCTTCCCCGGCTTCGAGTATCTCGATAGACTCCCATATGTAATAGGACCTATGTCCTATTGGAGCGGAAAACGTGCATCCCCCGGACTCGACGGAAAGCTATATACGACGCTATTCCCTGGACGGCCTTCTCTCGCCGGAGCTCCTCGGCGCCCTGCGGCCCTTGCGCGGGGATCCGGGCGAGCTCATCATCCGATCCGGCGATCCGGTCAGGGACCTCCTGTTCTTCGTCGAAGGCCGGATCAAGGTATTCAGCACGCTGGACAACGGCCAGAGCGTTCTAGCGTCCTTCTATCGGCCCTTCGACGTACTCGGCGAGGCGGAGCTCTTTGCCTCCGAGCGCTATACGCTGAGCGCCGAGGCTCTTACCCGGACGGTCTGCCTCGGCCTCTCGGTCGCCGCCATAAAAAAGGCCGCCGACCGCAACTACCGCCTTCTCATGTATCTCTGCGGCCGCCTGGGCGCGAAGCTCTCGGACCGGATCGTCGCCGAGTCGATCAACCTGCGCTATCCCGTGGAGAATCGACTCGCGAGCTACCTTCTCGCCTCCATGGACGGCGAGGGCCGGATCCTCGGCACGGACGACCTCGGCGAGCTCGCCGATTTCATCGGCGCGAGCTATCGCCAGCTCGCCCGCGCCGTGCGTCGCTTCAGGGACGCCGGCATCCTGGACGAGGCAAGGGGACGCATCAGGGTCCTCGACAGGGCGAAGCTCGAGCCGATGGCCCGAGATCCGTATGTCGTGAGCGCTTCCGGGCGAATTTCGACCGGATAAATCCTCCTAAACCGGTTGAGAATTCCTTCGACCTGGGTATAGGCTCTTTCCCTGCATCCATAAGGAGCGCGCGATTGCCCGAGAACGGCAGCAAGATCACGATCGTCGGGAGTGGCGCCATCGGGACGACGATAGCCTATTCGCTCCTCCTGCGCAGTCCGAGGCTCGAGATCGTCTTGAGGAACCGCGACGAGAGGAAAGCCTGGGCCAAGGCCTTCGACATCTCGCATTGCGTCCCGGTCCGCGAAGGAAGCTCGATACGGGCCGGGAGCCTTGAGGATACGGCCGGATCGGACATCGTCGTCGTGACTGCGGGCGTCCTTCCCAAGGTGGACGGCAAGCGGTCGGACGTCCTGCGGGACAATGTCGCCGTGTACCGGGAGATCATCCCTCCCCTTGCCACGAGAAGCGGGCATGCCTTCTTCATCGTCGTCACGAATCCGATCGATGCCATGGCATATGCCGCGTATAGGCTTTCGCTCATGCCCGCTTCGCGGGTCATCGGCTCGGGCACGCTGCTCGATGGGATGCGGCTGCGCAAGTTTCTCGCGGAAGCCTACGCCCTCGATCCGGAGAAAATCGAAGCCTGGGTCGTCGGAGAGCACGGGGATACGATGGTGCCCCTATGGAGCGGTATCACCTACGCCGGTATTCCTTTAGGCGAATATTTAAGCGATAGAGGATCCGATTTCGATGCGGCGGCCAAGCGATGGATCCTCGAGAGGACCAAGCGCGCGGGCTGGGATATCAGGCTCGCAGGCGAGCATAGCTGCTACGGGATTTCATTTTCGGTCGTTCGGATAATCGAGACCATGCTCGGATATTCCGAGGGGCCCCTCACCGTGTCGTCGCTTCAGTCGCAGGATTTCGGCATCCGGGACGTCTTCATGAGCCTTCCCTCGCGCCTCGACCGATCGGGCCTCGTCTCCAGCCTTGCGCCAACGATGTCCGAGGAGGAAGGGAAGGCCCTTGTCGCTTCGGCGATGGCCCTCCGTACGCAGCTGGACGCGGTCGACCTGCAGCTTGGCCTGCCACCCCGCGCCGATTAGGATGGGCGGATGCTGAAAGCCCTCGAGAGCGTAATCTCGATCCTCCTCATGATAGGCCTCGGCTGGGCCCTCGCGAAGAAAGGCTGGTTCGGGGAGAAAGCCGGCTCCCTGATCTCGAGGCTCGTCGTCTCCGTGGCCCTGCCAGCCTACATGATAGCGAACCTGATGGGAGGCTACGATAGGGCCAAGCTCGCGTCCATGCTACCGGGTCTCCCCATCCCTTTCGCCGTCATGATCGCAAGCTATGCCTTGGGCTCGGGCGTCGCCGTCCTCTTTCGCCTTCGCAAGGAAAGGCGGGGCAGCTTCGCCTCGATGTTCGCGCTGTCGAACACGATCTTCGTCGGGCTGCCCGTCAATCTCGTGCTCTTCGGCGAGGAGAGCCTGCCCTATGTCCTCATTTATTATATAGCGAACACGAGCCTCTTCTGGACGATCGGCGTCTACAGCATCGCGAAGGACGGTGCCGTCCTCGCGGGCAGGCCCGGGCCTTCGCCGCTATCCGCGGAGGGGCTCAGGCGAGTCTTCTCCCCGCCTCTGGTCGCATTCCTCGGGGCTGTGGCCATGATAGGAGCGGGAATCCGACTGCCGCTCCCCGTCATGGATTCCTGCAAGTATCTCGGCGCGATGACGACGCCCCTTTCCATGCTGTTCATCGGAATCGTGATTTCCCGCGTGGAATGGAGGAAGATGCGGCTCGAACGCGATCTCATCCTCGTTCTCGCCGGCCGCTTCCTGGTTACGCCCCTCCTTCTCGTCCTCGCCATCCGCCCGACGAACCTGGCCCCTCTCATGAAGGAGGTCTTCTTCGTGCAGGCGTCGATGCCGGCGATGACCCAGACGCCCATATTGGCGGAAGCCTACGGCGCGGACGCTGAATACGCCGGGATCGGGACTTCGCTGACGACGGTCTTGAGTCTCGCGACCATTCCCCTGTGCATGATCCTCATCAAAGTCCTGTTCTGAACGACTCGGTTTGACAGATCGCGAATTGGCTGTTAGGGTGGTGAGCGGAGGCTCACTATGACTCTTCCGGCGTCTTCGCCCCGACGATGGGCCGTGCTTATCGCCCTGATGGCCGTGACTCTCGCCTGCGAGGCCGAATGGCTGGTCCATGCGGCGGTCGCTCGTCCGGCGGCGGCATTCTATGCGGGCCAGTTCGATCCTTCGTCGCTCTTCAATATCGATTTCCTGAGCATGTCGTATATGCTGGTATTCCTGGTCGTCTGCCTGCCGGCGAGCTGGATATTGGACAGATGGGGCCTGGGAATCGGCGTGGGCCTAGGCGCGGCGCTGACGATCATAGGGTCGGCGGGCAAGGCCCTCTGGGCCGGCAGCTTCGCGGCGCAGCTGGGCTTTCAATTGGTATTGGCCGCCGCCCAGCCCTTCTTGACCAACGCGGCCACGACGCTCGCCCGGGATTGGTTTCCCGTCAAGGAGAGAGCCACGGCGAGCGGGCTCGCCAGTCTGGCTCAGTACCTGGGGTTCGTCGTAGCGCTGGTCGCGGCTCCCGCCCTCGTCCAGGTCGATCCGACCCTTCCCGGGTATGGCGAAGGCATAGCGAAGGCGTTGATGGTCTTCGCCGCCTTGAGCTTCGCCGCCGGCATTCTCTCCCTGGTCCTGGTCAGGCGAGGGCCGAACCGGGAAAGCTCAGGCGGCCCCTCGGATTTCCTGGGCTCGCTGCGGCGCCTATTGGCGCAACGCGATTTCCGCTTGACCCTCCTTCTCTTCTTCCTCGGGCTCGGAATCATGAACACGGTAACCGCACTGACCGACGACATCGCGGCCTCGATGGGCGTCAAGGACTCGAACGGGCTCTTGGGCGTCGGCCTCATCCTCGGCGGTATAGTCGGCGCGGTAATACTGCCGATACTTTCCGACTTCTGGGGCCGGAGGAAGGCCTTTCTGGTCCTCTGCATGGCGCTCACGGTTCCGGCATTGTGGGCGCTTTTCCTCGCGCCGACAGGCTGGTACGGCCTGGGAATCGCCGCCATGGCTCTCTTGGGCTTCGCCCTCATGAGCGCGGGGCCCATCGGCTTCCAGTACGCCGCCGAGGTGACCGCTCCGGTACCGGAATCGGCCAGCCAAGGCGTGCTGCTTCTGGCCGGCCAGATATCGGGGCTCGCGCTCACCGCGGGGATGTCGTCGGGAGGGCCACGGGCGGCCCATCTCTGGCTCGGCGCCTTTGCGGCGACGGCCGTGATCATGGCGCTGCTGTCGCTGAGACTCAGGGAATCGCCGGCCGTCAGTCCTCGGCGGCGTTCCTGAGCTTCGTCGCGGCGGCAGCTCGCTTGGAGTACGAGTTCTTATAGACCCAATGCATGAGCCGGGCTTCCCAGGCGGGGATAGGGACTGCGCCGCCCAGGGACTCGCCGCCCAAGGCTGCCCTGGCGGCTTTCTCCACGACCAGGGCGAGGGCTTCCGCGTCGGCTCCGCATACGATAAGCCCGCTATCCTTGACGAAAAGCGCGCCGGCCTTGGGGCGGCGAATGGGAAAAGCGGTCGCCGCGGGAACTCGAGTACCGACGAATTGGGCCAGGTCGTCCAAGGCGGCCTTCAGGGGCCGGACGAGTTGGCCCCAGGCACGAGAAAAGGGAGCGACGCTGAGCAGGGCCGGACTGCCATCGGCCAGAGTCAGAGGCGATAGCCAGAGCGGGTCCCATGGGGCGTCGACTCTCGCGGGGAGCCGGTCCTGGGCCTTCGCCGCGATGAAATCGGCGCAGGCTTTTTCAAGGACGCTGACCCGGTCGAAGGCCTGATCCATGTCGCTTCCGACGGCGAATACCCCGTGGTTCGCCAGGAGGATGGCCGGTCCATCGGAACCCAGGGCCTCGACGGCGGCTCGCGACAGGGCCTTCGTGCCGGGAAGGCCATAGGCTGCGCTGGGGGTTTCTCCCCATGGAGCGGGAACGGGTACTCGCGCCGCCGCGCAAGCCGAGGCTGCATTCTGATGGGTATGGACGATGGCTTTGACGTCGGGCCGCCCGAGGTAAATGTCTCGATGGATCCTCCTCTCTCCCGAAGGCTTCCACGATCCCTTCCAGTCGCCGGTCCCGAGGTCTACGACTACGATCATTTCTTCCGTTAGCTCGGGGTAGGGGATGCCGCTGGGGGTAATGGCCATCGCGCTCGGCCCGAGCCGAACGCTGAGGTTCCCCCAGCTTCTGGCCACGAGGCCTTCGATCAATAAGCGCCGACCGGCGTCGACCAGGGCTCGACGAGCCTGGGCTTCGGTCATGTCAGGGCTCCCTCGATGTTGGCGAAGACCCTATCGAAGGCCCCCACGGCCTCGTCTACCATGGCCTCGGTATAGGCGGCGCTGGTATAGAGCCTCGAGCCGGCCAACGTGACTATCCCCTCGGCCATGTAGGCGGCGCCCATCTCCTCCATGACCGTCTTCCGGGCCTTTATCTCTTTCATCTTGCCTGGGATTTGCCAGAATTTGTTGAAATCGATCGAAAAGTGCATGGTCCCGACGGTTTGGAGGTGGCAGATCGAGCCCTGGTTGAAGGCGACGAAAGGCAGGTTCCGACGTTTCAACGAAGCCTGGATTCCCGCCGTCAGCCTGTCGCCTATGGCTCCCGCCTTCTCGCTGGCCCTGGTCCTCTCGATCTCGGTCAGGGTGAAGAAGCCCGCGGCGGACGAAAGGGGATTGGCCGCCATCGTCCCCCCGATCAGGGCTTTCTTGCTTCCCGCCTCGATGCCGGCGGCCAGGTATTTCATATACTCCCGCTTGCCCCCGAGGCCTCCGGCCGAGGGATAGCCTCCGGCCACGACCTTGCCGAAGACCGTCAGGTCGGGCTCGACTCCGAAGTATCCCTGCGCGCCCGAGAGCCCGACGCGGAAGCCCGTGACGACCTCGTCGAAAATCAACAAGGCGCCGAACTTGTCGCAGAGCCTCCGTACCCCGGAGTTGAAGTCCTTGGCGACCGGGCGAGTCCCGCTTTCGGGCCCCAGGGGCTCGATCATTACCGCAGCCGTACCGCCGCCGAGGCGGTTGCGCCGGAGCACCCGTTCCAATGCGTCCAGATCCCCGGGGAAGAATTCCTGCGTATGCTTGAATACATGCTTGGGAACTCCGTGGGCCTCGAAATGCCGCGAGCCGGGGATCCGCAAACCATAGGCCAACTGGTCGCTCCAGCCGTGGTAGGCTCCGCCCATCTTCACCACGTTCCTGCGCCCCGTCGCCAGCCTGGCTACGCGGATAGCCGCCATGCAGCCCTCGGTACCCGATCCGAGCATCCTGAACATGGGAACGGCCGGCATGTGATTCGCGATAAAGCGGGCCAGCTTGAGTTCGTATTCGTTGAAGAGCCCCGTCGAGGGGCCGCAGGTCTTCAATAGGTCCAGGACCTGGTTCAGGACCTCGGGAGGATTGGAACCCAGGATAGTGGGACCGCCTGCCTGGAGGAAGTCGAAGTAGCGGTGGCCGTCCAAGTCGTGGAGATAGGGGCCCGCGGCCTTGGTAAATACCAAGGGGAAGGGATAGTTGAAGGCCAGGTTGTGCTGGACTCCTCCCGGTATGTAGTTCTTGGCCTCGTCGATCATGGATTTCGAACGGCTACAGGTTTTCTCGAAGTATTCGTCGAGATAGCGATCCAAGGCGACGGGGCGCAGTCGCCGAATAGGCTGTCGGATAAGGGAATCCAAATCGGAAAGGATACGGGGAACATCGGGATAGGTCGAAATGGCGAAACTGTCGGCCATGGAAAACCTCCTCCAACTGCATCGTGAGCCGCGGCTCACTCCGCTAACATAACATACTCGCAGGGGGCTGTCAAAGCCGGCTTTCGCGGATTAGGCTTGATCTATGTCATCCCTAGTCTCGCCTTTGTTCGACCGGCTTCCCGACGAGAAGCGGCGGTCGATATTGGACTCGGCCGCAGCCGAATTCGCCCGCGCGGGCTTTACCGCCGCGAAGGTGGACGAGATCGCGGTCCGGGCGGGAATCAGCGTGGGCGCCCTCTACAAGTATTTCGGCAATAAGGAAAATTGTTTTCTCGCCGTCCTCGAGGACGGAGTCCGGGAGCTGGAAGCCCGCTTGGACCAGGTCATGTCCAACGAAACCGAGCCTTGGGCCAGGATCGAGGCCATCGTACGGCTCATCCCCGAGCATTCCCGCCGCCACGCCGAAGTGCTCCGCTTGTACCATGAAATCGGCGGAGAGGGCCTCTCCGAGCTGGGCAGGGACTTCTGCAGCAGATTCGAGGGCCTGAGCGCGCGATGCTATTCCGCCCTTTTGGCCGAGGCCCGTTCCTCGGGGCTTGCCAATCCGGACCTCGACGAGGATTACGCGGCCTTTTTCCTCGATAATATTTTCATGTCCCTGCAATTCGCGTTTTCCTGCGATTATCACAAGTTGCGCAAGGCGGTCTATCTCGGCCCCGAAAAGGATGCCGACGACGCGACCCTCGTGGCACGAACCCTGAATTTCCTCCGCTACGGACTGTCCGGGCATTGAACCGGGGCGAGTCGTCCCGTGGACCGTTTCGCGCGATGGCCCACAGCTTGCAGCGAGGTCCTTGATTCGCAGGCGGGTCCATGTCGTGAGCTTTGCTCCGGATTCTTTCATTTCTCTTGAACTCTCGAGTCCCAGCGGGTAAAGTGACAGTGAGCCGTGGCTCATTTAATCGCAATCGGGAGGTCTTATGTCCGAAGCCCTTTTTTTGGTCGCCGTCGACCTCGGCACCACTTCTTTGAAGACCTGCGTCTATGAAATAGGCGACCGCCTGATTCTGCGGGCTTCGACATCCCGGCGCCTGAGCCTGGACGCGGGTTCCGACGGCCGGGCCGAACAGGATCCCGAAGAATGGTGGAAGGCCCTGGCCTCCTCGGTTCCCGAGGTATTGCGCTCGGCTCGCTTAAGTCCTTCGGCCGTGGGCGGCTTGACCTTCTGCGCGCAAATGCAATCCCTGGTTCTGGTCGACAGGCAGTGCAGGGCCGTTAGGCCGGCCTTGAGCTACCTCGATTCGCGGACCTCGAACCGACGCGATGCATTGACTTCCGGCGGCCCCCGTGTCGCGGGAATCGGGCTGGCTTTCCTCCTGCCTTGGCTGAGCGTGGCCGGCGGCGTAGCGGCCAGCGCCAAGGATCCGCTTTGGAAATACCTGCGAGTCGAGGATGAGGAGCCTGAAGTCTTCGGCAGGGTATACCGCTGGCTCGATGCCAAGGACTTCCTGACGGCTCGATGCACGGGGCGCTTTACGATGAGCGCCGATTCGGCTTTTGCCACCTTCCTTGCGGATACTCGGAATGACAGGGTTCGCTGGAGTCCCTGGCTGATTCGCCGCCTGGGGGTCGACGTGCGTCACCTGCCCGAGATCCTGGCCCCGGCGGATAAGGTAGGGCCATTGAGCGCGGATGCCGCTACGGCGCTCGGCTTGCCCGAGGGACTCCCGATCTTCGCCGGGGGCGGGGACGCTTCCCTCATTGGAGTAGGAGCAGGCGCGGTGGCCGTCGGGAGCACTCATGTCTACGTAGGGACGAGCGGTTGGGTTTCTACCGTCGCGGACCGCAGGCTCGTGGATCCCGACACCATGATGGCCACGGTTCCGGGGCCGGTTCCAGGCCGCTACGCCTATTTCGGGGAGCAGGAAACCTCGGGGAAATGCCTGGAATGGGTGCGCGATCATCTGGCCTTGGACGAGATCGGCATCTACCTTGAAAAGCAGGAAAGGCCCTCTGGGCCTGATCAGGAGTATCTGAGCCTGATCGATTTCCTGACCAGCACGATCGCCCAGGTCCCCGCCGGCTCGGGTGGGGTACTTTTCGCTCCCTGGCTCCATGGCAGCCGTTCTCCCTTCGAGGATCCGTGGGTGAGAGGCATGTTCTTCAACCTGGGCTTGGAAACAGGCAAGCGTCAGATGATAAGGGCGGTAGTCGAAGGGCTCGCCTACAATATACGTCTCTTGCTCGAGGCCCAAGCGAAAAAGGCGAAACCTTCCTCGACTCTGAGGTTCGCCGGCGGGGGGGCATTATCGGATGCGACCTGCCAGATCCTTGCCGACGCTACGGGTCACCGAATCGAAGCCATTGCCGACCCCCAGAATGCAGGCGCCGCAGGCGCCGCCTTGGTGGCAGCCTGGGGACTCGGTCGGTTCCCGGACATGGACTGCGCCGCAGGCACGGTTGCGGTTCGAGCGAGCTTCGAGCCCGACCCCACCCATCGCGCAGTCCATGAGCGCAACTTCGGCGTCTTCCGCGATTTGTACGGAGCGACTCGGCCTTTGTTCCGACGGTTAAATGGGGGAAGGTCAGACTAAGCCGCCGACCGACCAGTTTGGGGGGAACAGAAGTCGCCAAGTTAGGCTCTGACCGTGGCCGAGCTGACCGCCTGGATTCCACCAGACAAGGCCTGATAATTTGCTCTACAATAAGACATGCGCGACTGCATCTTCTGCAAGATCGTGGGCGGCAAAATGCCCTCCCGAAAGATTTACGAGGACGAGGACCTGCTGGCCTTCCACGATGTCTCTCCTCAGGCTCCGGTGCATTTCCTCGTCATTCCCAAGCGGCATATCGCGAACCTCATGGAACTCGCGCCCGAGGACAGCGTCCTCGTCGGTCGCCTGGTCTTCAGGGCCCAGGGACTCGCCCAGGATCTCGGATGCGTCGAGAAGGGAGCGCGCTTCGTCTTCAACTGCAAGTCCTATGGCGGGCAAACGGTCGACCACGTCCACTTGCATGTCCTGGGGGGCCGCGCGTTTTCATGGCCGCCGGGTTGAATCGACCGAAGCCTCCGTGTATATTTCGCGTGCTCATGAAAAAAAGGCATGCAGCCCTCGGCTCACTGGTCTTTCTCGACGCCGCGCTCAAGGCTCTCGCCTGGGTTTTCCTCCGGCATCGCGATTCGGCCCCGCCAGGCGCAGGGTCGATCCGAATAGGCTATGTGGAGAACGCGTCCGGATTCGGCTTCGATCAGACCAGGCTGCTCGCGCATTACGGAATCCCGACCGACGATGCCTTCGTCGCCTGCAGCCTGATCGCCTTCCTGATCCTCGCCGCGGTCATCCTCGCATGGCGCAAGATCGGGGTTCGGACCTGGATCAAGACGGCGGCGGCGGTCCTGATCTACTTCGCCGCGGCGACGGCGGCGATCTCGCTCCGCGGCTCGATCGGCCTTTCCCTCTCGCCCTACTTAAGAGGAATGCTTCGGGCCCTGGGGCCTCTCGCGGTGGCCATCGCTCTCTACTCGACCGTATCGAGGCCTTATTCCGCCGCCATGTCCCTGTTCTTCCTGGCCGGGACGGTGGGCAACTGCCTTTCCCTGATTCTCCCTCCCTTCGCGGTAATCGACTATTTCGGCCTCTACAGGACCTCGATCCATGGCTACGTCTACGCGAATGCCGCGGATGCCTATCTCCTTTTCGCCGTGCTGATGATCCTCCTCGTCCCCGTCTATCTGCCCGTCCGCTCGGCGATAAGGTCGTTGAGAAGACGCGCCAACTCGGTGTAGGTCGCGGCCGTCGGGCGAGGCTTCCCGGGGCCGATCGGGCGAAGCGCGAAACGCGGCCCGCCGTCTCCCTCCTCGATCTCGACGATTCCGATGATCTCGAGTCCGCCCGCTCCCTTCGATTCAACGAGGCCGAGCCGCTCGACGAGGCGTAGGGCCCATGCCCGAGCCGCGCCTTCGGGGCCCTCGAGCCCGATGGCGTAGGGTTCCTCGGCCTCGACGGAGCGGAAGGCGCCCGACATCGGATCGAAGCGAAAGCCCACGCCGTCGAAGGCCCGGCCGATGGCTCCCGAGGTCGCGAGCTCTTCCGGCGCCCCGGCGACGAAGCTATGCCCGCCGTCCATCAGCCAAAGGCTATCGGCGTAGCGCAGGGCATGGTCGATGTCGTGGGTGGAGAGGACGACCGCCTTGCCCGACGAGCGGGCGAGGTCGCGAAGCATATGGAAGACCTCGACGCGGGTCGGCGCGTCCAGGAAGGCCGTAGGCTCGTCGAGCACGAGGAGGGGGCAGTCCTGGGCGATGGCCCGAGCGATCAGGGCCTTCTGGCGCTCGCCGTCGGAGAGCTCTGCGAAGCGGCGGCCGACGAGACTCGCGAGGCCGACCGCGCGGATGGCCCGCTCGACCGCGGCGAGATCGCGCTCGTCCAGTCGATTCCGAGCGTCGGTATAGGGATAGCGCCCGAAGGCGACTATGTCGAAGACGGTGAAGTAGCCCGAGTCGAAGCGATCCGTGAAGACGCAGGCGGCCCTCCTCGAGCGCTCCTCTGCATCGAGGCGCCTGATATCCCTTCCGCAGAGCTCGACCTCGCCGCGCAAGGGCGCCTGCAACCCCGTCAGTGTCCGAAGGAGGGTCGATTTGCCCGAGCCGTTGGGTCCGACGAGGGCGGCGAAGTCGCTGGCCCTGAGCTCGATGTCTATCCCCGTGGCGAGCGCGGCCTCGACTCGCGTCCGCCATCCGATGGAGAGGCCCTTGGCCCGCAGGATCGGGGCATTGGAAGGGGGGCCGGTCATCGCAGGCCTCCTTCCTCCCGCGAGCCGCGAAGGAAGAGACTGAGGATGATCGGGGCGCCGATGATGGCGAGGATTGGATTGATCGGCAGGACGGCGCCCTTGCCGGGGGCCTGGGAGGCGATATCCGCGGCGAGGGCGAAGACCGAGCCGAGCAGGGCGGCGCCGGGAATGAGGACCGCATGGTCGCTCGAGCGGAAGGCCCGCCGCGCGGCCTGCGGCGCGGCGATGCCCAGGAAGGCGATGGGGCCGCAGAAGGCCGTCGCGGCTCCGGCGAGGACGGCCGCGGCGACGAGGACGCGGATGCGCGATCTCTTCGTCCTTATGCCGAGGGTTTCCGCGAAGCGTTCGCCCATGAGGAGGGCATTGAGGGACTTCGAGCTTCGGACGGTGAGGGCGAAGCCGATCGCGACGGCGGCGAGGAGCACCGGAAGTTGCCCGACGGTCACGGAAGAGAAGGAACCGTAGGTCCAGCCGAGGTAGACTTGAGCCTTCTGCGGAGTCGCGAAGAAGACGAGGAGGGACACGAAGCTCCCCGCGAGATAACCGACGAGGATGCCTATGATCAGGAGGGTCACGCCGTTCTCCACCCGTCTCGCGAAGAGCAGTATGACGACCATGACGAGGAAGGCTCCCGCGCCCGCGGCTAGGAAAAGGACGGCATAGCCGGCGAGGCCGAGGCCGGACAGGAAAGACGCCTCGCCGGTCGAGCCTGAGGCCAGGACGACGAGGGCGACTCCGACGCTCGCGCCGGCGCCGATTCCGAGGGAATCGGGCCCCGCGAGGGGATTGCGGAATATCGTTTGCAGGATCAGGCCCGATACGGCGAGGGCGGCGCCTGCGACCAGGGCCGTAAGAGCCTTCGGCAGCCGGAATACGAGGACGATGCTCGTCCAGGCCCGGTCGGCGGAGCGGCCCGCCAAGGCGTCTATGACGCCGGCGAAAGGGATGCGTACCGATCCGAAGGCCAGGTCGGTTACGAAGAGGAGGGCCGCGGCGAGGGCGAGAGCGGCGAGGAGGGGAGAGGCTATCGCGGAGCGCGCTTTCATCTATCGATTCTTCGGTAGTAGGTGAAGGGCCTATCCAGCAAAAGGGTGGGGTGAAATATCTTGACGAGGTCGGTGAGGACCAAGTCGGGTCGGAGGACGCCCGACTCGAAGTAATCGTCGCCTCCCCCGGGGCTCAGGCGTAGGGTGTCGTTCCAGACGCCGCCCTTAGCCACCACCGGGAGGGCGGCGAAGCGCGGGTCGAGGGCGGCTATATCGGTCTTGGTTTTGACGGTCAGGGCCGGATTGAGCCATACCTCGGCCCCGAGGGCGCGCTCGTAGACCGACTCTATGGAAAGGCTGAGACCGCCCGAGCCCCTATCCTCGGCCCAGAGGTAGTCGGCGCCGGCGTCGGCGATGAGCCGAGCCATGAAACTCCTCCCCCCCGAGACCGTCCACGAGCCCTGGAAGGGGCCGTTGACGAGGACCGAGGGACGCTCCTTCGCCGTCGAGGAGAGAGCGCGGACGCGTTCGTATTCCTTGGCGATCGAATCGAAGTAGGCCGAGGCGAGGTCCTCCTTGTCGTAGAAAGCGGCTATGAATTCGACCCATTCCGCCCGGGCGAGGGGCGTTGCCTCGTTCCAGTCGCCGTCTATGACGACCGGCAGTCCCGCCTCGGCCATCTTGGGCCGAACATCCCAGCCGTCGCCCATGCCATAGGCGAAAATCGCGTCGGGCGACAGGGAGATCATCAATTCGAGGTTGGGAGACGAATTGCGCGTCGTCTCGACGGTCGCGCCCGACGCTATTCGCGATCGCAGCTCGGGCGCGCTCACGGAAGCGGCATTGTCCACGCCGACGATGCTTCCTGCTTCTCCTATGGCGACGATCTCCGGTATGTAGGTCGTGGAAAAGGTTATCACCCTGCGAAGGGGAGTCTCGAAAAACCCGTCGGCCTTTAGCCCCGTCGGCCTGGGATTGCCGCGCTTATACAGTACATAGGTAAAGCCGCCCGCGGCGCCGGGCCAGGGCGATTCGACGCTGACGACCTTATAGCCCCGCCTATGTACTATCGAGAAGCCGGCTCCGACCTTCGGCTCGGCGCGATGCGCGACATCCTGGGCGGCGAGAGCCTCGAGCAAGCCGAAGGCGAGGACGTATAGGATGATCCCGCGCATGTTTCCAGCCTAGCGTTGAAGCGCGGGCGATGGCAAGCGTCCGTTGTGGTCGCATGAAGGAGCCACGGTTGTCCTGGCCGGGATAGCAGAGTAAAATAACCGGGATTGGCCGAGGAGGCTGGAATGGATCCTGAAAAAGACGTCCTGGGCTTTATCGGCATCGGAGTGATGGGATCGAGCATGGCCGGCCACCTGCTCAAGGCCGGCTACAGGCTCCGCGTCCATACGCGAACCAAGGACAAGGCGCGTACATTGATCGAGGCGGGCGCGGACTGGGACGAGAGCCCCGAGCGTCTCGCCCCCCGGTGTAGCGCGATTCTCACCATGGTCGGTTATCCGGCCGACGTCGAAGGCGTCTACTTCGGCCCCAAAGGCCTCATCGAGAACGCGATGCCTGGCGCGTTCCTCATAGACTGCACGACCTCCCGACCCGATCTCGCGCGGCGCATTTCGATCGCCGCGAAGGCCAAGGGCCTCGCGGCCCTCGACGCGCCGGTCTCCGGTGGAGACGTCGGCGCCCGGAACGGCAGCCTGACCATCATGGTCGGGGGTGAAAAGGCCGATTTCGAGGCCGTAAAGCCCCTCCTCGAGCTCATGGGCACTACGGCGATCCTCCAAGGCGGGCCCGGCTCGGGCCAGCATACCAAGATGGCCAACCAGATAGCCATAGCGGGGAGCCTCGCGGGGACGGTCGAGGCGCTCAGCTATGCGAAGGCCGCCGGCCTCGATCCGCGAAACGTCCTCCGAAGCATCGGCTCGGGCTCCGCGGGCAGCTGGCAGCTCGCCAACATGGCGCCCAGGATGCTCGACGGGGATTTCGAGCCGGGCTTCTACGCGAAGCACTTCCTCAAGGACCTCGGCATCGCCCTCGATTCGGCCCGCGCGATGAAGCTCGACCTTCCCCTCCTCGCCCTCGCCGAAAGGCTCTTCGAGTCCATGCGGGACGAGGGCTTCGGAGACAAGGGGACCCAGGCCCTCTTCCTCCTGTACGAGCGCCGCGCCCGCGAGGTGGGCGGGATTTGAAGGCGCGCGGGTTCGACCCCTCCCCCGAGGCCGTCGTAGCGAAGGGAATCTTCGCCTTGGGCCGTTACGGCACTCCCTTCCGCCGCGCCAACATGCTCGACGTCTCCCATCCCTTCCATTATCCGGTTCCGCGCATGATCAAGAATTGGCGGCTCAAGGAATGGCAGGCCTATCAGTTCGGCGACAGGCGATGGTTCTTCTTCGCCTCTCTCTATAACGCGAAGATCTGCAGCTTCGTGTTCTTCCTTGCATACGACCGCGAGCGAAGGAAGCGCTACCTGATACGGCGTCTCCTTCCCGGGAGCATCTTTCGCTTCGGCGAATCCCTGTCGGGATCCGAGGTGTACTACCGGGGAGCGCGCAGCCTCCTCGATTCCGCCTGCGACTACGATTCGGGCACGATGCGGCTGACGGTCGTACGCGGCTCGCGGGTACCGGAACGGCGCTTCTCCGGACGCTTCAGCTTCTCCTGCGAGGCGAAGGCGGCCGCGCCCAACGTGGTCTGCCTCCCCCTCGGCCTCAACCGGGCGATGTATTCGACCAAGATTCTCATGCCGATGCAGGGCGAGTTTTCCGTCGGCGGCGAGAGCCACCGCTTCGACGGTCCCTCGTCCATGGGCATTATCGACGACCATAAGGGCTTCTATCCTTATAGGCTGCGCTACGACTGGGTGACGGGCTTCGGCGTGGACGCGAAGGGCCGCCGAGTGGGCTTCAACCTGACCGACAACCAGGTTCGCGACCAGGCGCGCTACAACGAGAACTGCCTATGGATCAACAACAAGGTCTGGCCCCTCCCGCCGATCAAAGTGACGCGGCCCCAGGGACGCTCGGGCGAATGGATCATCCAGGACACGGAGGGCATGGTCGACCTCGTCTTCGTCCCGGAGCTGACCAACGACCTGCGCTTCAACCTGGGCATCGTCCAGAACGACTACAGCGGGCCCCTGGGCTACTTCCGGGGCTTCGTGCGCAACGGCGACGGCGACAAGATCCTGGCCGATGTCTTCTACGGGGTCGGCGAGAAGGAATACCTCCGGGCTTAGAGCTGCCGGCCCGTGCGCAGCTTCTCCTCGAGGCGCTCGAGCTTCCTGCCCGAGAGGCGGGGCCGGCCGCCGGGGACGCCTTCGTCGGGCGTGGCCGGGCCGGCGAGCCTCGACCGCAGCTCGGCCAGCTCTTCGGCCGAGAAGCGCGCGCCGCCCAGGACGTGGTTCTCGAAGCTGGCGCAGGCCGCGGGCGCGACGGCGCGGGTAATGTCCAGGAGGACCCTCGCGTAGGCGCGTATCTCGAGCTGGGCATGGGGATCGAGCCTGAGCTGGAGGAAACGGAAGAGGTTGTGCAGGTCTATCTGCCAATACCACTCGGTGTAGAGGCTCAAGGGGAGGTCGATGCGCGCGAGCTCGCGCGCCAGGCCCGCGCCCACGAGCTCCGAGTACTCTTCGTAGGCCGCGCGTTGGCCGGAACGCATGCGGGCGATCGTAGACGACGCCAGCCCCTCCGGGACCGATCCGGGAGCCCTGCCCTGCTTGTTGTCTTGGCTCTGCGCCGCTATGTCGGAAGGGGCCGGGACGTAGAACTCGTCCTTCATCACCGAGTAGCGTCCCGAGATCTCGTTCACGCGGGCCGTCCTGTGCCGTATCCACTGCCTGGCGACGAAAATGGGCAGCTTGACGTGGAAGGTCAGGATGACCTGCTCGAAGGGCGAGGTATGCTCCATCCGCAGGAGATGGTCGATGAGGGCCGAGTCCTCGCGGTAGCTCTTCGTCCCCTCGCCGTAGGAGACCCTGGCCGCCTGGACGATGCGCTGGTCCCCGCCGAGGTAGTCGACGAGACGGACGAAGCCCTTGTCGAGGACGGGGAACTCGCGATCGAGCAGCTCTTCGGCGGCGCTCACGAGGCAGTGGGGCATGGAACCTCCCGAATTTTTCCGAGTATATAGGAGTCGCGGCGCCTGATAAAGCGCGGAAAGCGTTCTTTCTTGACTGATCGCCATGGGGATATGAAACTATCGGACTCGGGGGGCCGCGGTGTTCGAATTGAGCGAGAAAACGGTTGAGCAGATCGCTTTTGCGATGGAAGATCAGGAGCATGCTTCGGTAGTCGACCTCGAAAGCGGCGAAGTTCTCCCGGCCGAGGGCTACGAGGGACCGGATTATGCCGAGGCTCCCACCTGGTCTTCGCGCGAGGGCTTCAAGCTGATGGAGGATTTCCTCGCCTCGGTCCGGCAGCCATCGGTCCGGCGCGAGCTTTCTGCCGCCCTCGCGAGGGGCCGGGGCGTCTTCAAGGCCTTCAAGGCCGTCCTCGCCGAGCGCGAAGACGTGGAGCGCTCCTTCCGGGACTTCAAGATGCGGGCGATGCGGCTCGCGATCGCCAACTGGTACGACGACCTGAGGGAGGCGAGGGGCCTCGAGCGCCTGGGCCCCGAGCCTGAGGAAGTCGACGAACTCCTGACGAGCGACCTCGATATCAGGATCCTCGGCCTCGACGAGGCCCGGAGCCTCCTTCTCCCCCTCATCGACGAGGCCGAGGAAGAAGGCATCGAGACTCTGCCTGGCCCCGTGGTCGCCTTCGAGCTGGGGCGGCTCCGCGCCGACGTCGCCGCCGCCTCGGACGCGCTTTGCGCCGTCGCCGGCGACGGCGAAGGCGGGGCGCTCGGCTTCGCCCTCGGGTTCAGGAGCGTCGTCGGAGACCGCGGCCTGGGGAGGATCGTCTTCCTGAGGGTACGGCGCGAGTTCAGGCGAATGGGTCTGGCTACCGCCCTCCTGGGGGCGCTCGCGAAGGCCTTCGAGGACGAAGGAATCAGCCTTATCCTGCTCGATTCCGCCCTCCTCCCCTCCGAGCTGGGCAAGAGCCTCGCCGCCCTCGGCTTCGTCTCCTATGGATTGAGGGCCCTTACCCGTCAGGATTGATTCGCGAGGACTCATCTTCCGGGCCAGGCGAAGCGCGCCATATCGACCCTTCCGGCGGGAGATACCTCCACCCCCTCTTCCCGAAGCAGTGCCATCTGGAGCTCGAATCCCCCGCCGGAAGGCAAGGCAATGCTTCCGTCCTTGCGAAGGAGGCGGTGCCAGGGAAGAGCCTCCTTCTCCGCGCTCGAGTGGAGGAGGCGCACTACCTGGCGGGCCCCATTGGGCAGGCCCGCCAGGTAGGCAGCCGAGCCGTAGCTCATGACCCTGCCGTAAGGAATGCGCGCGAGGACTTCGCGTATCCTGATCGTCGTCTCGGCGGCCATGCCGAAAGTATAGCACGGAGGCCGCGGCATCTTTACAAAACGACGAAATTTGTAAATATTGGTCCCACCGAGGAGGTCCTGATGAAGACCTGTTTTCTTTTCCCCGGCCAAGGGGCTCAATATCCCGGAATGGCCCGGGATTTCTACGAAACGAGCAAGGCGGTCCGCGATCTCTTCGCCCTCGCCTCCGAGGCTTCGGGCCTGGACTTGAAAAAGCTCATCTTCGAGGGAAGCGAGGAGGACCTCAAGCAGACGCGCAATACGCAGATAGCGGTCGCCCTCGTCGGCGCGGCCTCGGCGACCTGCGCCCGCGAGCACGGCGTCGTCCCCGACGGCTGCGCCGGCTTCTCGGTGGGCGAGTGGCCGGCCCTGGCCGAGGCCGGCGTCGTCGCATACGAAGACATGTTCCGCCTCGTGGGGGAGCGCGGAAGGCTCATGGACGAGGCGGGGAAGCGCTCGGGCGGCTCGACGATGAGCGCCATCCTCGCCCTGGCTCCCGAAGCCATCGAGGCGGCGATCAGGGAGGCCGGGCTGGCCAAGGTCTGGCTCGCCAACTATAACAGCCCCACTCAATCGGTGATCTCGGGCACCGAGGCGGACGTCGCCGCGGCCGAGGTCGCGGTCAAGGCCGCAGGGGCCAAGCGGGCGATCAGGCTCAAGGTATCCGGGGCCTTTCATTCGCCCATCATGGCCTACGCGCGAGACGGCTTCGCGGAGGCAGTCTCCGACGTTTCCTTCGCCGACCCCAAGATCGCCCTGTTCTCCAATGTCACGGGCAAGCGCATCGCCGGCGGGGCCGAGGCGAAGTCGCTCGCCGTTTCCCAGATAGTCAGCCCCGTGCGCTGGATCGACGAAGAGAAGTCCATCCTTGCGGAGAATCCCGCTTTCTGCGCGGAAACGGGCCCGGGAACGGTGCTCGGCGGGCTCTGGAAGGCGGTCGGCGGCGATGTGCCCTGCTACCCCTTCGGCACCCTCGATCAAATAGCGACAGTATCCCTCTAAAGGAAGGACAGGATGGAAAAACTTCTATCGGGCAAGACCTGCATCGTGACCGGGGGCTCCAAAGGCATAGGCCGCGCCGTCGTCCGGCTCTTCGCGCGCGAGGGATGCGAGGTGTTCTACTTCTCGCGGAGCGAGGCCGAGGACGCGATGGCGCTGGAGGAGGCCGCCGCCGGCGGCGGATCGATACGATGGATCGCCTGCGACGTCGGCGACGAGGCCGCGGTCAATGCGGCGGTCGAGACCGTCGTCTCCGAGGCGGGAGACATCGACGCCCTGGTCAACAATGCCGGCGTCACCCGGGACGGACTGGTCTTCAGGATGAGCCTCGAGGATTGGGAGACCGTCCTGCGCACCAACCTGACGAGCGCCTTCCTCGTCTCCCGCGCCGTCGCCCGACTCATGATCAAGCGCCGATCGGGCTCGATCGTCAACGTCTCCAGCGTCGTCGGGATAACCGGCAACGGCGGGCAGACCAACTACTGCGCTTCGAAGGCCGGCCTCATCGGCTTCACCAAGAGCCTGGCGCGCGAGGTGGGCTCTCGCGGAGTGCGCGTCAACGCCCTCGCCCCGGGCTTCATCGAGACCTCGATGACCGAGAAGATTCCCGCGGAGCTGAAGGAGAAAATGAGGAGCGGCATCCCGCTCGGCCGCGCGGGGAGGCCCGAGGACGTCGCCGCGGCCGCCCTCTTCCTCTGCTCCGACCTCTCGGGCTACGTGACGGGCGAGGTGATCAAGGTGGACGGCGGGATGGCGATGTAGCTCCGGTCCGCGTCCTGGCATTCGCGGGTGGCCGAGGCTATACTCTTGCAAATGCGCCCAAGCACGCTAGCGGTCGAGCCCGGCAGCCCGATGGTTCTCGGCGCCACGATAGAATCCGGGGGAGTCAACTTCGCCGTCTTCTCCCGCGACGCGGAGTCCATGACTCTCTGCCTCTTCGAGGCCTCGAAGGAGGGTCTACCCTCTTTCGAGTACAGGCTCGATCCCCGCCTCAACCGGACCGGGGACATTTGGCATGTCCTCGTGCCCGGCATCGGAGCGGGAAGCCTGTACCTGTGGCGCGCCGACGGTCCCTACTTGCCCGCGAAGGGCCATCGCTTCAACCGCCACAAGGCCCTCATAGATCCCTACGCCAAGGCGATAAGCGGCGACTTCGTCTGGGGTCTCGCCGAGGCCAGGGCCTACGATCCCGAATCGCCCGATCGCGACCTCTCCTTCTCCGGCAAGGACGACGCGGCCTTCATGCCCAAGTGCGTCGTCGTCGCGGACGATTTCGACTGGGCCGGCGACCGGCCCCTCAACTTTCCCCTGCGCCATTGCGTCATCTACGAAACCCACGTGCGCGGCCTCACCATGCATCCGAGCGCGAAGGTGGACCATCCGGGCAGCTTCCTCGGCGTCGCCGAGACGATCCCTTATCTCAAGAGCCTCGGCGTGACGAGCCTCGAGCTCCTTCCGGTCCAGGAATTCGACCTGTACGAGATCCCCAGGAAGGACCCCTCGACCGGGCAAAGGCTGTCGAACTACTGGGGCTATTCGACGATCGCCTTCTTCGCTCCCAAGGGTCTGTACTCCGCCTCGGGCTCGGTGGGCCGGCAGGTGACCGAATTCAAGGAGATGGTGCGCGCCCTTCACGGGGCGGGCATCGAAGTGATACTCGATATCGTATTCAACCATTCCGCCGAGGGGAACGAGCTTGGGCCCAGCATAAGCTTTCGCGGCCTCGACAACCGCATCTACTACATGCTGGACGAGGACAAGCGCCACTACAAGAACTTCTCCGGCTGCGGCAATACCCTCAATTGCAATCACCCGGTCGTCCGGACCCTCATCCGCGACTGCCTCCATTACTGGGTGGTCGAGATGCACGTCGACGGGTTCCGCTTTGACCTCGGCTCCATACTCGGGCGCGATCAGGCGGGGAATCTCCTCGAGAACCCTCCCATCATCGAGGGCATCGCCGAGGACCCGATCCTCCGGCATACGAAGATCATCGCCGAGGCTTGGGACGCGGGAGGAGCCTACCAGGTGGGCTGGTTCCCCGGCGGGCGCTGGGCCGAATGGAATGACCGCTACCGCGACGACGTTCGCCGCTTCTGGCGGGGGGACCGCGGCTCGGCCCGGAATCTCGCGACGCGCATCACCGGCTCCAGCGACCTCTACCTGCGGGACGGGCGAAAGCCCTTCCACTCGATCAACTTCATCACCGCCCACGACGGATTCACCCTCAACGACCTGGTCACCTACGACCGCAAGCACAACGAGCGCAACGGAGAAGAGGAACGCGACGGCTCCGACGCCAATTATTCGTACAACTACGGCGAGGAGGGCCCGAGCCGCAACGCCGCCCTAGAGGCGACGCGCAACAGGCAGGCCAAGAATTTCCTCGCGACCCTCCTCCTATCCATAGGCACGCCGATGCTCCTGGGCGGCGACGAGTTCCGCCGGACCCAAGGAGGCAACAATAACGCGTATTGCCAGGACAACGAGACGAGCTGGTACGATTGGGAGCTCGCGCGGAGCCACGCGGGCCTGCTTCGGTTCGCCATGGGCCTCATAGCCTTCCGGATGCGCCACCCCGCTTTTCGGCGTCCCGAGTTCTTCACCGGCCTGGACGCCGACTTCAATGCAACGCCCGACATCACCTGGTTCGACGAGGAAGGCCTGAGCCCGGACTGGGCCAAGATCGACGCGCGCATCGCGGCTCGGATCGACGGATCCAAGGCCGATATCATGGCCGACCGCGACGACAACGATTTTTACCTCATCTTCAACGCCAGGGACGAATCCTCCGTCTTCAAGATCCGGCCGGCCCCGATGGCCCGGCGCTGGTACCGCGTCATCGACAGCTCGCTGCCTTCGCCCGAGGATTTGCTCGAGCCGGGCGAAGAGGCCATCATCGTTCCGCAGGACGAATACGCCGTCTCTCCGAGGTCCTTCGTCCTCCTGATCTCGCGCGGCGCGTGAACCGGGCCCGATAGTCGGGCGAGGAGCTTGCCGATTCGGTCGATTCACCTATATCTTATCGATATGCGGAATTACTCGGGACATGATCCCGATGCCGACTTTCGGCGCGGGAGTCGCGAGCTCGCCGACCACAGGCCCGATCTCGCCGTGCGCAGCCTCAGGGCGGCCGTCGATTCTCGTTCCGTCAAGCAGCCCGCCAAGCTGTCGCGAGACCTCTATTGGCTGGCCATCGCCTTGCTCCGCCTCGACAGGTCAGAGCTGGCCGTGCGCAGCCTGGCTTCGGCCCAGAAGCTGAGGCCGAGGGGCGTCGCCAGGTCGGCCTATATAAGGCGGGTGAACGATTACGGCATGTGTCGCCGATCCAGTCCCGAGCTCGACGATTTTTACGCCTTCTATTCGGTGCAGGCATGCATCTATCTCGGCGGCAAGACGAGCGGCCGCTTCGATTCGAATGCCGAGAAAGACGCGGTGACGCGGCTCATCGGCGATGCGTGGCGGTCGTTGTCCGGCTCGGGCACCCTGGTCGGCCTCAAGGCATCGAGGAAACTGGCCATATTCAAGACTCGTAAGATAGCCTTCCCCCTCTTCGGACTGAGTCGGACCGAGCGTGGGAAGTTCCTCGACGTGGATTTTTGCGGAGCGACAAGGCTCGAAGGCGATCAACGATGCAGCTGCGGGTCGGGCCTCCCCTTTATGCGTTGCTGCGGTCGTACTTCCGCTCCGCGCGAGCGCTTTTGTGAGTAGTTACGATACACTCTCCTCGACTTTCTCTCCAGTTGTAGCGAAATGATACGCATCGAAATACTCCCGTAATCTATCCGTAGAGGATTGATGCAAGGTTCGGCTTAATTTTGAATATTCCGCGGATTCTCTAATAAATAAAAATATGAAAAGCACTATTTAAGTCTTTTGCTATGAGTTCGTATTTCCATATGATGAAAACAATAACTCTAATACTTATTAATATGCACGAATGTCATCGATGTTTGGCACATTGATTGCTTCAGTAAGGGTACAACCTGGAGGCAACCATGGCAAACAAGAATGCATGTCTGAACGATTCGAGTTCCTGCGATGAAAACGTGCTTTCCATGTACCTGAAGGAAATCAATCGCATTCCTCTTCTCTCTCGCGAGGACGAGGATAAATTCGCCCGCGCGGCGGCTCGCGGCGAGAAATTCGCCAAGGATATGCTGGTCAAGTCCAATCTGCGCTTCGTCGTCAATGTCGCGAAAAAATACCAGAATCAGGGCCTTCCCCTGGCCGATCTCATCTCCGAGGGCAACATTGGCCTCATCAACGCGATAGAGCGCTACGACGTCGACAAGGGCTACCACTTCATTTCCTACGCCGTCTGGTGGATTCGCCAGGCCATCCTGAAGGCCATCTGCGAGAAGAGCCGGATGATCCGGCTCCCGCTCAACCGCGCCAACGAGCTCGTCCAGATCGAGAAGGCCCGCAAGATGCTGGAGGGCGCGATGACCGAGGACGAGGAAGTGCGCGAGATAGCGCGCCTCCTCGAGATGGATGCCGATCACGTCGCCGACCTGGTGGCGGTGAGCCGCGAGTTCGTCTCGCTCGAGACCCCCGTTTTCGACGAGCGCGATTCCTCCGTAGTGGGCGATTTCGTCGAAAACTCCATGTATACCCCTCCCGAGGACTACGTCATCGAGCAGAACCTCAAGGACGACATCAACGAGGTCCTTCATACGCTCTCCGATAAGGAGCGCGAGGTCGTCGAATATCGATTCGGCCTCAACGGCCACCGCGCGATGAGCCTCAAGGAAATCGGCGACCGCTTCAAGCTCACCAAGGAGAGGATCCGCCAGATCGAGAAGAGCGCGCTCAAGCGGCTCTCCCAGCCCAACCGCACCGAGGTGCTCGAAAGTTACGTCGCCTAAAGTCGAACCTCTCGCGGGAACGCGCGGAAGAAAAGGGAAACCCGGCCGTAAGGCCGGGTTTTTCGTCGCTCTCGCGCCCTGAGGGGGCGCGGCCGTTGACCGGGAGCGTCGGAGCGGCAATACTCGCAGGCATGAAGAGCGAGCATGAAAGGCTCCGCGCGCTTGTCGCCCCGATATTCGACGGCGCGACCGGAGGGCCGTTTACCGTCTATCTCTACGGATCGCGAGCGACGGGATTCGACGGCCCGGACAGCGACTACGATTTTGCCTTGATCGCTCCCGAGCCCCTCGATCGCCGGAGGCTGCTCGACCTGCGCGATCGATTGATCGATTCGCTGCCCGGCGATCCCGACGTCGATTGCGTCGACCTGCAGCGGATACCGCTGACCCTCGCGGCTCAAGTGCTCGAAACGGGCATCGTCCTCCTTCCCGGCGACGAGGCCGAACGGGCGAGAGTCGAAACCCGCCTCATGTCCATGTACGCCGCGTTGAACGAGGAGCGGCGGGAAATCGTCGCGGATATCGTCGAGCGGGGCTCCGTCTATGCCCGATGACGTCATTCTCAACAAGGGCGAGATAATCGAGCGCTGCATCGAACGGATAAAGAAGACCTATGCGCGCGACCCCTCGGCCCTGGCTTCTGATTACACCTGCCAGGACGTCGTCGTCCTCAACCTCGAGCGCGCCTGCCAGGCCGCGATCGACTTGGGCATGAGATGGGTGCGGATCGAGGCGCTCGGCGTCCCCAAGGAATCGCGCGACGCATTCGCCCTTCTCGCCGCGGCGGGCCGAATCCCTGCGGAATTGGCCGGTTCGCTCGGAAAAATGGTAGGATTCCGAAACATCGCCGTCCACGACTACCGGGTGATCGATTTCACGATCGTCGAGGCCATAATCGTGCGCGATTTCCCCGACTTCCGCGAGCTGATCCGCCTGGGCCTTCTCGTCGACCCGGAGCGCCGATCTTGACTGCGTTCGCGACCCGCAGGTATAGTTGCGTCCAGGTAAGCAGGGCGCCGTCGGCAAAGGACGGTTACCTATATATGGCTTCGCGCTAGCGACGCACGTTCAATTGCGACCGTCGTACAGCGTCCTTAGGATGCCAAGACGCTGCACGACGGTTACCGTTATATGGTGTCGCGCTAGCGACGCACGTTCAATTGCGACCGTCGTATACCGGTATTACCCGAGCTTCCCAAGCTCGTGAAGCGGGTTCGACTCCCGTCGGTCGCTCGTCAAACGAAAAGGGGCTGTCCCAAAGGACAGCCCCTTTTCGTTTGACGGCTCGGAATCCCATTTGGGATTCCGCGTACGGCGGGGCGCAATATACCGGCCGGGGGCCACTCTATCATGAAGGGCATGCATATAAAGGGCTTTTCGCTTCGGCCTATAAACGGAGAAGCGCGAAATGAACGAACCCCGCAGCAGAACTGCGAGGTATCGTTCGTTCTGCAAGGAATTTGATTGTATGCGGGTCCATACCCTGAAGCTGAAAAACGAGGAAAGCGCGAAGCAGAGCTTCGAACGAAGTCTGGCGAAGCGTTTGATATGTACCCGCGTGCGAATCACCTAAAGGTACTCGAGCGAGGAAGCTCGCTTTTAGGAATCGTTCTAGTAATGCCATCGTGGCGGAAGCCTATCAACCTGATTATTCGAGACCGAGGCGCGGAGGGCTCCGGCGCGTGAGCTAGCTCGGCTCCGCCTTGACGCGCCGTTCCAAAGGGATAGACTGGAGTCGCTCCTTCGAGCCGAGAATCGCGTCGAGGGGGGCCGGGGGACGAAGGGAATGGGTACGCAGCCGACCGAGGAACGCATCGCATTGATCATCGAAGCGTTCGAGAGGGCTTCGCGGGACGACTCCCCGGCGCCAATGCCACGATCGGGCGGAGGCGACGCGCTCGATCACCTGGCGGAGGCTATCGAGAATCTCCTGAAGCGCTCGCGCGATAGGGCGAGCGCCTTTCAGAGCGCCCAGGAAGCCGTGTTGAGGCTGAAAGCCGCTGGTGACGCCGAGGCCGGAAGCGAGCTCACCCGCGAGCGTGTCCTCCTGATGGACGCGCTGAAGGAGAACATGCCCGATAAGATCTACTTCAAGGACAGGGACGGCCGCTTCATCAGCGTCAGCAAAGCCCGCGCGACGGAATTCAGCCTGACGAGCGATCTAGACGCGATCGGCAAGACGGACTTCGACTATTTCACGGAAGAGCACGCGCGAGCGGCGCGTGAGGACGAGCAGAGGATCCTCAGCACGGGCGAGCCCCTCATGAACAAGGAAGAGAAGGAGACCAGGTCCGGACTGCCTGCCACGTGGGTCCTTACGACGAAGATGCCGTTGCGCGACTCCCAGGGGGCTGTCGTCGGGACTTTCGGCATTTCCCGCGACATTACTGATCGCAAGCGCGCGGAGGAGGCCTTGAGGGAGAGCGAGGAGCGCTACAGGCTGCTGTTCAATAGCATCGACGACGCGGTCCTTGTCTTCGGGATAAGCGCGGAGGGATTCCCCGGCAGAATAACCGAGGCGAACGATGCGGCGTGCGAGAGCCTGGGCTATTCCCGCGCGGAACTGTTCCTGATGAGTCCCTTCGATTTCGACGCATCCGATGTTCCGCAGGCCTGGCCGGAGAGAATCGAAAGATTGAAGAAGGAGGGGCACGCGGTTTGGGAAGGCGTCAACGTCGCCAAGGGAGGGTCGAGGATTCCCGTCGAAGTCAGGAACCACCTCATCGACATGGGGGGGACGCCCATGATCCTCTCCGCAGTCAGGGACATAACGGAGCGCAAGACGATGGGGGAGAAACTCGAAAGGGAAAAGACGCTCCTCATAACCCTGATCGACAATCTGCCGGATTACGTCGCGGTGAAGGATAGGGAGAGCCGGATTCTCGTCACGAATTCGGCCAATGCCCTCGTCATGGGCCTCGAGAGGGCCGGGGATGCCGTCGGGAAGACGGATTCGGACTTCTATCCTCCCGAGGAGGCGGAACGCCATCTCGAGGACGAGCGGACGATCATCCGGACCGGGATGGCCTTGGTCGACAAGGAGGAAGAGTCCATAGGACGGGATGGCCGCAAGCGATGGACGCTGACGACCAAGGTGCCTCTCAAGGAAGCCCAGGGAAGGGTCGAGGGAGTCGTGTGCACGGGCCGGGACATCACAAGCCGAAAGGAGGCCGAGGAGCTCTTGCGGGCCTCGCTCGCGGAAAAGGAGATGCTCCTCCGCGAAGTCCACCACCGGGTCAAGAACAATCTCCAGGTGATCTCCAGTCTCGTCTCGCTGCAATACTCGTCCTTCAGAGACGAGGCGGACAGGAGCCTGGGGATGGACATGAAGGCGCGGATCGGATCGATGGCCCAGCTCCACGAACTGCTCTACGGCTCTAAGAATCTCTCAGGGATCGACCCCGCGGAATACCTGGAGGCCATCGTCCGCGGGCTATCCCTGAGCTACGGCGGGTCCCCGATACGAGTGCGGGCCCAATCCGATATCATGCCCATCGACGAGGCCATGCCCTTCGGCCTGATCGCGAACGAGCTTTTGACCAACGCTCTCAAGTACGCCTATCCGCCGGAGCTCCCGGGCGAGATCGACGTCATCTACAGCCTGGCGGAGGGATGGAGGCGGCTCGAGGTCCGGGACGAGGGTGTCGGGTTGCCGAAGGGCTTCGATCCGGCGGACTCCGCCTCGATGGGATTCCTCCTCGTGCGCTCTCTCGCGGAGCAGATGGAAGGTCAGCTGTCGATCCGCGAGGCGAAGCCCGGCGAGCCCCGTCCCGGACTGAGCGTCTCGCTCGCCTTCCGCTTCCCCCGCCGGCCCGGAGCGTTCGGGTAGCTCCCAGACAAGCGATACGACGAGGCGACGACTCGATACTTCTCGACCTTGGCACTAGGCTCTGCGCTGGGGCTTTTTCGTTCTGGTCAATGCACGGGCCTTAAACTATGTACTGGGTGACGGTAAAGAAGGCCGCACTAAAGAAGACCGCGAAAGCCCCGGAATCGGTCCGTCGCCTCTTCGCTGAATTGGCCGAGGACCTCGAGGCCACTGGACCGATTCAAACGACCTGGCCCAATTATTCATCGCTCGGGCGAGGGCGTGGAGGAAGTCGCGGCCCTCGTGAAGGAAAGCCTTCCTGATGCCGTCCTCCTTGACGATGATGGCGAAGCAGTGGAGTTGAAGACTTCCGCGCTCGCGAAAGAAATAAAGGCCATGACGACGCCCGGCAAACTCGTTCGCGCCTATCGCGCCCGAGCGGGGCTTTCCCTCGTCGAGCTCGCCCATGCTGTCGGAACGAAATATCCGAACCTCTCCGCGATCGAGAATGATCGGCGCGCGATCGGCCTGGCCATGGCGCGCAAGCTCGGCGAAGTCCTCGGCGTCGACTATCGGAAATTCTTCGAGTAGGCGGTACTGTTCTCTCGCGTCCTTTTATCCCGGATTTCCCATATAATTGCCGTAATTTTAGGAAATACATGGTATAATTCCGTATCTCGAAAAAACCGAAGGCCCTCGAGTTCCTTGCCCGAACCGACGATGCTTTCGGACAGCTCATGACGCCTCGTGCGTTTTCCTGGACCGGCAAATTCGCCATTATTTCCATTGAGCCAATCAGAGCGCGGGGCTATCCTGAAACCGGGCGTAACCGATTATTGACCGAAAATGAATGCCTTGAAAACCAAACAGAGTTTTCGAGTGCTAGACTTCTCAGCCAGCCGAAGCAGGCGATCCCCAGAGGAGATGACGAAATGACCAAGAAGAGCAAGCTCCTGGCGAGCGAGGATTGGTGGGCCGTATACATAGGGCTGGCGATCGTGGTCGCAGCGGCCGTCGGCGCGTCGTTCGGTCCGGTCTTCGATTTCATCAAAGGCGCGATACCGGCGGCCTGGCCGTCGAAGCCGCTTCTGCCGGGCCTGGCCGCCTCATGGCGCGCGTACGCGGCAGTCTTTGCCGTCCTCCTCGCGCTGACCGGGCTGGCAGTCAAGGCGATGGGAGGGAAGCTAGGCCAATACGCAGCCTCCTTCGCGCTGCTCTTCCTCGCCGCAGGATTGGTCCTCGTCCTGGGAAGCCAGCGAACGCTCAAGCTCTACGGCCTCGAATCCACTTTCTGGGCCCTCCTTATCGGCTTGATAGTGGGCAACCTTCTCGACCTCCCCCAGTGGTTCCGGGAGGCCTCGGGCAGAACCGAATTCTTCATCAAGACCGGCGTCGTGCTATTGGGAGCGAGCTTCCCCTTCACGACGATCGTCCAGGGCGGCGGCTGGGGCTTCATCGAGGCCTTGGTCATCGTCGCGGTCGGCTTCGCCGTCGCCTTCCGGATCGGCCGTGCCATGGGCTTCGACAGGCGTTTCATCGCGGTCCTCGGCGCGGGCGGCTCGGTGTGCGGCGTCTCCGCCGCGATAGCGATAGGCTCCAGCGTCGGCGAGGACAAGAAAAGAGTCGGCTACGTCGTGACTCTCGTCGTCGTCTTCGCCCTCGTTCTGATCTTCCTCATCCCCCTGCTCGGCCGGCTCCTCGGATTCAACGAGGTCGTCATTGGGGCCTGGATAGGAGGCTCGGAGCTCGCCGATGCCGCGGGGCTGGCCGCCGCATCGATGGTAGGGGAAAAAGCAGTGAGCGCCTTTTCGCTCGTCAAGCTCAACCGAGATGTATTCATCGGATTCCTGTCGTTCATTTTTGCCACCATCGCCATCGTGCGCTGGGACGTCGTCGGCAAAGCCGACGCCAGCGGCGGCGCCGGCACGCAGGCGATAGGCAAGGCGAGGCCGAGCCCGGCGATGATCTGGGAGCGATTCCCCAAGTTCGTGCTCGCATTCCTGCTCGCTTCCGCTTTAGTGACTCGATTGACCGGGACAATGGGCAAGCCGATGGTCGACGCTCACGTCATCGGGGTCCTCAATACGCTTCGTACCTGGTTCTTTACTCTAACGTTCCTCTGCATAGGCCTCAACGCCCGTCTCGGGGAGATGCGCGCCATCGGAGCGAAGCCCATCGCGGCGTTCACGGTCATCGTCCTCGTGAACCTCGTACTCGGCTGCGTCTTGTCGAATCTTCTCTTCGGCGGTGTCATTGCCAAGCCGCTCGGGTGACCAATCGCGGGGATTCGATCGTCGCGGCGGGGATCACGCATGCCCAGGAGTGGCAGACTTGTAGCCGTATTTTAGAAATAGCGGCCAAGGCCTCGACTGCAATGTTGTTCTTTACGACACGGCTGAAATGATCGATCGCGCGGAACCTCGTCTGGTTCCTTTCCCGCGTCCTATGCTATTCTGGGCCGCTATGGAAAAGCCGACGGGACGCGTTTCCAAAGAGTGGCTCGAGGATAGGATCGATAGGCTCGTGAAGGCCCTTTCGGGATTGCCGGGGGGCTTCGACACGGCCCTCATCGTGGGACGGATCAACCAGTATTACCTGACCGGCACGATGCAGGACGGCGTTCTCGCTCTCCGAGCCGATGGGAGCTATCGCTTCTTCGTGCGCAAGAGCCACGAGCGCGCCATAATGGAATCCCCGCTCGACGGCATCGTCAAGATGGCGAGCTACCGCGATATGCTTTCGGTGTTGCCCGAGGACCTGGGAAGGACCTACGTCGATACCGAGGTAATGCCGCTGGCCATGCTCGAGCGGATAAGGAAGTACCTGAAGCCGAGCGAAGTGTTGTCCTTGGATCGCGTCCTCTCGGGCCTTCGCGCCGTAAAAGACAAGGATGAGATCGAGCTCATAGAGGAATCGGGGCGCCGGCACCGTGAGTTGATGGAACGCGTCATCCCTTCTCTTTTACGGGAGGGAATGAGCGAAGCCGAGCTGGCGGTCGAGGTGTATGCGGCCATGGTGAAGGCGGGCCACCATGGCATGACTCGCTTCTCCATGTTCCAGATGGAGATCGTCGTCGGCCAGATCGGCTTCGGCGATAATTCCCTTTACCCGACCAATTTCGACGGACCCGGCGGCATGCGCGGCCTCCATCCTGCCGCTCCCATCCTGGGAAGTCGCGAGCGCCTCCTGAAACGCGGGGATATCGTCTTCGCCGACGTGGGCTATGGGTTCCTCGGGTACCACAGCGATAAGACACAGGTGTACTGCTTCGGGGCCGAGCCTTCCGCTCGGGCGATCGAGGTCCACGAGGCTTGTCGGGGGGTGCTGCGGAAGGCCCTCGGCCTCGTCAAGCCGGGGGCGCTCGCTTCCGAGGTCTTCTCGGGGGCGATGGCCGATCTTCCCGCCAGCCTGTCCAAGCACTTCATGGGCTACGGCGATTCGAGCGTCAAGTTCCTGGGCCACGGAATCGGCCTCCATATCGACGAGCAGCCGATCATCATGGCTGCCAACAAGACTCCCCTGCTTTCGGGGATGGTGATAGCCCTCGAGCCGAAGTGCGGCGTCGAAGGCGTCGGCATGGTCGGCGTCGAGGAAAGCTACGTGATAGACGGCTCTGGGTCGCGTTGCGTTACCGGCGGCGACAATTCGATAATGAGGGTTTGAGCATTTCGGCGCCTTCTTCGAGAATCCATGCGTCAGAAAGGCATCAATCGATGACTACGAAGGCATAGGAATAGGCCGGAAGCTCGACGAATGGCTCCCCCGCTTCATGTATCCTGTATTTTCGAATCGTCCTTTTCTTGGCCCAGGCGAAGACCAGGTCTTCTTCAACGGGAATCCCATTCATGAAAATATCGCGAGACCGAAGCCCTCGCCGCGGGGAGACGATATATCGTTCGCGAGGGAAGCCTTCGAAGGCCACGCGGGCCTCGCGGTTCCCCAGGTTGATCAAAAGAACGCTGCTCGAATTACCGTCCAGTACCGAGGAATGCCGGTATGCGCGAAGCCGATTATCGGGGCCTTCGATTTTCGGCGACTGGAAGACCTCAGTACCCATCAGGCGCTTCCAGAGGAAGCTGGCGTAATAATCGGGCCGCGGAGCGAAGCCCGCCTGGTCGAGGAGGCCGTAATCCGCCCCCGTGAGGGATTGGCGGAAGACTCGACTCGTGCCTTCTCGCGCGAGGACCCCCAATTGATCGAGCCACCAAAGAGAAGAGCAGTAGGTGTCCGACAGGCCGGGCTCTCCCCCGTAAAGGGCGTGCCCTGTCTCGGTCATCCAGCATTCCCTCCCGCCGGCTAGGGCCCGCAGGGATCGGGCGTGCTTCCCGACGCTATCGAGGCGACGCGGTGCCAGGAGGCGCTTTTCCGTCGCCCGGCGATCGGCCAGAAACGCGCGGCCGGATTGCTGCGGGTAATAATGCCAGCTCACGACGTCGGTGGGCGAGAGCTTCGCGCTTCTCGCGAAGGCGGGCAACATCGGATTCACTTCGCCGAATACGGGCCAAACCGACGAGCCCGGCCCGACGGCTCTCGCGCCCGGGTGAAGCTCGCGAACGAGGCGAGAGAAATCCGCGAAATCCTCCGCGTACCGTGATCCGCTTACGCGGTTTCGGAAGCCGTGAACGAAGGGATATCCGTTCACTTCGTTGCCGAGCTCCCACGCGGTTACGGGGAGCTTCTTCTTCGCGGCATAGGCGATGAGTTTCCGGGCATTTCCGCTCGACCAGGCGCCCGCGCCGTCCCTGGTCATCGGCCCGGCCCCGATCACGAACAGTATCTCGAATCCGGCCTTCCGCGCGAAGGCGTTGACGCTTTTCCACAGCTTCTTGTCGATCAGGTACTCATAGGGAGAATTCGATGCGGCCAAGGTCGAGGCCCATTTTTTCTTCACCCGATATCCGGTTCGATCCGCTTCGGTCCCGCCTATCCGAAGCGTCGCGGGAGCGAGCTTACGCGCCAGTCGAGCGAGGCGGGCATCGCCGAGGTCGAGAGGCTCGACCCTCTCTTTGGCTACTCCCTTGGAAGTCCCTTTGCCCTCCCCCCACCAGTGCCCTCCGAGTATCAGCGATATATCGATGGTCAGCGAGAGGAAATCCGGAGGAACGCTTGCGACCTTATCCCCGTCGAGCGCAATGCGATATTTATTTTCCTTCGAGCTCATATTCTCGCTTGAGTATCGCATGGATCGACCGCGCGCGAGGTCGTTTTCGCGTGAAATTCACCATATCTTATCGCTCCCCTAACAGTCCGGATGTACATATCGAAAAGGAGTTCGCCATGCGAATCGCTTATTCATGCGCCGGCGAGGGGTTGGGGCACGCGGTCAGGACTTCCGTCATAGGTCCCCTGCTCGAAGGCCGGCACAAGCTCGTATATTTCGCTCCCGAGCCGGTCAGGGACTTTCTCGAGTCGAAGATGGGAAAGCGGCGTTTCGAGGACATCCCCCATTTCGCCTTCGAGAAGCGAGGAGAAAAGGTCCTCGTCCTAGCGACCGTATTCCGGGCCCTCCCCTCCATCGCCAGATTCTCCTACGATATCGTCCGATACGCCAAGAGGCTGAGGGAATTGAAAATCGACGCCGTGATTTCCGATTTCGAGCCGATCCTTCCGCGGGCCGCGCGAGCGCTCGGCATCCCGGTATTTCAGCTTAACCACCCCGGCATAGTCCAGCGCGTCGCGCGGCTCCACCCCTTCGCGTGGCTCAACTCCTTTGCGTCCAGGATACTCGAGGGGCCCTGGCACGAGCGAGCGCATATATCCTTCTACGGGGGCGACGTCGGCCCCATCATTCGTCGCGAGATATTCCGGTATCCCCTCTCCGACGAGGGCTTCGTCCTTTTGAACCTGAAAGCTTGCTACAGGCCCGCACTGCTGCCGATCTTGGATCGGGCCGGAATCGCCTACAAGCTGTTCCCGAACCGGAACGAGGACTTCGAGAAGGCCCTGGCCGGATGCTCCTGCGTCGTCTCATCGGCCGGTCACCAGATAATCGTGGAGTCGCTCGCGCTCAACAAGCCGATTTTGGTGGTCCCGCAGCGGGGTCAATGGGAACAATGCCTGAACGCGAAGATGGTCGGCGCGACCGGGAAAGGCATGTCGACGAGCCTCAAGCGCTTCGAAAGCGATCTGCCTCTCTTCCTCGATAGGCTGGGGGCATATCGGGCGAACGCCCTATCGAGCCGATTCGACGTCTCGGACAACAGCATGAAGATAGCGCGCCGGATCGAAAGCTTCCTCGCGCGCTACTGCGCGCGGAAACGAGGATGGACGGTCCGCAGCGCCGGGAAAGCGCAATCGGATCGGGAGAAAACCAACTCTCGACAACGCGCCGTCTCCTGATCGAGGCGGCTTCGCTCGCTTCCGGCGATGGGCTCTGCGACGGGAAGGCGCGCATGGGATGCGCGGTTCATCCCTATCGCTTACCGGTTCTCATCGCGCCTCCACTTGAATGTCGTCCCGGCTGGGCTAGCGGTCGGCCTTCGAGACCTGTCCCGATCCGCTTATCCGCTGCGAGACGCTCGGGCTGCCCCAATACTTTATCGAGCCCGATCCGCTAATATCCGCGTCGAGACTCTCCACCGCCCGTATCTCGACCTCGCCAGACCCGCTGATCTCTACGCGGGCTTCTCCGACGGCGAGGTCGCGCGCTCGAAGGTCGGAGGAACCGGAAATCGCGATCTCGCCTCTGTCCGCCTTTCCCGAAATGCGCAGGGCGCTCGAGCCTGAGCATCGAAGGTCGAGCGTTTCGGCCTTCACCGTTGCATCGAGCCCGCCCGATCCGGAGAAGGAGAGAGAGGTCTTCGAATAAGCGAGGCCGGCGGCCTTTACGCTGACAGAACCGGAGACAACCCCGGAAAAGGAGTCGCCGTCGAAGGAGTCGATATAGGCTTGGCCCGAGCCCGACAGCCGTATGCCCTCGAGTTTCGGTACGGTGATTTCGAATCGCATATCGGTCGAGCCCATGATGCTCGTGAACGGCTTGAGGCCGATAGTCAGCTCGCCGCCCGATACGGTCGTGATGATATACGGCAGGATATTGGAATCGGAGCATATCTCGATCTTCTGCGCGCCTCGATGGACCTTAACCGTAGCCGAGCCGCCGACATCGATGGCCCTGAAGGCCGGCAGCTCCCGATTCTCGGTTTCGATCTGTCCGTTCCCGACCACTATGTCGGCGAACGCCCCGAAGGAGAGAAAAGCGAGGAGAAATGCCAGGACCGATTTCGGACCGAGTCGATGGTACGTATGGCGCTCTTTCATTATGAATAATCCCTTCGGAACCGACTCGGGTCCCGCTCGAGGGCCGGCATGGCCGCGATCCTCGGGCATTCCGCCTTCCAGTCGTTCCGGATCGGATTATACCGCGATTCCCCCATATCCGTCGAGATTCCTCGGATCTTTCGGGATCGCCGTTTATACCGTCTCAACTTGACATATATCAAAAAGATATATATTCTCATGATATGCCTAAAGAAAACCGAACCAAATTCGCCATCCTCGGCATGCTCGATTGCGCTCCGATGTCGGGCTACGACATACGCAAAATGTCGGCGATGAGCATCGCCCATTTCTGGAAAGAGGACTATGGGCACATCTATCCGACCCTGAAGCTCCTCCAGGACGAGGGCCTGGCTACCATGGAAGAGCAGGCATCGGTCGAGGGAAGGCCCGGAAAGCATATATATTCGATCACGGCAAAGGGCAGGGAGGCCCTCGTCGCCTGGCTCGCGGAATCCCCGAACCCGCCCAATCTGCGAGTCGAGCTCCTGCTCAAGGTCTTCTTCGGGGCGAGGGCGAAGAGTAAGAACCTGGCGGCGATGCTCGCGGCCCAAGAGGAGGCTTGTCGAGCCGCGATCGACGAGCTGATCGCGACCGAAAAGCAGCTCCAGGAAGAGATCGAGGGCGGGGGGAGGCAAAGCCGCACGGCCCGCTTCCAGCTCATGACCCTCCGTTACGGCAAGCGCTACTACGAGAGCCTCGGGACCTGGTGCCGGGAGTCTCTCGATGAGCTGGGCACCGCGGAACGATCCGGGCGCCCGAATATCGCGGGAACGAGGACGCGCGCGTAGCGGCCCGACGTCCCATGGGCGCGAGTCGCGCCAAAACGGAGGTTCGAATGAAGATCCTGGTATTGGGCGGGAGCCCCAAGGGCGAGACCAGCGTGACGATGCAATACGTCCGCTGGATCGCGGAGAACTTGCCGAATCACGAGGTCCGGACGCTGCAGATCGCGTCACGCATCGGGGCGCTCGAGCGAGACGACGGGAAATTCGCCCAGGCGATCGAGGCGGTGAAGGAGGCCGATGCGGTACTGTGGGCCTTTCCCCTCTATGTGTTCACGGTCTGCTCGCAGTACAAGCGCTTCATCGAGCTGATTCGGGAGCGCGGGGTCGAGGGCTCCTTCGCGGGAAAGTACGCCGCCTCGCTCTCGACCTCGATCCATTTCTTCGACAATACCGCGCACCAGTACATCCGCGAAGTCTCGGAAGACCTCGGAATGGCCTTTACCGGCTCCTTTTCGCCGAAGATGGACGATCTGCGGAAGGGCGAGTGCAGGAGGCAGCTCCTCGTCTTCGCCCAGGGCCTCGCCAGGGCAGCGGAGGAAAGGCTCCCCATGCCCCGGCGCAGCGCTCCCCTGCCGATGCACAAGCCGCCCCTCGCATCCGTCCCCGAAGGGGCCGGGATCGCGGACGGGAACGCCGGAAGCGAAGCCGGCGGCAAGAAAACCCTCGTCCTCGTCGATTACCCCGAGCTCGCCGTCGGGGCGATGGCCCGGCGCTTCGCCGGAGCCGTCTCGGCGCGCGGAACGAAAGTCGAGATACTGGCGCTCGAGGAAATGGGAATGAGGGGCGGATGCCTGGGCTGCCTGAAATGCGGCCAGGCCAACCGCTGCGCCTACGAGGGCAAGGACGGCTTCATCGACGCCTTCAGGTCGAAGGTCGCGACGGCGGACCTTCTCGTCTTCGCCGGCACTACGCGCGACCGCGCCCTGTCCGCGCGGTGGAAGGCATTCCTCGACCGCGCCTTCTTCAATACGCACCAGGCCGTCCTGAGGGGCAAGCAGTTCCTCTTCATAGTGTCGGGGCCCCTCTCGAGGCTCGACAACCTCCGCCAGACCCTCACGGGCTACGTGGAGTGGCAGGGGGGTAATCTCGTGGACTTCGTCTCCGACGAGGTCGACACGGGCCCCGAGCTCGACGCTCTCCTGGACGCCGCGGCGGAACGCTGCGCCACGGCGCTCGCCTCTGGCGAGATGAGGCCCGCCACCTTCCTCGGCGTGGGCGGCATGAAGATCTTCCGCGACGATATCTACGGCGAGCTTCGAATCGTCTTCAAGGGGGACCATCGGGCCTACAAGCGGGACGGCATCTACGACTTCCCGCAACGCCATCCCTTAAAACGCATCGCCGTATGGCTCGGCTATTGGATAACCTCGATACCCGCGGTCTATCGAGGGATGATACGGGACTTTCCAGCGTTCATGATCATGCCGTACAAGTCGATCTTCGCGAAAAAGGACTCGAGTCCGTCCTAGCGGGAAGATCGAAGCGGGCACCGGGCTATTCCCACCTTGTCGCCCAGGCTGCGATGCCCGCGATCACGGGCTCGAGATCCCTTCCCTTCTCGGTGAGCTCGTAGCGCACCCTCGGCGGAGAGGAGTCTGTCACCCCCCGGTGCACGATGCCCGAGTCTTCCAGCTCGCGCATCCTCAGGGCGAGGACGCGGGCGCTGAGCGCGGGCAGCGACTTTTCGAGCTCGCAGAAGTGCAGGGGACTGGCGATGAGCGCGCGTATGATCAGCCCCGTCCACTTCCTCGAGAGGAGGGAAAAGGCCGCCTCGACGCGAGGGCAGCTTCGCTCCGCGATTGCGCTCTTCATACCACAAGTATATATTATATATTAGCTATATACAAGAAAGTTGCTAATTCGCTACCGGTGAAAATAGGGATTCGCTGCCCGGTCAGCGGGAACCGAAATGCTAAATGACGATGTACTTGGCGCTGGTCTCCGGCAGGGCGTCGAGCTCCCTAACCATCTCCAAGATTTCGGGCTCCTCTCCCGCGACTTCCATGAGTACGAGGCCGGCGGGAGAGCAGGCATCGGGCGGGATGTCATGGAGACCCAGTCGGACTTTGATGGCGCATCCATGGGCGGTCAGAATCCGCTGCATGTCCTGAGCCGCGCCTTCGCGATTACCTACCTTAACGGCGACGATCTGATAATCCATGGCAGCCTCCTTCGACGACGCATTTCTCATTGTAATTCCTCTCGGTCGGGCGGCGGTAGAGGCTGCCGGCCGCTCGCCGACCGGGACGAGCGTCGAGACGCGCGAAAA
>CAVZVX010000057.1:0-19978 GCA_963778775.1 uncultured Spirochaetota bacterium | reverse complement strand
CATCCATCGTCTCCCAGACCCCTATCCCTTGACGACGCATTTCTTCGCATTCGCGTATGATCGCGATGCTTCCGGGCAACCAATAGAGGATCGGCGGATCGCAGGCGAGCATCGCGCCGAACATCCGCAGGTAGCTTCGCCGGGCGACCTCTCCGAGCCGCTGCAGGTCGCGGCGCTCGAGAGCCTCGATCGCCCCCGCGAGCTCCGCGGCCGAGGCGCGGACCCAGCTTCCGTAAAATGGCGAGGTCGAACGGCTCCGCTCCATCGCCTCGCGCGAGGAGAGGGCCTTCGCTTCGAGCGAGACGAAGGCGACGAGGACGCGGAGCTCGGGCCAATGGTCTTCGCCATAGAGGGGACGCGCCGCGCGGGAGCGCGCGGAAAGGAGGCTGAAACCGCCGAACACGGCCCGCGCGGCGGAAACCGACCCGACGCGGGCGAGGGCCGATATTTCGGCGAGCGAAAGGCCGTTTCCGCGGCTCCGGCCCCTCCGAAGGACGCGTCCTCGCCCTTTTCCCAGAAGGGCTTCTCCGGCCCTCGCGCCGGCGAGGGCGAGGGAGGCGAAGGCGGAAGAAGAGCTCGCCAGGCCCGAGGAGGTCGGGAAATCGTTCCGGCTATTGGCCCGGAATCGAAGCTCGGCCCCAAGGGCGCGACGCAGGGCGTCGAAAAAGTCGGCATACCTCCCGGGATGCTGTCGTAGGCCCTCTACGCTCACTTCGTCCTCCCCTTCGAAGCTTGCCTCGACTCGGGTGCTCGTCGTCAGGGCTCCCAGAGAAAGAGCGAGGCTCGGCGTCGCGGGCAGGTTGAGGCGACTGTCGGCCTTGCCCCAATACTTGAGCAGAGCCAGGGAAGGCGAGGCCCTGCACTCGAAGGCCGCGTCGCGTTCGAAGGACGCCGGGCCACGCTCAAACGCCGCCGCGTCGGGCTCGGCGGCCGCGCCCGCGGTATCCTGCCATTCGCTCATGCCTCGTTCCCGCGCTTCCTGGAATGAAGCGCCATGTGCCCGGCCTGGATGCCTTCAGTCACGAGGGCGAAGACGGCCGCGAAGTTCTGGGCCAAACCCAGGGCGGCCGCTATTCTGGATAGGCCAGGCCCGTCGGGATGGCCCAGCATCCTGAGAGCCAAAGCCGCGGCGGGATGGAATCCTACCGAGCCTCCGACGACGCCGAGGGCGAGAGGCAGTTCGATGCTCCCTTCGAGGCGATCCCCGACGCGCTTGAAGCTCGAGATCCCGCGATATAGCCCCTCCCGCGCCGCCCAAAAATGGACCCCGGCCTCTAGGGCACGGCTGTCGTTTCCCGTGGCCAGGGCGAGGGCGACGATGCCGTTCATCGCGCCTTTGTTGTGCGTGACGGCGCGGGAGGGATCGGCCTGGGCGAGCCGCGAGGCCAGCTCCAGCCTCCGGGCGGCTTCCTCCCCCGAGTAGGGGCCGCGGGAGAGGCGGCGAACGGAGATCTCGAATCGCGCCCCGGCCCGGCGATCTCCGGCGTCGTTCGTGAGAACGCACATCAGGCGCCTGCCCCCGCTTATCGTCTCGAGCGAGGGCGCGACGCGCTCCGCCGCTCCGTCGAGGACGTTGGCGCCCATGGCGTCCCTCACGTCGATATGAAGCCGGACGCGCACCAGGCCGGTCTCCGCGATCCTGGCCACGTCGAGGCCGCGATAGCCCCCGCCGCGGCCGCGCATCGAAGCGAGGAAGGCGTCGAGGTCGGCCCGTATCTCGCTCTCCCGGCTTTCGATCTCCCCCTCCCGACCGGGCGGGACGTCCTCGAGGTATACCTGAGCCGTCATGAGCGGCTCGGTCGCCCAGGTGAAGAAGCCGCCGTCCGCTCGGACGAGGCCCGCCGCGAAGGAGGCGGCGGCGATTACGGAAGCTTCCTCGACGGCCATGGGGATATCGTAGGAACGACCGTCGATGAGGAAGCCCGAGGCGATCCCGAGCGGAAGCGGCGCGAAGCCTATCGCCGACTCGACCATGGACTCGGCGAACTCGGCGTCGCCTCCGAGGATGGCCTCCAGGTCGTCTCCCGCTTTTCCGTAGACGGCCGCCAGGGCGGCGCGCCTGCCGGCTATGCCGAGCTTTCGGAAATTGCGGGGGAGGAGACTTTCGCCTCGGTCGATCATGGTCTTGCGTCCTCCGCGCGCAGGAGCTCGTCCGCGGCCGCGGAGAGGGCCGGCTCGATCCTGAGAGGCGCCGCCCGCAAGGCGGACAGGTCGACGGAACCCGTCAGCGTCATCGCGGTCCTGAGCGAGGACTCCACCCGGCCTATGAGCCTGAGCGCGGCCTCCGTGCCCGCCTCGTGGACCGCTCGGGCGAAGGGGAGGGCCATGCCGGCGAGCGAGGCCCCGAGGGCGAGCGCCTTGGCCACGTCCAAGCCCGTGCGAAGGCCGCCCGATGCGATGACCCGGGCATCGGGCGAATCCCGTCCCGCCGCTCCGGGAGGCGCCGAGGCTTTCCGCCGTCTCGAGAGGGCGAGGAGGAGGAGGGCGGTAGGCAAGCCCCAATCGGCGAATTCGCGGGCGACGGCGAACTCCTCCTCGGGGAGGCGGTAGGATTCGACGAGGACCCAATTCGTGCCACCGGCGGCCGCGAGGTCGACGTAGGCGACGCCTGAGCCGAGCAGCGACTCCACGTCGGCGGGGGCTGATCCCGAAGCCGGTCTCCTTGACGATGACGGGCAGGGGGGAGGCCTCGCAGAATCTCGCCATGACTTCCCCGAGTCCGCGGAAATCCCGATCCCCGCCGGGCTGGAAGAGCTCCTGGCCCGGCGTTCAGGTGCACTGCGAGGGCCTGCACCTCGAGGCGCCTCAGCATCTCGATCACGCGATCCCGCCCGATCTCGCGAAGCTGGACCGCGCCGAGGTTGGCTATCACGGGGACATCGGGCGCGACCGGCTTGACGTGGAACTGATCGAAGAGCTCGGGCTCGCGGAAGAGTATGCGGATCGATCCGGTCCCGACGGGAATGCGCGCCGACTGCGCTGCCGCGGCGAGGGCGCGGTTGAGCAGGCCTCCTGACCTCGAACCGCCTGTCATGCACGAGATGAGGAGGGGCAGAGCTATCCGATGACCGAGGAAGAGGAGGGAGGTGTCGACGGCGCGGGAATCCAGCTCGGGCAGGGCCCGGTGGACGAAGCCGAGCTCGTCGAAGCGGCCGATTCGGCTCTCGACGGAGTAGCTCGCCGGATCCACGCAGATCTCGAAGTGCCTGGCCTTGCGATCCGAGATCTCGCTATCGAAATCCATACTCGCGATATCCGTCTTTGCGGATCCCGGCGAGGAAGAAGGAATCGCGCGGCATGTCGGGATAGTCGTCGGCGCTTAGGCTCCATGGTCCCTCGGCCGAGCGATCGATCCATTCCTGGTATTCCTCCATTCCGGCCCTTCTCGCGCCGCTCCAAAGCTCTTCGGTCTTCCATCGGGAAAGCACGGCGGGCGCGCCGTCGGCGACCTTCGCGGAGAGCACGGCCATCGTATTGCCCGAGCCGTACGAAGCCAGCAGTATCCGTTTGCCGGCGATGCGGTTCCCGATGAGCTTGAATTGGGAGTCGAGCAGGAAGGCGAGCGACATGAAGATGGAGGCCGTGTAGGTGTTGCCGATGCGCGCGATGGGGTCGATGCCGGCCTGCAGGCTCTTGGCCGCGAGGATCGCCTCGGCCTCGTCCTCGCTTACGCGGAGACGCGATACCAGCAACTTCCTCATCGCCCTGAAGGCCATGTTCCTGAACGGCACGTGGAGGACGAAGTAGTCAGTCGCCTCGAGGACGGCCTCCGGGCTCTCGCCCCGGCGGTCGCAATGATCGGAAAAGGCGAGATCGAGGCATTCGTTATAGCACTGGATCGAGTACCCGCCTCGCACGCGGGCGATCGGGGAGCCGAGGGGCCGGAAAAAATCGTCGACGTCCTCGGACGCGAATCCCATGTCCGAGAGGTCGAGCTCGACGAGGGAGGGATCGTTCTCGACGAGGAGCGAGACGGCTCCGGCCCCCTGGGTGATCTCTGCCGTCGTCGCGCTCTCGTAGCGGGCGATGTCCGAGCAGGTCACGAGAGCGGATTCTCCCTTGCGATTGCTCAGGCCCAGGAGGGCGGCCACGCCGATCGCCGCGAGAGCGCCACCGGCGCAGGCGTGCTGGACCTGGAACGTGGAAATCGTCTTGGGAACGGCGATGCCTATCCGCTGGAGCATCCCCTCCACATAGGCGGCGAGAGCCTTGGAATGATCGACCCCCGTCTCGGTCCCGGCCGCGAGGTAGCGGAGGCGCGAAAGATCGAAATCCGGGTTCTGGCGCACGAGCGTCAAAGCCGAGCGCGCGGCGAGGGTCGTCGTATCTTCCCAGGCTTCGGGGAAGCGCATCCTGTTCTGACCCGTCGTCTCGATGGCGCGCCTCATCCGCTTCCCGAGCTCCCCGTCCAGCCGGCCGCGCTCGCCGACTATCGTGTCTATGTCGATTTCCGGCCTGGGAAGGAAGATCGCGATGTCGCTGATGCCGATTCGTTGCTGGGCCATGTGGAACAACCCTCCATATTAGATACCCTATATAGAATATAGCATATGGGCACCAAGGAGGATAGCCGATGCGATTCTTCGTCCTTGCCTTTCCCGTCCCCCCTGCCTACTTTTCAGCATAAATAGGGAGGGGCACATGCCGAACGATATCAAAGCCTTTCTAGGCTCCGAGGCCGAATCGCTCCTGACCCATGTCTGCAAGGGAATCCCGAAGGAAAGCCTGAACCTACCCGGCAAGGATTTCGTCGATCGCGTCTGGGCCCTCTCCGACCGCGGTCCGCAGGTGCTGCGAAGCCTTCAGCAGCTCTTCGACCACGGACGCCTCCGCGGCACTGGCTACCTTTCGATTCTACCGGTGGATCAGGGGATCGAGCATTCGGCAGGGGCCTCCTTCGCCCCCAATCCGGCATACTTCGATCCTCGCAACATAGTCGAGCTCGCCGTCGAGGGAGGCTGCAACGCGGTAGCTTCCACCCTCGGTGTCCTGGGTTCCGTCGCGCGGGAATACGCCCACCGTATACCTTTCATCCTGAAGTTCAACCACAACGAATTCCTCAGCTTCCCCAACAAGTTCGACCAGATCCCTTTCGCCGACGTGAAGCAGGCCTGGGACATGGGTTGCGTGGCGGTCGGAGCCACCGTCTACTTCGGCTCGTCGGAGTCCTCGAGACAGATCCAGGAGGTGAGCAAGGCCTTCAAGGCGGCCCACGAGCTGGGGATGGCCACGATCCTCTGGTGCTACCTGCGGAACCCCGCCTTCAAGACGGCCGCCAGGGACTTTCACCTCTCGGCCGACCTCACCGGCCAGGCGAACCACCTCGGCTCGACGATCGAGGCCGACATCATCAAGCAGAAGCTGCCTGAGAACAACGGCGGCTACCTCGCCGTCTCGAGCAAGGAAAACCCCTACGGCAAGACGGACCCGAGGATCTACTCCGAGCTGGCTCCCGACAATCCCATAGACCTGACGAGGTATCAGGTGGCGAATTGCTACATGGGACGCTGCGGCCTCATCAATTCCGGGGGCGCGTCCGGGGCCAACGACCTCGCCGAGGCGGTTCGAACGGCGGTGATAAACAAGCGGGCGGGCGGCATGGGCCTCATCTCGGGACGCAAGGCCTTCCAGAAGCCGATGGCCGAGGGCATAAAGCTGCTGGGCACGATACAGGACGTATACCTCAGCCCGGAGGTCACGATCGCCTAGCTTATGGTACGCTCGAAGCCATGAAGCAGTTCAACAGGGCCTTTTTTCGCGATCTATGGGCTTTGGCCAAACCCTATTGGGCCAGTTCCGATGAGCGCTGGTCGGCGCGCGGGCTCCTGGCCCTTGTCATAGTCCTCAATCTCCTGATGGTGTACATCTCCTACCGCATCACGGAGTGGTACAATACCTTCTGGAACGACCTGCAGACCTACAACGCCAGTTCGGCCTGGCACGAGCTCCTGATCTTCGCGATCCTCGTCGTGCCCTATATCATTGCCGCCGTCTACCAGACCTACCTGACCCAGATGCTGCAGATACGCTGGCGCCGCTGGCTCACCGACAGCTACCTGGGCGAATGGCTGGCGCGCGGTACCTACTACCACCTGCAGGTACTCGGCGAGGGCACGGACAATCCCGATCAGCGCATCGCCGACGACCTCGCCAGCTTCACTTCCCAAACCTTGAATCTGCTCATCGGCCTGCTGAGCTCGATCACTACGTTGGCCGCCTTCATCGCCATGCTATGGGGGCTTTCCGCCCATGTTCCCATCCCCTGGCATGGTTCCAATATAGTCATCCCCGGTTATCTCGTTTGGACCGCGGTCGTCTATTCGGCGGTGGGCACGATCCTCATCGCCGTGGTCGGGCGGCCCCTCATAAAGCTCAACTTCAATCAGGAGCGCTATCAGGCCGATTTCCGCTTCAGCCTGGTCCGCCTCCGCGAGAACAGCGAATCGGTGGCGCTCTACGGCGGCGAGAGCCGCGAGCGCGAGCATTTCCTGAAGCGCTTCGCGAATGTCTTCGGCAACTTCTGGCAGATCATGCGGCGCACCCGGCGCCTCAACTGGTGGGCCTCCGGCTACGGCCAGGCGGCCGTGATATTCCCGACCCTCGTGAGCCTTCCGGCCTACTTCGCCAAGGCCATACAGATCGGGTCGATAATGCAGATATCGAGCGCCTTCGGCCAGGTCCAGGGCGCGCTCTCCTTCATCGTCAACAGCTACACCGACCTCGCTAGCTGGCACGCCGTCGTCGATCGTCTCCGCTTCTTCAGGCAGGCCATGAACGAGATCAAGGAAATCCGCGATACGCATTACAGGATGGTCCGCCGCGACGGTCCCAGGCTGCGAATCGAGGATTTCAACGTGCGCCTCCCCGACGGCCGCGATCTCCTCCGCGACCTCAACGTCGAGCTCGACCGCGGCGGGCGCCTCCTTGTTATGGGCCCCTCCGGCATCGGGAAGAGCACCTTGATCAGGGCCCTCGCCGGCATCTGGCCCTATACCGACGGCGACGTGGAGCTCCCGGAGAAGGAACTCGCCCTTTTCCTCCCCCAGAAGCCCTACCTCCCTCTCGGCAAGCTCCGGGACGTGCTGCTCTATCCTACCGGCGCCGAGAGTATGGACAACGACCGAATCGCCGCGGCCCTGGGGCTCGCGGGCCTGAGCGAGCTCCAAGGCCGCCTCGGCGAGGACCGCTTCTGGGCGCAGGTGCTTTCGCTTGGCGAGCAGCAGCGTCTCGCTTTCGCCCGCATCTTCCTGCAGCGCCCTTCCTGGGTCTTCATGGACGAGGCGACCTCGGCCCTCGACGAGCCTGCCGAAGGCCAGCTCTACCTCGCCCTCATGCGCGAGCTGCCGCTTACGGCCATCGTGAGCGTGGGCCACCGCTCGAGTCTCCTATCCTTCCACGAGTCGCGGCTGGTCCTGCAGGGGGCGGGACGCTGGTTGGTGGAGGCGATAGCTCCCGCCGAGGGCGCCCGGATATAAGCGCGCCGAGATTTCCATTACTGGTCTGGCCGACGGACAAGGATCGGAGCCGCCGACGATTCGGGTACCTGTCGATCGGCTATGAATTCCCTGACCTTCGAATTGATCCTAGCGGCCAAAGCCCGGACCTGGCTCATTATCTCTTCGCTCGTTCCCGTAAACTCGGAAGGATCCTCGAAAGGCCAGGACAGGCGATTCACCGGTCCCGGGAAGGTCGGGCAGTCCCGCTCGGCCTCACTGTCGCAAACCGTGATCACCCAGTCGTAGGTCCTTCCTGTAGAGTAGAGCCTCGAGACCGCCTGCGTCTTTTTTGAGGCGATATCGATGCCTTCTTCCTTGAGCAGGGCCACGACATAGGCATTCAGAACGCCCGGAACCAGGCCGGCGCTTTCCACCGAGAATCGCTCGCCCCCATGGGCCCTCAGGTATTCCTCCGCGAGCTGACTTCGGGCGCTGTTGTGCACGCAGACGAAAAGGACTCGGCTGCGTGCATCCTGGAGCTCCTCGGATCTCGGATAGGTCAGTACGACTCGGTCCTCGTCTCGAATGGACAGGCGCCAGCGCAAACGCTCTTCATCGTACTGGAACGTATCCATGCCCGGTCGAAGAGAGCCGTCCCGGTTGACCGAATTCGCGAGAACCGGTGCGCCGAAGCTGCCATGGAGCACTGTCCAATCGGCCAACGCAGTCAAGGCAGGCAGGTCGACGAGGGAATAGAAGACGAACTTTCCCTGCCGTTCCTCTTTGATCAGTCCGGACTTTCGAAGCTCGGCCAGGCCGCGACTGATGGCGTATTGTGGCTTTTGCAGGATATCCGTGAATTCGGCGACGCACAGACTCGTACGACAGACTGCCAATAGACGGAAGCAGCGCAATCGCGTTTCGTCGGATAGCACGTTGAAGTATAGCGTGGAGTTCATATATGTAGATTTATGCATAGGAATACTTCTGTCAATAGCTCATCCTAATTGAAATCTAACCTGTTTATGGCCGGAGCCACATTCAATAACATTGACTTCGTCTTTTGCTATTCATATGCTCACATTCGTATATTATCACACTTTTTGGAGGCTAGATCGTGAAGAAGACGTTTATTTTATTATCCTGCCTGTTTGTAGTGGCGGCGGGAATCGGGGCGCAGGGGAAGGCAGGTTTTGGCCTTATCAAAGGCGGCGATCCAAGCGAGGCGAAGAACTTGACGGGAGCGGGGGGCACTTTCCCGGCGGTCCTCTATACCAAGTGGTTCGCCGAGTACGCTAAGCTGACCGGCGTCCAGGTCAACTACGCGTCGATCGGCTCGGGTGGAGGCATCAAAAGCATCAGCGACATGACGGTCGACTTCGGCGCTTCGGACGGTCCCATGACCGACGATCAGCTCGCCGCGGCCAAGGGCGGAAAAATCTTCCATATCCCTACCGCGATGGGAGCCGTCGTCCCGACCTTCAACATTCCCGAGCTCGGGAAGGATACCTTGCGCTTTACCGCCGACACCATCTCCGCCATCTACCTCGGCGATATCATCAAATGGAACGACGACAAGCTCGTCGCCGATAACCCGAAGCTCAAGAACGTGAATAAATTCATCGTCGTCGTCCATAGATCCGACGGATCGGGGACTACGAACATCTGGACCAGCTACCTCACGGCGGTGAGCGATAAATGGGCCAAAGCTGTCGGCGCAGCCAACTCGGTACAGTGGCCTGTCGGGCTCGGCGGCAAGGGCAACGAGGGAGTCGCCGGCAACGTCAAGCAGACGCCCTATTCGATCGGCTACGTCGAGGAAGCCTATGCGGTGCAAAACAAGCTTCCCGTCGGCCTCGTGAAGAACAAGTCAGGGAAATACCCCGTCCCGACGACGAGCGCCGTCACTATGGCGGCCCAGGGCGTCACCCTCCCGGACGATCTCCGCGTCAAGGTAGTCAACAGCGACAATCCCGAGGCCTATCCCGTCGTGGGATTCACCTGGATTCTCGCGTATCAACAGCAAACCGATCCGGCCAAGGCCCTTGCCCTCACTCGGCTCCTCTGGTGGGCCATCCACGACGCCCAAAGCTACAACGCCGGTCTCGAATACGCGCCTCTCGCCCCCGACGCAGTCGCGAAGGCCGAGACCCTTATTAAGGCGATACAGGTAAACGGCATGCAGGCCCTGCCTGCGACGATCTCTAAATAGCCCGTCGCCGCGAAAGGACTTCATGTCAGACAAGAAATCCCTTTCGCGGCGAGCGACGAAGGCCGTGGACCCGAGCGATCGGGTCTTTACGGCCCTCGTCGGCGCCGCCTCCACCCTCGTCGTCGCCCTACTGGTAGGCTTCATCCTCCTCCTGGTGCTGGATTCGACCGACTCCATCCGCCGCTTCGGATTGGGCTTCCTCTCGGGGTCGAAATGGAACCCGGTCAAGACCGAGGTCAACCCGATAGTCTTTGGCGCCCTGCCCTATATCTTCGGGACGATCGTCACCTCCATGATAGCCCTGGTATTGGCGACGCCCCTCGCTCTGGGCTCGGCCATCTTCGTCTCGGAATACGCCCCCTCCTGGCTCGGGAAGCCGGTCGCCTTCATCATCGAGCTCCTGGTAGCGATCCCGAGCGTCGCCTACGGCATCTGGGGGCTCTTCGTCCTCGTGCCCATCATGAGAAACGACGTCGAGCCCTTCCTCCAAGCCACGATCGGCAAGATACCGATACTCGACGCATTGGTCGCGGGCCCGCCCTTCGGCCAGGACCTCCTGACGGGAGGCGTCGTCCTCGCCATCATGATCCTGCCTACCATCCTCTCCCTATCGCGCGAGATCATCGCTCAGGTCCCCCGCCTACAGAAGGAAGGAATGCTGGCCCTCGGCGCGACGAAGTGGGAAGTGCTTTCCAAGGCAGTGCTTCCCTACGCGCGCGGGGGCATTGTCGGCGCATCCATGCTCGGCCTGGCGCGGGCCATCGGAGAGACCATGGCGGTCACCATGGTGATAGGCAATAGCTCGACCAGGATAAGTCCATCCATCCTGACGCCCGGATATACGATCGCGAGCGCGATAGCCAACCAGTTCACGGAAGCCGATTCTCCCATCTACTTCAGCGCCATCGTCGAGCTCGGCCTCGTACTGCTGCTCGTAGCCTCGGTCTTCAATATAGGCTCTCGGGTCCTGGTGGGACGAGTCGCCAGAAGGGAGGGAGGAGCCGATGCGTAAGGACGCCGAGGAGCAGAGATTCCTGGGCAGGCGCGTACAAGGTACCGTAAACGCCGCGATCGCGATCGTCCTGACGGCGCTGTCGGTGTCGATCCTGTTCGCGATCGTCGGCCATATCTTCGTGAACGGGGTCGGTTCCCTGAACGCGGATTTCTTCACGAAAATACCCAAGCCCTACGGAGAGACGGGCGGCGGCATCGCGCCGGCGATAGCGGGCACTATCGTCATGCTCCTCGTGGCCGGCATCATCGCGGTTCCCATCGGGATCGGCACGGCGATCTATATCATCGAGTTCGGCCAAAGCCGCTTCGCCGAGATCGTGCGCTTTACCATAGAGCTTCTGGCCGAGCTCCCCTCTATCGTCGTGGGCGTCTTCGTCTGGGCCCTCCTCGTCCGAAACCTGACCGGGTATTCGGGCGCGGCGGGGGCCTGCGCCCTCGCCGTCATCATGATCCCCATCATCGCGAGGAGCGTCGAGGAGATCCTGAAGCTCGTACCGGACGGACTCCGGGAGTCTGCGCTGGCCTTGGGGACGCCGAAATGGAAAGTCGTACTCTTCGTCGTCATCCCGACCGTCCTGCCGGGAATCCTCACCGGCGTCATGCTCTCGCTGGCGCGCGCCGCCGGGGAGACCGCTCCCCTCCTCCTCACCGCGCTGGGTAACTCCTTCTTCAACCTCGATCTGCGGAGGCCCATGGCCGCCATGCCCCTCCAGATTTTCAATTATGCCGTCTCTCCCTACGACGATTGGCACCGGAAGGCCTGGGCCTCGACCCTCGTCCTCGTCGCGATCGTCGCGATCCTCAGCGGGGCCGTGAAGTTCTTCGTCAGAAGGTGGAAGCATGAATCCAATTAGGTCCCTCGCCGATATCGTCCGAAGCCCGAGCGCCCCCGAAGCCGCTCCCGCCGGTACGGGGAGGAGCATCGCGATCAAATCCTTGAGCGCCTATTACGGAAAGCACCGGGCGCTCGAGGACATCGACCTCGATGTGCTCCCCGGATTGATCACCGCGATCATCGGACCCTCGGGCTGCGGCAAGTCGACCCTGATCCGATGCGTCAATCGCATGCACGAGGTTATCAAGGGCGCCTACGCGACGGGGTCGGTGCTCCTCGACGGCGAGGACATCTACGCGCCCGGCGCGAGCCCGGTGAGGATCCGACGTCGCATAGGCATGGTCTTCCAGAAGCCCAACCCCTTTCCGACGCGGACGGTCTACGAGAACGTGATAGCGGGATTGCGGCTCAACTTTCCGAGAATGACGAAAGCCGATTACGACGAGACGGTCGAGCGGTCGCTGCGCGCGGCGGCTCTCTGGGACGAAGTCAAGGACAAGCTGCGCTCCTCGGGATCGGCCCTTTCGGGAGGGCAGCAGCAGAGGCTCTGCATTGCCCGAGCGATAGCGATCGAGCCCGAGGTCCTTCTCTTGGACGAGCCCTGCTCGGCCCTGGACCCGACGGCCACCTTGAAGATCGAGGAGCTTCTGTACACGCTGAAGGCGAAATACACGATAATCCTCGTAACCCACAACATGCAGCAGGCCGCGCGCGCCTCCGACATGACGGTCTTCATGCTCGCGGACGAGAGCCACGTGGGGCGACTGATCGAGTACGGACAGACGCGGGATATATTCATCGAGCCCAAGGAAAGCCGGACTGAAGAGTATATTTCCGGGCGCCTCGGTTAAAGGAAAGGCAGGAAGCCATGCGTGAACGCTTTTCGCAGGATCTGGAACGAATCGGGACGGAGCTCGAGGCGCTGGCCGCCTTCGTAACCGAACAGATCGCGACCGCCTCCTCGGCGCTCCGGACGGGCGACGTCGAAGCGGCCGAAGCCGTCATCTCGAACGACAAACACGTCAACGACCGAGATATCGAGATCTCGAACGATTGCGCCGTGCTCATAGCGCGCGACCAGCCCGTGGCCGCCGACCTGAGGCATATCATCGCCTGCCTGAAGGCAGTATCCGATATAGAGCGCATCGGGGACTACGCCGTCCACGCCGCGAAGCGGGCCAAGGATGTCGCCGGCGGGATGAGGCTCCTCGAGAGCGATCGCATCGCGCGCATGATGGAGCTGGGCGCGGGGATGCTCCGGGATTCCGTGCGTGCGCTCGCCGACCGCGACGAGGCGCTGGCCCGCTCGACCGCGTCGCTCGACGGCGAGATGGACGAGCTGAAGAGGCAGTCCTATCAGGATCTCCTCGAAATCATGGCCGATACTCCCGAGGCCCTGAAGGACGCGACGAAGTCCCTGTTGCTCACCCGCTTCCTCGAGCGGATGGGCGACCATGCCGTGACGATCTGCTCATGGGCCGTCTATAGCGCCTCGGCGGAATACGTCGAGCTGTAGCGGCGATTCGATCGAAGCCGAGATGGAGGAGGACCGTCATGATCAAGGTGTTGTTCCTATGCGTCCACAATACCGCCCGCAGCCAGATCGGCGAAGCCTATTGCCGCAAGTTCGGCGGGGACGGTTTCGAGGTCGAAAGCGCCGGATTGGAGCCGGGAAAGCTCAATCCCTACGTCGTCCGGGCCTTGAAGGAGGATGGGATCGACATCTCGGCCAACGAGACCAAGGACGTCTTCGACCTATGGCGAGCCGGACGGACGTACCGCTACGTTGTGACGGTCTGCTCCCGCGAGGCGGCCGAGAAGTGCCCAATCTTTCCCGGCGTAGCCGAGAAATTCTACTGGCCCTTCCCCGATCCCTCGACCTTCACAGGGAGCGACGAGGAAATCATGGAGCAGGTGAGGAAAGTCCGCGACGGGATCAAGGAACTCGTGAAGGAATTCGTCGACGTAGTCGTCGAGAGGAAATGAGCCCCTCGCTCGAGGCTGCGATCAAGGAGGGGCCGGAAACGCGAGGACAGCGCTGAAGCCTTGAAAAGGCTTCCCCCGACTAAGCCTACACCGCGGCCGCGAGCGCCTTCCAAGCCGTCTCTTCCAGGCCGGCGACGCGGTCGAGGCGCCGCGAGAGTTCCGGCAGGGCCGACCGGGCCGACCCCTCGTCGAAGCCGGCTCCCTCGGTCGCCGAGCGGCAAAGCTCCGCGGCCTCCTCCCATTCGTCGCCTATGGCCTTGAACGAAGCCGCCAGCTTCCCGACGGCGGCCGGCGCGCCGAAGCCCACCGCCTCGGCGAGGAAGCGGCCGAACATGTAGCGGAAGCAGCCGCCGCCGGATCCGCCTTTCGCGCTCACGAAAATATGGATATTGAAGAGCGTCTCGCACAGGATCCCGGGCTCGAGGAGATCGGGCCAATCGAGGCATTCCTTCGAGGCCTTGCGCATGCCCTTCACGCCTATGTTGGCTATGGGGGGCCCGAGCATGAGGGCGCTTTGATTCCGGATCGCGAGAACGAGCTCTTCGCGCAAGGGGGTTCTCGCGCCCTCGAAGTCGAAGCGCCACCAGGCGCGGCCCGGAGGGAAGGGGCGGAAGCGCGAGGATCGGGCCGCGGCCAAGGCAGATCCGGACACGGCATGCAAAGGGCCCTCCCGGTCGGCGACGAGATATTCCCCGGCGGTCGCGTCCCGGCCGCAGGCGACGACTACATGACCGCCGAAATGATATTCCTTGCCGCCGAAATCGAAATAGGGCAGGAAACCCATGTCGACCTGAAGCATGACCGGCCGGTCCGCCTCGAGTTCGGCGAGGAGGGAACGCTCGGAAGCCGCGTCGCTCGACGATGACTTCCGCCGTATCCCCACGCCCGTCCTCGATCCGGCGATTTCCTCCATGCTCGGCTTGGGCTGGGCCCTCCCGCCGAGGAACGGCGGCTGGCCCTTGAACCTGAAGTAGGCGAAGCCTATTCCTTCGCCGAGCCCGAGGAGGAGGTCCTCGGAGAGATCGCGGCCGGCCCAGGCGTAGACGTGCCGCATGGATCCCGTGACGCAATGCAGGGTGTCGAAATGCCTGAAGCCCGAAACCGTCTTCATGCTCATAGCGGCTCTCCTTTCGCGGCCTTCGCGCGCAATTCCGCCTCCAGGGCGGCTACCCATTCCGACTCGGCCAGGAGCATCTTCTTCGAATACGAGAACATCGCCTCGACGTGGAAGGGTATGCCGGGCAGGTCCCTCACCCCTACCTCGGCGAGGCGATCCGCCAGATCCCGCCCGTACGAGGCGAGGGCTTCCGCGGCCCTTTCCGGGTCGAGCAGGGGCAGGGCGGCAAGGCCCTGCATGAAGATCGGGAAGGCCCGGACCGATGCGGACAGGGCCGCCAGGGCCTCGTTCGCGTAGCGCTTCCTTCCCTTGGCCCTGGACTCGTAGACCTTCCTCGCCGGCCCCTTCCCGGGAGCGGCCTCCGTTCGCGAGCCGATGAGGCCTTCGCCCTCGAGGAGCCTCAGGATATGGTAGATCGAGGAAAAGCCGATCTCCGTCCAGTTGCGCATGCCGCGCTCCCGGATTTCCTCCTCGATTTCGTAGCCGTGCATGTCCCTTTCGACTATGAGCCCGAGCACCGCGAGCTCGGCATTGGTCAAGCGCCTGTCCATTATTATCCTCAATCGGTATTATTATCATATTAGAATATAATTGTCAATTTCCATTCATGGAGGGCGATCGCGAGGGTTCAGGATCGGCTCGATTCGCCTTCTTCGAATTTGCCTGAATCCGGGTGACGAGGGCGTTCGAACAGGTAGAAGGCCGCGGGGACGACGAAGAACGTAAGGACCGTGGACGAGACGATCCCGCCCAGCATGACGACGCCCAGTTTCTGCCCGAACTCCGCCCCCTGTCCGCTTCCGAAGATGAGGGGAAAGCTGATCACGAGGACCGTCAAGGTCGTCATGATGATGGGACGGAAGCGCAGTCGCGCCGCCTCGACCAGAGCGTCCACGAAGGGCATGCGGTCGAGCCTCTCGACGACGAAATCCAGGTAGAGGATCGAATTCTTGGCGGAGAGGCCGATCAACATCAGCATCCCCAGCAGGCCGAAGATATCCAGGCCGTCGCCGACCGCCCAGACGAGCCACAAGGCTCCCGCCAGCGCCAGCGGCACGGGCAGGAGGAGATAGACGGGATAGCGCCAGGAATTGAATTGGGCGCTCATGACGAGATAGGCGAGGAAGAAGGCGACGAGGAAGGCAATTGGCGCCTGTCCGGCGAGCTGACTGGCCAGATCGGCCGGGCCGAAGCGCTTCTCCGCGTCGAAGCTGACCTTCTTCGAGAGTATCCCCGCCTTCGTCATGTCGGTCGTGACGAGCTTCTGGAACACGAGGGCCGTCGGGGCGCCGAGAGCGAGGTCGATGTCCAGGTCGGTGGAATAGCGCCGGTTGGTCCTGTCGATCCTCAAGGGCGCCTGGCTGAGCATGAAGCCGCCGAATTGGCCGATCGGCAGCATGGTCTGCAGAGTCGGCGAATAGACCGGCTTATTGAGGAGGGACTGCGTCCCGGAGAGGGAAGTCGGCTCCAGCTGCACTACGATGGGGTAGCTGAGGCCGCCCGACTCCACGGTCGAGGCCTGCATTCCCGAAGTGTAGGTCTGCATGGCGTCGGCCAGCATGTTGGGGCTGATCCCCGTGCCGTTGAGCCTGATGGGATCGGGAAGGAAGTCGTTCTCGAGGGTACTGTCGGATAGATCGGAGTTGACGTCGAGGACGGAGGCGTCGGCCTGAAGGTAGGCGAGGGCCTTTTGATTCGCGTCGGTGAGGATTCCGAAGTCCGAGCTGGACAGAGTGAAGGTGACGGCGGAACCCTGGCCTCGAAAGCCGCCCCCCGCGCTTACGGAGACGCGAGCGGAGGGTACGTCCTTTAGGAGGTCCAGGAGGGCTCGCCGATAGCTCACCGCGAGGAGAAAGAGGCTCCTCCGCTTTTCCCGCGGGACCAGGGGGCAGGTCAGGCTCGCGACGTTGGTGCTGTTGGCGCTCCCGGAGGAGGCCGACGATCCCACGGTCGTCTGCGCGATCGCGACTTCAGGCTGCTCGAGCAGCCACTTCTCGAGCCTCCCCGTCGCCTCGTTGGTTACGTCCAGGGGCGTGCCCGGCGGGAGCCTCACGTTGACCTGCAAGGTGCCCGTGTCGCTCTGTGGGATGAAATTGAAGGGAGTCCTCGGACCGATCAGCAAGAGAGTTCCGACGAAGAATGCGCCTGAGCCGACGAGCACCCATATGCCCCGCTCGAGCACTCTGCCCAGACCGTCCGCATAGCGATCGCGCAGCCATTCCAGGGCCGCCTCGGCGATGCCGTGGCAGGTCGTCGTGAGAGCCTGGAGGAAGGCGAGGGCGATCCTGCCGAAGTGGTAGGCCAGGGAGAGGGCCAGGGGATAGCCGAGCATGGCCGGCAGCCACCGATATAATCTAAGGACGCAGAGGGCGATCGCGATCGCCAGGCCGATGAGGATGCCGAGAGGCTTCCTCATCGCCGCGAATCCCCGATGGAGGCTCCTGCGAAGGGAAAAGAGGCTTTGGAGGAGGTCCTTCCAGTCGAAGGCCCGGACCTCCGGGCTGTAGGCGAGTCGCACGGTAAGGAAGAGGACCGCTTCGAGCAGCGAGAAGAAGACCGCCGCCGCCAGGCCCAGGGAGAACTGCATCAAGTATTGGCCGATGAAGCCCCCGAGGAAGCTCACCGGGAGGAGAACGGCCAGGAGGGAAAGCGAGGCGGCCACGACCGCGCTGAAGACTTCGCTCGCGCCCTTGAGCACCGAGACCTTGGTCGAATATCCCATCGATCGGTATCGTTCGACGTTCTCCGCCACTACGATCGAATCGTCGACCACGACGCCTATCGCCACGATAAGGGCGAGGAGCGATACCAGGTTGAAATTGAAGCCCGCCAGGTTGTAGAGGACGGGGGCGGCGGACAGGGCTATCGGGATGGCCAGGATGACCGAAACCGCCGTATCGAGCTTCCCGAGGAAGAGTAGGCAGATGACGGCGACGACGACCGCCGTCAGGATGAGCTCCCTGAACGTGGAGCTCACCGAGGCCTTGATGGGACCAGTCGTGTCGTTGCTCTCGACGATGGAGTAGCCTTGAGGCAGGGGGGAATCGCGCAAGACCTCCCGAATGCCCTGGACGACGGAGACCGCATTGCTGCTCGACGTCTTTTGGACGGAAACGAGCACCACGGGCTGGCCATTGATCCTGGTGTAGTTCGAGGCGACCGGTACCTCCCTCACCCAGGCCACCTGGTCAACCCTGATCCGCCTGGCCTGGTCGACCAGTATCGACGCGATATGGGCGATATCCCCGGGCTGGTTCCTCGTGGAGAAAGTGATGGACTGCCTGTCGTTGCTGATGGTTCCGATAGCCTGGTTGATCGCCGAACCCGCGATGGCGGTCGTCACTTCCTGCGGGTTGAGCCCGTAGTACTCGAGCTGATCGCTGTGCAGGAGGACCTGGTATTCCCGTACGGGCGCTCCGTCTATCTGGATATTGGCCACGCCGTCCACGCGCTCGAGAAGGGGACTCAGGTCGTTGAGGGCATAGTCTCCCGCGTTTTCGAGGCTTGCCCCGACGGCGAGGATGCCGAATTGCAGTATCGGCTGGGCGTTCGGATCGTAGGTCTGCACCGACGGCGGCGTCGCGCCGGCGGGGAGGTAGCGCGCGACCGCGGAGACCGCCGAAGCGACCTGATTCGTGTCGGCGTTCGCGTCGGATCTGGGATCGAAGCTTATTACGACCCGGCTCGAGCCCAGGACGCTCGTGGATTTCATGAAGGTGATGTAGCCGATGGAGGAAACGGCGTTCTCGATCAGCTGCGATATCTGCTCCTCGACGACTTTCGGCGAGGCTCCCGGGAAGGTCGCGGTGACGACGACGACGGGGATGTTGACGGAGGGCAGCAGATCGACGCCCAGATTCGCCGCGGAGACCAGGCCGAAGACGACTATGGCGACGAAAAAGCCGATCGCCAGGACATAGCGCGTGACGGAGAACTGAACCCCGGGATTGATCTTGTCGAATATCTTCGCCTGAACCTGGCGCGTAGAGCTCACTGTCGTTTCCAGTGGCGGGAACGAACCCGCGGATGGGTTATGTTACTGACGTTTATAGGGATTTCCCAAGACCTTGCCTACATTGTACCGCGCCCGAGCATCGCGTCAAGCCGACGGTCCTTCGGCCGATACCTTGCCGTATCATGTTTCGAGAATGATGCCGGAAATAGCCGATAGGGCGTCGTCGCAAGAATCGGGCAGCGTCTGGAGCTCGAAGCCCGCGATAGTCGATCCCGAACGCTGAACATTCCACTTGAGCTCCGCCTCTACCTGACAGGGCGAGCGCTTGATGCTCACGGTCCTTATCAGCATCGTTTCGACGGCGGGTATCGGATGCTTGACGGCCTTGGGGAAATACAGACACATCCCTTTGCCATCGAAATCGACGATATATGCGGTTGCCTTCGAATGCCGAAGTCTGGCCTTAGCCTTGATACGGGTCTGGACTCGACTGTATTTCCTTCGTTCCGGTGCCATTCCGGCCCTCCAATGCCTACAAACCTCCTCCTCGCAACCAGCCCTGCATCTTCCCGATCATAGCCAGAATATATCGCGCTCGACCATCGAGGCCAATAGTAGCATATTTACTCGATGGGCTTGAACACTCTCAGTAGCCACGACAAAGCTCTACGCATCAACATCGACGCGGCCCGCTATGGAGTCTTCGCCGAGATCGGCGCCGGCCAGGAGGTGGCTCGCTGGTTCTTCTACGTCGGCGGCGCCGCCGGCACCGTCGCGAAGACCATCTCCGCCTACGATATGACGATATCGGATGCGGTATACGGCCCGGGCAAGCGCTACGTCAGCAGGCAGCGCCTCCAATCGATGCTGGACCATGAATGGTCCCTCCTCCTGGAACGGCTGGATGGCGCGCGCGGCGCTACGACGAAATTCTTCGTCTTCGCCGACACGGTCGCGGCGCGAAGCTATACGCGCCAGGACGAGGGACAGGGCTGGCTCGGAATCCGGTTCCAGACCGAGCCGCGCGCGCGGCCCTCGGAGATCATCATCCACGCCCGCATGTGGGACCAAGAGAATACGCGCCAGCAGGAGGCCCTGGGAGTGCTCGGGGTGAATCTCATCCATGGCGCCTTCTACGACTACGCGCGGCCCAATGCGCTCATCGGCGCCCTCATGGACGGGCTGAGCCGCGACCGCATGGAAGTGGACATGATCAAGCTTTCCGGCCTCGCCTTCGACGCGCTCGACAACAGGCTGATGAGCCTCCAGCTCGTCCAGCAGCGGCTGACCAATGCGGCGCTGTTCGCTCCCGACGGAGACGCGGTGGAGCCGGCCGAGCTGCTCTACCGCTCGCCCGTCCTGATCGAGCGGGGAAGCTTTCGTCCCGTTACGCGCGTCGGCCTCGACATGCTGGAGCGCTCGC
>CAVZVX010000056.1:0-22530 GCA_963778775.1 uncultured Spirochaetota bacterium | reverse complement strand
CTCGTGCGCGCCCGCCAGCCCAAGCTCTACGACTGGTATTGGGCCCATCGCGGCCGCGATTCCCTCCGCCCGCTCGTGGACCTCGTCGACCGCACTCCCCTCGTGCATTCGGCCGCCGGCTACACTTCCTCGAAAGGGTGCACGACCCTGGTGGCTCCGGTCGCCATGGATCCCGAGAACCGGAACCAGCTCGTCGCCATCGATCTCCGCTTCGACCCGGCCACCATGATCGGGCTCGACGTAGAGGAGCTTCGCAGGCGCGTCTTCACGAAGAAGGCCGAGCTCGACGAAGAGCGCGTGCCTCTTTCGCGCATCCGCCTCAACCGCTGTCCCTTTCTCGCTCCGATGAGCACGATGAGCGATTCGGCCGCCCTACGCCTCGGCCTGGACCGCTCGGAATGCCTGAAGCATCTCGAGGTCATCAAGAAGGAGCCCGAGCTATTGCAGAAGATGGTGGCGGTGTTCGAGCGGCGCGAGCCGCCGCCTGAATCCGACGATCCGGAGCTGCGCCTGTACGCGGGGAGCTTCTTCCCCGAGGACGACGCGCGGGCTTTCGAGGTCGTCCACGAGCGCCTCGCGGCCGAAGGGGCGGCCTCGGCCAAGCCGGCCCTCTACCGCATGAAGTACGCCGACGAGAGGCCCGCGCAGATGCTCAGGCGCCTGTATGCGCGCAATTTCCCGGAAACGCTGAGCGGCGGCGAGAAGGCGAAATGGCGAGCCTTCTGCGCGGGACGATTGCAGCTGCCGCCCCTCCCCGGCGCGACCGATCTCGCCACCTTCGGAAAGGTCGTCTCGCAGCGGCTCGAGAATGCCGAGACGCCCGCGCGGGAAAGAGGCTTGCTTCATGAACTGCTCGCGTACAAGACGGGGCTGGAAAAGGAAGTGCTCGGCTACGAAGGGAAATGACTCGCGCCCGGGATCGCGCCGCGAAGCCGCTCCGAAGCCCTTCGATCGCCATGCTACTGCGGTTACGAGGCTATCCCTAGCGCAGGGCCCGAGGCAGTCCAGCGACCACGCGATGGTAGGAGTGGCGGATGAGCCACTCGAGCTTGGCATCGGGCACGGAGCCGTCGAAGACGACCGTGTTCCAGTGCCGGTGGTTCATATGCCAGCCCGGCCGTATATCGGGATAGGTCGCGCGCAGATCTGCGGCGAGATCGGGGTCGCACTTCAGGTTGACCTCGATCGGCCGGGCTTGGCCTCCAAAATGGAGGGCGAATATCCTGCCGCGGATGCGAAAGGCCTCGGTCTCCTCGTCGAATGGGAAGTCGCTCGTCGCCTCGGGGAGGGAGAGGCATATCTTCCTCATGCGGCCTTTCGTCATTTCACGATGTCGCTCATCCGGCCAGGATCCGGTCTATCGCGGCGAGCTCTTCCTGCGCGAGGGGACCCGCCGCGAGGGCCGCGGCATTTTCCTCGATCTGTTCGGGCCTGGAGGCCCCTATGAGGGCGCTGGTCACCCGCGCGTCCCGGAGGGTCCAGGCTATCGCCATCTGGGCGAGGCTCTGTCCCCGCGCCTTTGCGATCTCGTAGAGCGCGGCCACCTTCGCGATCTTTTGGGGCGTGACGTCGCTTTCCTTCAGGAAGGGGCTGCCCGAGGCGGCGCGGGAATCGGCGGGCACGCCCCCGAGATACTTCGCCGTCAGGAGTCCCTGGGCGAGAGGCATGAAGGCGATGATGCCCATGCCGGACTCTGCGCAGGCGGCCAGAAGGCTCGGCCCGCCCGCCGTGCCCTCCACCTTCTCCCGATCGAACATGTGGTAGCGCGGCTGATGTATGAGGGGGCGAATGCCCATGGATTCGAGCATCGTCGCGGCTTCCCTCGTCCTTTCGGGGGGATAGTTCGAAAAGCCCACGTAAAGGGCCTTGCCCGCTCGGACGGCCTGCGCGAGCGCGCCCATCGTCTCCTCGAGCGGGGTATCGGGATCGGGGCGATGATGGTAGAAGATATCCACGTAGTCGAGGCCCATCCGCTCGAGGCTCTGATCGAGGCTGGCCAGGAGGTACTTGCGCGACCCGTGGTCTCCGTACGGCCCCGGCCACATCGTATAGCCCGCCTTCGTGGAGACTACGATCTCGTCGCGGTAGGGCGCGAAATCATCCTTGAGCAGACGCCCCAAGCTGAGCTCTGCGGAGCCGGGTGGCGGCCCGTAGTTGTTCGCGAGATCGAAGTGGTTTATGCCGAGGTCGAAGGCCCTTCGCGCCATTGCGCGGATGCGATCGTATGGCGTCTCGGCGCCGAAGTTGTGCCATAAGCCCAGGGACAGGGCGGGCAGCATGAGGCCCGAGTCCCCGCAACGGCGGTATTGGATCGTCGCATAGCGAGAGTCGGCGGCTGTGTAGGGCATGGTCGTCTCCTTGGGCTCGGATGGTAGTACGTAATGACGCCGAATGTCATCGCTCCTCTATCGCGCCTTTGCCTTGACGAAGCTCCCCTCGGCGTATTCCCGAAAGGCGAGATCGAGCTCTGCCTGCGTGTTCATGACGATCGGGCCTCGCCATGCGATGTCCTCGCCGATGGGAGTGCCTCTCGCGAAGACGAAGGAGCAGCCCGAAGGGCCCGCCTTCACCAGGACACGGTCGCCCCTCCCGAAGAGGCAGCAGAGCGGCAGGCGGCCCGACCGCAGGCCTGCCGGAAGGGCGGGGCTCGCGAGCGAGCCCCGGTAAAGGCAGGCGAAGGCGGTCTCGGCCTCGGGCGCCCGAAGCTCGATCGATCCCTCGTTCGCCCAGGCGGATATCGAAGTAGGTCGGTTGCCGGGCAAGGCCCTGGACGGGCCCTCGCGCGCCGCCCAGGCTTCCGGCTATGGCGCGGACCTCGCCGCCCTCGACCATCTCCGTCGGGATCTCCCCCGCGCCGAAGCCGCGATAGGTCGGATCTCGCATTTTTTCCGAATGCGGCAGGTTGACCCAGAGCTGGAAACCGCGGATTCCCATGGGCGAGGGCTGGGGCATTTCCTCGTGGACGATACCCGAGCCGGCAGTCATCCACTGGACGTCGCCCGGGCCGATGAAACCCGAGTTGCCCATGCTGTCCCCGTGGCGCACGCTGCCCCCGAGCATGTACGTGACCGTCTCGATGCCTCTGTGCGGGTGCCAGGGAAATCCCGGCAGGTATTGATCCGGATCCTCGGAGCCGAAGAGGTCGAGGAGGAGGAAAGGATCGAAGAGCCTCGCCTCGCGGTTGGCGAAGAGCCGAACGAGCCTGACTCCCGCCCCGTCCATGGTTTCCATGCCCTCGAAGGTCCGGACAATCTCGCGCTCGCCCATGTTCTGCCCCCTTTTGGCCGATTATAATCCGGGGGAAGGCATCGGCGATATGCCGAATGAATCCGGCGCTTGTGGCTCGTGCCGACTGAACCTACAATGAGCCCATGGCCAACGACGACGTGAAACACTATGGGAAGGGAGACGTGATCTTCAAGGAAGGCGAGAAGGGCGATCTCATGTACGTCCTGCTCGAGGGGGCGGTCGAGCTGAAGATGAGGGTCGAGCGCGGGGAGACCGTGATAAAGACGGTTGATACGCCCAACGACTTCTTCGGAGAGATGACGCTCCTCGACGAGAGGCCCCGTTCGGCTACGGCCATAGCGTCCTTGCCGACGAAGGTCCTCGCCGTCGACGGTCCGACCTTCGAGTCGATGATCCTCTCGAACGGCAAATTCGCGCTCAAGATCATCAAGGTCCTCGCGGCCCGCATCAGGAGGTCCAACGTTCAGATATCCGAGCTCATCGAGACGATACCCAAGGATTGCGCGAGGGAAGAGGATCGGCCGACTCGAGCCTAGAGCTGCCTTCGCTTTCGGCGCGGCTCATGCTATGATGTGTCCGTGCTAAGGATCGGGCGCGAAGGCGCGGATTACCGGCCCTACTACTGCGAAGAAAACGTCTGGCGACTTCTCGCCAGGCCGGAGCTGGACGATGTCGCGTCGTGGGCCGTCATCGCATCCAACGCGGCTCGGGAAATCATATGCTTGCGCCAGCGCGCCGGTCGGCCCGTCGACGGCCTGGTCCGGTGGGATTACCATGTTTTCGCGGTCGCCGACGATCCCGTCGAGGGCCGCCTCGCCCTCGACCTGGACAGCGATCTGCCCTTTCCCGGCCCATTGGCCCGATACCTCGGCCTCAGCTTTCCCCCGGACGTGCAGCCTGCCTTCGCGCCGACCTTTCGCGTGATCAAGGGGAGCGATTTCGTGGCTGGCTTCGTTTCCGATCGCTCGCACATGAGGCGGCCCGACGGCAGCTGGATAGCCCCACCTCCTCCCTGGCTGGCGCCTGGATCGGGTTCCGGCAGGCCCAGCATCCTCATGGATTGGACGGACATGAGGCGGCGGTCGCCGGGAACGGTCTACGCCGCCGCTCGGATGGCGGCCTTCGCGGCCGGCAGATGAAGCTCGTTCTCGTGTCCCTGGCCGCTCGCGAGTCCCCGGAGGCCCTGCCTCTGGGAGCGGCCTGCATAGCGGCCGCACTCAAGTCAGCGGCCGAGGCCGACGCCGTCCTCGCCCGCTTGGAGATCCTCCTTCTCGAGGCGAGGCTCGACGAGAATCCCGACGAGCTGGCATCTCGCATCGCGTCCTCGGGCGCGGCGCTCGTCGGCTTCTCGGTCTATTCCTGGAACCGGGCCGTATTGACCGAGGTCTCCGCGCGGCTGCGCGGAGCGGCCGGCGGGATTCTCCTTTTCGCGGGCGGGCCCGAGGCCACCGCCGATCCCGACGGCCTCATCGCCGAAGCCGCCCTGGATTTCGCGATAGCCGGCGAGGGCGAGCGCGCGTCAGTGCGCGCTCTCGGCGCGATCCTTGCCGGCGAAGCGTCGATCGACGCGTTGCGCGGCATACCGGGCGTGGCGCTCCCCGGGATCTCGGAAGGAGGGGGTGGCGCGGCCGTCCCATGCGCGCGGCCCGAGGTCGCCGTCGATCTTCCCTCGCCCTGGCTTCTCGGGGTCATGGACCCGAAGGCCTGCGGGGGCGATGTCATTTGGGAGCTCTCCAGAGGCTGTCCCTTTCATTGCGCCTATTGCTACGAATCCAAGGGCGCCGGAGGATCGCGTCCTTTCCCCATGGAAAGGATAGAGGCCGAGCTCGAACTCTTCGTCCGTTCGGGGCTTCGCTATGCCTTCGTTTTGGATCCCACCTTCGATTACGACGCGAAGAGGGCAGGCCTCCTCCTGGATCTTTTCCGCAAGAGGGCTCCGGCCATGCGCTGGAAGTTCGAGATTCGCGCCGAGCTATTGGACAAGGCTCTCGTGCGGCGCTTCGCGGCCCTCGATTGCAGCCTTCAGATCGGCCTGCAGAGCGTAAGGAGCGAGACTCTCGAGACGGTGGGCAGGCCCGGCTTCGATCGCAGGGACTTCGCGCGAAAGATCGCCATGTTGTCCCGGGCGGGCGTGAGCTTCGGCCTGGACCTTATCTACGGGCTGCCGGGCGATGACCTCGACGATTTCGAGGAGGCCATGGACTTCGCCCTGGGCCTCGAGCCGAATCACCTCGACGTCTTCCCCCTCGCCCTCCTGCCCGGTACGGAGCTCGCGGCCGCGGCCGAGGTCCTCGGCATCGAGGCCGAGAGCCGATCTCCCTATCTCGTCCGAGCGACGCGCGAGCTTCCGGCTCTGGATATGGCGAGCGCCGCTTCCTTGGCGGCGGCTTGCGACCGATTCTACAGCGCGGGCCGGGCCGTCGGCTGGTTCAGGGCCGCGCTCGCGCCGTTGAGGTCGCGGCCTTCGGCCTTCCTCCGGGGCTACTGGTCCTGGCTTTCCCGGCGCGCGGGTGGCGATGCGCGGCGAGACGGCACGCCGACCCGTGACGCGCACCTGACGATAGAAGCCGAACAGCTGGCCTTTCTCGACGAAGCCTACACCGCCTCCGGGCTGGGAGCCCTATCGACCGTCCTGCGCGACCTCGTACGGCTCCACGGAGCCTGGGGCCGCGCCCTGGCCGAGGGCGAGTCCAGCCTACTCGGTCTGTCTTATGATCCGGAGGAGCTGCTCGGCGCGGCGGCGACGGGCCTGCGCGCCTTCGTTCGGGCGGCCGCGCTTCGCAAGAAAGCCTGGCGAGTCGTCCCCGACGAGGCCGAAGGGGCGCGGCTCGAAGCTCTTTAGCCTCTCGCGGTCCTCTCCTCGCGCGGGCCCGCCAAGCGCCCTCGGAACACGGCGGCGATGCCCCAGGGCAGCCATGCCGCGGCCATGACCGCGGCGCAGAGGGCGATGAAGGCGAAATAGTAGCCCCATCCGTGGCCGAAGCCGTCGAGGGGAGTGGGAACGTGGGGGGGCTGATAAGAAACATGAAATTGAGGCTCAGGGGCGGGCCGGAAAAGGCGGAATCGAAAAACCGAAGCGCGATCGTGATGGGGAAGAGGACTCCGATCGCCTTGAGCAGGGTGACAAAGCGTACCGCGTAACCATGGACCGCCCCGAACCATACCATCGTAAGCAGGATATAGCCGTGAACGATGAAGTATTGGTAGAAATGGAAGGTATCGTAATTGGCGCCGTCGGTGTTGGCGAATACGTAGGATGCGGCCGCGCCCAGGCCCTAAAAATAGAGAAGGTCCCATACGCCGCGGCTTTTCGACGCGTTGAGGGCGACCGCGAGCCATAGGGCTAGGGAGCAGAGCTCGAAGGAGATCGCTACGATGGTCGCGGCCAGGCGCAGGCTCCGCTCGCCTTTCCACGCGGTGAGGCGCTTTCTGAAGGCGACGACGAGGATTGAGGCGACCGCGAGGATCGACAGCGCGACGATATGAGGGCGGAATAATGCTACGCGCGCGAAAGAAAGCGTAAAATCGAAGTTGCGGAGCCTTCCTTAGTCCTATACAATCTCTCGCGAATGACGGTATTGCGCAGAAGCGAATCGGACGCCGTAGCGAAGGTCATACTCGGCCTATCCAAGACTCTCGCCTCGACCCATGCCCTCGACGAGGTCCTGGTTCGCATCCTCGACTCGATCAAGGTGGTCCTCCCCATGGACTCCTGTTCTCTCCTCCTTATTCAGGACAAGAGTCTCGAGGTCCGCGCGGCCATCGGCTTCGACGAATCGCCTGGCATCCTGGGAATGCGCATGGACCTCGAGCGCTATCCCCTCAACCGTTTCGTCGTCGAAAGCGGAACTCCGATGGTCATCGACGATGTCGGGCTCGATCCTCGCTGGAACCCTCGCGCCGGCGATAGGCCCATCAGGTCCTGGATGGGCATTCCGCTTCGCGCCTCCGGCGAGGTGATCGGCATGCTGTCCATATGCTCCTGGGAAGCCGGTACCTATGCCGACGAGGACCGCGAGGTCGCGGACGCCTTCGCCGACCTCGCTGCCGCCGCGGTTCGTAACGCGCGGATATTCACCACGGCCAGGCGCAAGATCGACGAGCTGGACGCGGTAAACAAGATAGGCGCGGCCGTCGCCTCGCGCCTCGAGGTCGACAAGCTCTGCGAGGTGGTGGGACTGAATCTCGTGGAGATATTCCTGGTAGGGGTGGTATACGTCGCCATCTGGGACGAGGATGCGGGGATCATTCGATTGCCTTTCTACTCCCACGACGGCAAGCGGGAGAACTATCCTTCCTTCCTCTTCGGCAATGGGCTTACTTCCCATGTCCTGCGCAGCCGCGAAAGCCTCAATATAGGCGACGACCTCGCTTCGAAGGCCCGGGCGATGGGCGGACGATCCCTTCCCGGACGGGAGGCCCTCAGCTGGCTCGGAGTGCCTATCTTCTCCGGGCGACGCGCCCTCGGAGTCCTGTGCGTGCAGTCCTACGACCGCGAGAACGCCTTTTCCGCCGATGATCTTCGCCTGCTCTCCACGATCGCGTCGACCGTCGGCGCGGGAATCCGCAATGCCCGTCTCTTCGAGGAGGCGCGGCGCAAGGCCGACGAAGCTTCCGCCCTGGCCGACGCGGGGCGGGAGATATCCGAGAGCCTCGAGCCCGATGTCGTCCTTCGCAGGATCGCGATGCGGGCGAACGCCCTCCTCTCCCGGGACAGCGCCGCCGTCTTCCTCCTCGAGAGCGACGGATCCCTGCGCGCCGTCGTGGCGGTCGGACGTCAGGCCGCCGCGCTCCAGGATTTCCGCCTGCCCGCGGGAGCGGGGATCATCGGTCGCGTCGTGTCCTCGGGCCAGGGCCTGATCGTCAATGACGCGCTCGGCGATCCCGCGGCGGTGAGCGTTCCGGGGACGCCCGAGGAGCAGGGCGAGAAGCTGATTGCTGCTCCCCTCGCGGTTTCGGGAAGGGTGACCGGCGTGATGGCCTTGTGGCGCGGCGAGGCCGAGCTTCCCTTCCTGCCCGACGACCTCGTTTTCCTTTCGGCCCTGGCGAGGCAGGCGGCGGTCGCCATAGAGAACGCGCGCCTGCACCGAAGGGCGAAGGACGAGGCCCGGCGGGCCGCGGCCCTCTACGAGGCGGCGAGCGCGGCCCGCGCCGAGGCCGAGGAGGCCAACAGGCTGAAGTCGCGCTTCCTCGCCAACATGACGCACGAGCTTCGCACGCCCCTGAACTCGATCATCAATCTCGCCTATCTGATCCAGGAGGGAAGCGAGGAGGCCCCGCCTCCCGGCATACGCGACGAGGCCGCGCGGATCGAAGTCGCCGGCCGTCATCTTCTCGGCCTCATCAACGACGTGCTGGACGTGGCCAAGATCGAAGCGGGCCGAATGGACGTCAGGCTGGAGGAATCGGATTTCCGGGCCATTGCGCGAGCCGTGCTCTCGGCGGCTTCGGGCCTCGAGCTCGCGCCGGGAGTGGAGCTCCGGGACGAGCTTCCGGACGGCCTCCCGCCGGTGCTCGTCGATCGGACCAGGCTTCGGCAAGTCCTCTTCAACCTCCTGGCCAATGCGGTCAAGTTTACTTCCTGCGGCCATATCGCCCTCCGCGCCTCGGCCTCGGAACGCGAGCTCGTCGTGGAGGTCGAGGACACCGGGATAGGCATGGAAAAGACCGAGCTCCCCAAGGCCTTCGCCGAATTCGTGCAGCTCGACGACGACATGGACCGGCGCGCCGGCGGCTCGGGTCTCGGCCTGCCGCTGTCCCGACACCTCGTCGAGCTTCAAGGCGGACGGCTTTGGGCCGAATCGCGCAAGGGCGAGGGCTCCGTCTTCCGCTTCACGCTGGTCCGCGCCGACCTCCCGCGCCGCGCGCAGGCCGGAGGGGAGCGCCCGGCGTGAATTCCCTTTCCCTCTCCTCGGTCAAGGTCCTCGTCGTCGAGGATGATCCCGATAATAGGATCGTCATCACCCGCCTCCTCATCATGGCGGGAGTGGAAGCGCAATCTATCGCGGCCATCGAGGGGGACGCGCGCGATTTCCTCGATCGCACCGGGCAGGAATTCGATCTCGTATTCCTCGATCTGCAGCTGCCCAAGAAGGACGGGTACGCCGTATTATCCGACCTGCGCGCCGATCCGAGGCGATCCGCGGTCCGCGTCTTCGCGCTCACGGCCAACGTCGCCAGGCGCGAGGTCGAGCGCTGTCGAGGAGCGGGCTTCGACGGCTTCATCGGCAAGCCCATCGATGGCCGGCGATTCTCCGAGCTTCTGCGCAGGATACTGGAAGGCGAATCGGTATGGATGGAGGATTGACGGCCAACCGCGGCCGCGACTATGTCGGCTCGGGGGTCGCGGCCGCGGTGACGGGGCTCGCAGACGCGCTCGGGGTCGGGGCGGAATTAGACCTGGGCGTCGGCAGCCTCGCATCTACTCTGCGCGCGCTCGAGGTCCGCGCCCGCGAGCTCGCGGCGGGGGAACGGCGCGCGCGGCAGGCGGCCGCGTCCTTCCGCGCGGCGAGCCTCGCGCTCAGCCGTAGCCCCGATTCGAGCGCCCTCCTGGAGGAACTGCTCGACTACCTCAACTGGATAGTCGCCTATGACGCGGCACAAGTATTCCTTTCCGATCCGCAGTCGGGACCGACGGGCCGCCTCCAGCCCCGAGCGGCTCGCGAATGGCGCGTAGGAGCGAGGACGCCCCTCGCTCTCGAGGCCGAGCTCCTGGCCGGCAAGGCCGGGGGCAAGACCCTCGTCGAGGAGCGAGGCGGCGGAAGGCTACTCTACCTGCCGCTTCGCGGGCCCAACGCCCTCTTAGGCGGGGCGGTGATCGTAAGGGAAGGAGGGCACGCTTTCGACGAAGAGGAGATACGCGAGGCGGAGGCCTTCGCCGGCCAGGCAGCCGCGGCTCTGTGGAACGCGTCGCTCTTCGAGGAGCTCCGGAGGGCGGATGGCGAGCTTTTGGCCTCCTATGAGACTTGCATCGAGATACTTTCGAAGACGCTCGACCTGCGCGACCATGAAACGGAAGGACATTCGCTCCGCGTCGCCAAGATGTCCACCGACCTGGCCCGGGTATTCGGAATGGACGACGAGGCGGTCGCCCGTATGCGCCGCGGAGCCCTCCTCCACGATATCGGCAAGATCGGCATCCCCGACGCCATTTTGCTCAAGCCCGGTCCCTTGGATTCGATGGAGAGGGAGGTGATGCGGCGCCACCCTGTCATCGCGCGCGAGCTCTTCCTGGACGTACCCTTCCTGCGCGAGGCCATCGACGTGCCCTGGTGTCACCACGAGAGATGGGACGGCGAGGGCTATCCGCGCGGTCTGGCGGGCGAGGATATTCCCCTGCCGGCCAGGGTTTTCGCGGTCGTCGACGTCTACGACGCCCTCACCCATGACAGGCCCTACCGCAGGGCCATGGGAGAGAGAGAATCGCTTCAACTCGTCGCCGGCGGCGCCGGCAGCCAGTTCGATCCCCTGATGGTGCAGTTTTTCCTGGGTTCTTTCGACCTGTTCTGAGCTATTCGGATTCCGGCCTGGGATTCTTGACGGCAAGCACCCTTAGGACTCCGGGCCCGGCGTTTTTCATGCCGTGCGGGACGCCCCGCGGACTCGGCAGCAAGGTCCCCGCGCCGGCCTCGGTCGACTCCTCGCCGAGGTAAAAAGTTCCCTTGCCTTCCAAGATGAAGAACTCCATGTCTACCGGCGTCACGTGGGGTTTGATGGAGCCTCCGGGTGCCACGGTTATATGGACTATCATCGCTTCCGGAGCCGAATAGATCGCCCGCGCGAGAACGCCAGAATCTTCCTTTATTATCTTCCCGTCGTCGATTCCGCTCTTCTTCATATTCCCTCGCATTGCCCTCGTGCTCTCCTCCGGCGAATGGCTCATAGTATCCCAAAGCCGTCAGCTTTTCGATAGCCCTGCCTTGACCCTTTCCCTTCCGATGGACATCATCGCCCATGGCACGACGCAACTTCCTCCTCAGGCTCGCTTACGACGGTACCGATTTTCGCGGTTGGCAGCGCCTGCGCGGTCCCGCGGCCGGTCCCGGCGCGGGCCGAAGCGTCCAGGGCGAGGTGGAAGCCTGTCTGGCGGCGGTGCTGGGCCGAGCGGGACCCGCCGGCGATTCGATAGAAGTGGTCGGCGCGGGGCGTACTGACGCGGGCGTCCACGCCGAAGGCCAGGCCGCGAGCTTCCACGCCTTCACGGAGCTCGGCTGCGAGTCCATCAAGGATGCCCTCAACGCCCGCTTCCCGTCCGACCTTGCCTGTATCTCCTGCGTCGAGGTCGACGCGCGTTTCCATGCTCGCCTTCACGTAAAATCCAAGGTCTATCGATATCGTCTTCTCGCCTCCCGCGAGCCCGATCCCTTCATGCGGCGCTACAGCCTCCGCGTACCGGAAAAACTCGACCTGGTCGCCATGTCCGCCGCCGCCGCGGCACTCGTCGGCGAGCACGATTTCCGCGTCCTCTCCAATGCCAAGGGCGAGGACACGAGACGCCGCCTCGAGGAAGCCAGGGTCGAGGCTTCGGGGCGCATCGTAGACCTCGTCTTCGTCGGGCCGGGCTTTATCTACAATCAGGCGAGGGTGATGGCCGCCCTGATCCTGGAGGCGGGCAAGGGGTCCCTGCCGCCCGAGCGCGTGGGCGCGATCCTCGAGAGCCGCAGCCGTTCCGTTGCCCCCGGAGCCCTCGGTCCCTTCGGCCTCTGTCTCGTAGACGTGCGCTACGAAAGGGCCTGACGAGCCTCTGAAATGTCTCGAGTATTTCAACCGCCGACCGGCAAAAGGCCGATTAAATCGCTGCGCGTCAGGACGACATTGCCGCGGACGCCCGGAGCGTTCATCAAGTGCCAGGCGACGTACTGCTCCGCATAGAGACTGGCGGAAGCGGTGCCGTCGACGGGAACCACGACCTTGAATCCCCGCAGCGAAGCCCCGATGCTCGTGCCGAGCACCGCGCCCTCCGCCGCGATTCCCGTAATTATGACCTGCTTGATGCCTTTGTCATTCAGGTAGGCCTCGAGGTCGGTCTCGAAGAACTTATCTACGCTCGCCTTGACGACGTGCTCCAAGGGTAGGGGCTTGAGATCGGGAAGGATGGTTTCCGGGCTGCCGGCCTTGGTGTTGCTATAGACAACGTGCATGTTCGCGGCTCGCGCGCGCTCCAAGAGCTTCTTCACGCGCGGTACCGCGGCGAGGGCCCGCGGCCTCGAGCCTACCGTCCCTGCCTCGAAATCGAGGAGGAGGAGGGCGGTAGACGTAGGATCGACCTGGACAGGTTTAATTTCCGGTGCCGGCGGAGCCTGTACCTTGCTCCAGTCGTCGATGATCGTGAGACTTTGCGCATAGGCCAAGAAGCCGAAAAGGGAAATTAATAACCCGGCGAGGCTTCGTTTCATGTTGTCCTCCACATCCGATGATACTGAAGATCGTTGACTGAGCCAATTTCAGATAGTTTTATGTCAGAGTTACTTTCTCAAAGCGGAACAGGAGAATTTTTCAGCCTGTCCGGGCCGACCCCTTAAAAATCAACCTTTACGATCGGGACAGTACCGGCTATCATTCGCGCATGATTACCGTCCTATCACTCGGAGGTTCCATCGTCGCGCCGGAAAGTCCCGATCAGGCATTCCTCTCGGCCTTCATCTCCGTCGTACGCGAGCACCTTGCCGTCGACCAGGAACGGAGGCTCATCCTCGTGGTAGGCGGCGGGGGGCCGGCGCGGGCCTGGCAGCGCGCCTTCCGCGAATCCGGCGGTCCAGCCGAGGACAAGGACGCCCAGGATTGGATCGGCATCATGGCCACGCGCCTTAATGCCCAGCTCGTCAAGGCTCTCCTCGGCGGCCTCTGCCCCCAGGAAGTCGTGACGGATCCGACCTCGCTCTCGATATTCATGGGTCGGATTCTCGTTGCCGCCGGCTGGAAGCCGGGCTTCTCCACCGATTACGACGCCGTTCTCCTGGCCGAGCGTTTCGGGGCCGATCGCATCGTCAACCTTTCCAATATCGCGAAGGTCTACACCGACGACCCTAGAACGAATCCGGAGGCCAAGCCCATCGATGCCCTCTCATGGGCAGAGTTCCGGGCCATAGTCGGCGACGATTGGATTCCCGGCAAGAACGTTCCCTTCGATCCCGTGGCGACGCGAAAGGCCGCCGAGCTCGGCCTTTCGGTAAGCTGCGCAGCCGGTCGCGATCTCGACAACCTGCGTCATATCCTCGAGGGTGAAAGCTTCGTAGGTACGACGATCGGACCGGATTGATAAGGATGAGCGAAGGTCCTAAAAATCGATACTCCGCGTCGAGGACGAGGCATTGGTTGCGGTAAGCGAAAGAAAGGCTCTCGAGGACCTGCCCCGGAAGAAGGAGAAAACTAGCCTGCGGTTCAACGGCCCTTCCACCTGGGTGTTGACCGAGAAGCTGCCCCTGCGGGACCGAGAGGGGCGTATAATCGGCATCTTCGGCATCCTCCGCGACATAACTGAACGTAAGCGGGACGACGAAAGGATCAACAGCCTCCTGGTCCTTCAGGCTTCGACATCGAGCAGATCCTAGGCCGTCAAGGCCCATGAGGATGACGGCAACTGCATGTCGGAGGGAGCGGATTTCAAGAATTCCGCCGGCTTCGGCCTCATGTTCGTCGGGATGCTGACGAAGCAGCTCAGAGGCAGCATTCACCTGGAAAGGAGGAACGGCATGTGGACAATCCTCGAGTTCGAGAAGCAAGCGGCCGGTCGGGAAAGGGCAGAGCCTCAGGGCGAGACCGGGGCCTCCGTCTTTTCCTCAGCCCGGTCGAGCTTTTCGAGCAGGGCTGCATAGCGTCCTCCTTCCGCGTCCTCCTTCAGTCCAGGGGCCAATCCTATCAGCGCCTTCAGGGCCTTTCGGACCGAAGCCGCGTCGTCGGCCGCCATCGCGGAATCGAAGGACCTGCGCCAATAGTCCCACGCGTCCGCGTCCTTCCCCTCCCTCGAGCTCAAGGTCCCGGCGGCCGCAAGATCGGCCGGTATCGCCCTCGCGTTCTCGGCTCGCTTGTCGGCGTCAAGGGCCCCAAGGGCCTCGGCCAAGGCCTCGGCCGTCCTTCCCGCACCCGACAGAACCGACGCGAGGGCGTAGCGGTTGGCGCCGACTTCGGTCCAACGCTTGGCTTCTAGGTTCATGGCCTCGGCTCGCCCGAGGTCGGCTATCGCCTCGGGGACGCGGCCGAGGCCGGCCTTGGCCACGGCCGCGTCGTTGAGGGCGACCGCCAGCGCCCTGTCGGCCTCGGCCTTAGCGACGCGCTCCTTGGCGATCGACTCGGCCTTCGACGCCGACGCGACCGCCTCTTCGAAGGAGGCGAGGGCGTCGTCCTTCGCGCCGGCGGCGTAGGCTATCTCGCCCAGCCCCGCCAGGGCGATGGCGCGGGCGCCGTTCGAGCCCGCCATCCTCGCATAGTCGAGCGAGGACCGGTACTCGGCCTTTGCGGCCTCAGTCTCCCCTGCGGCGAAATAGGCCTTGCCCATCGACGCGTGCGAGGCGGCCACGCCTTCGAGATCGTCCACCGACGAGCCCGACTTGAGCGCGTCCTCGTAATATTGCAGGGCCTGCACGTACTGCCCCTTGGTCATGAAGCCGTCGCCCATCTTGGCCAGCTCCGCGGCCTTGTTTCGCTCGTCGAACAGAGCGTCGGGCGGCTTGGGCGCCGACGAGCAGCCGCCGAGGACGATCGCGGCTGCCGCGATGGCCGAGAGGGCGAACAGCCGGAGCCCTTCTTTCGGGCGATTCATTCTAAGCCTTCCTCCCTCATGCTCTGACTGAGCGGTTGGCGCTCGGGATGCTCGGGGATGCCGCCTTTCAGGAGCGGGTTGTTTTTGAGCCCGATGAGCACGTCCTGGGCCTGCTTGATAGCGGCCCTTCCCTCGTCTATCGTCAGCGCGATCGAAGGCATCTGGCCGTTCAGCGAGGCCGAGATGTCCTGAACGTTCTTCAGGGTCTTTTGCAGCTCGACGATACTCCCGTCGATGCCGTCGTACAGGGCGTTCTTGTCGTCCAGGAAGGTCTTGAGCGATCCCTTCGCGTCGAGGAGCCTGGGTATCAGCCCCGTCGGATCGCGCATGGCGGCGGTAGTGGCCGCGAGGTTCTTCGCTATCTCGTCTACGGAATCGACGAGGCCATTGGCCTTGGACACGAGCTGAGTCGCCTGCGAAGAGACGTCGGCGATCATTCCGTCGGCGTTGGATACGGCGTCGGAGGCCTTTGTCACGATCGATCCGAGGGGTCCCGAGCTCTGGCCGGCGAGGGCGCGGTTGATCTCGGTCAGCGTGCGATTGATGGTGACCACGGTTCTGTTCGCGTTTTCGATGAGGGGGTTGATCCCGGCCAGGAGACGCGTGATCGTATCGTCCTTCTGCGGGATGTCCACGAGGCCCTGCTCGATGAGATCCCTGCCCTCGTCCGAATCGGCGAGGGGGATGAAGCTGCCCGCGGGCATGAGGGATTCGCCCTTCCCCGGATCGAAGAGGAGCTGCGTCCCGAGGCCGATCGGCGAGGTGACGATCTCGAGCAAGGAGTCGGTCCTGACCTTCGGATAATAGTCGTCGTATATGACGAACTCGGCGTCCACCTGGTTCGCGGCGTTGAGGCTCACTTTGGTGACCTTGCCGACCTGGAAGCCCCGCATCATGATCGCCGTGCCCGGCGAGGCCCCAGCCGCAGAGGCGAGGCGCGTCGTGAATCGGATGTCCTTCGAGAACCATCGCTGATTGGCGCCGAGCAGGATTATCCCGACCGCGAGGAAGAGCGCGGCTATTATCACGAAAAGGCCGACGATCTTGTCGGCGTGCTTGATCCTGAATCTCATCTGCCGTCCTTCCCCAGGTCTTCGTCTTCTTCTCCGGCCATCGCCGGCCCGTCGGCTATGGCGTTCACCCAGGCGCCCGCAAGCCCGCCCGCCCAAGCCTCCGCCGCTCGGGGCTTGAGCCTTCCCGTCACGTCGCGAACGAGGGGATCGGTCCAGGCGGCCGCCTCGGCGTAGCTGCCGAAGGCCGCGAGCCTGCCGTCCAAGAGCACCGCGATGGAGTCGGCGCATCGGGACGCGAATTCCGAGACGGCGCTTGCGACGAGGATGCTCCGCCCCCGCGACTTCAGCGAATCGATGATCCCGGGCATGCGCGCCGCCGATGCCTCGTCCAGTACCGACGTGGGATCATCCATGAAGAGGAGCTCCGGATCGAGGACGAGGGCGCGGGCGAGGCCGACGAGCTTGCGCTCGCCCGAAGAGAGCTCGGAGGGCCGAGCGCGCAGCTCCTGCGCATAGCCGACGAGCTCGGCGGCCCGCCTCACGGCGCGCTCCACCTCGGCCGCGTCCCAGGAGGGTTCATGAAGGCGGACCGGCAGGGCCAGGTTTTCGAAGATGCTCTGGTTGGACCAGAGAGCCGCGTCCTGGAAGACGAAGCCCGAGGCCTTCCTGAACGCGGCCATTTCGCGATTTGTGAGGCGGGAGAGCGGCTTGCCCTTGTAGAGAACGTCGCCCTCAGTCGGGAGCGCTATGCCCGCCGCCGTCTTTATGAGTATCGATTTACCCGAGCCCGACCCGCCCATCACGAACAAGGTCTCGCCCGGCTGGAGCGACAGGCTCACGCCGCATAAGGCCTCGTAGCTGCTGCGCACCGAGCCCAGGTCGCGCAGCTCCAATTCGGGAACGCCGGCCATCGCCCTAGCCCAGGTATAGGATCGCCGTCATGACGACTTCCGCGAGGATGCAGAGCATGAAGCTTGATCCTACCGCCCTGATCCCCGCGACCGGCACTTCGGTTACCGATCCCTCGACGGCGAAGCCTCGATAGAGAGAGACCACGGAAATGATGACGCCGAACACCAGGCTTTTCGCGAAGCCCAGGAGGAGGTCGCCCGGGGTGAGCGCGGCAAAAAGGCTGCGGAAGTACTCTTCGAAGCCGATGGGGCGCAGGAGCTGTACGACGGCGAAGGAGCCCATGAGGCCGAAGACGTTGAAGTAGATATCGAGCACGAGCATGGAGACGACGACGCCGAGGAAGCGAGGCGCCGCGAGGTATGAGATCGGGTTTACGCCCACGGCGACGTAGGCCTCGATCTCGTGCCCTACGGCCATCCCGCCCAGCTCGGTCGCTATGGCCGTGCCCGAGCGGGCGATGACGATGAAGGCGGTTAACAGGGGACCGAGTTCCCGCGCTATGACCACGATGAGGATCGTATACATGAGCTTTCCCTGGCCGAATTCGGCGAGGAGGGAGGAGCCTATGAGGTTTATCGCGGCGCCTATGGCGAGGGCCATGGCCGCGGCTATGCCCAGAGCCTCGATCCCCGTGAACAGGATCTGCATTACGAGGACGTGAAATCCCACCTGGCCGCGGCGGAAGAGGAGGGCGGATTCCTTGAGCACCTGGACGAAGAAGCCCAAGCTGTAGAGGAATTCGTCGAAGCCTCTTATCGCGGCGCTGCCGATCCTGTCAAGCATCCTTTCCAATATCGGCTCGATTCGGGGGAATATTCATCATCCCTCGAAAAGCCCGTCGAGCATTTCCCTGGTAATGGCGTAAAGCGGCGGGATCCCTTCTTCCGGCGATAGCCGCTCCGAGAGATTGCTCCCCGCCTCGAGGGGGAGATCGCTCACGTAGTAGAGGAAGCGCCTGCGTGCGTCCCGCCGGAGCACCCCGAGCCCTTCCGCCTCGAGCACGGCCCGCAGGTACCAGATGCCTTCCATCTCGAGGCCGATGCAGCCCCAGATCCTGCGATAGAACTGGAGCATGGCGCGGTTCTGCAGGAGGGTTCCGCCGACCGTGAGCAGGGGGCCCGTATGGACATTCCTCCCCGGGAGGGCGGCTCGAAGCCGCCTCAGCGCCTCTGGGGATTCCCCGGCCAAGGGCTGGAAGGCGTCGTTCGACTGCTCGATGAAGGCCGTCGGGGCTATGACGTCGCCGCGGGCGCCGACCAAGGAGCCGGCCTTCCCGAGCACGTTGATGCTCCGGACGTTGCGCCCGAAGAGGAGGAGAAGGGTCCGCATGATCTCCTCGGCCTGCTCGCCGAAGGCGTAATCGATGTTGATAACGAAGGAACGCTCGGAGCAGCGACCCTCGCAGATGCTGGCGGCTTCGATGAGCTGGACCGAGATTCCCGTCGTCACCGTTTCGGGCAGGCGCGCGATGCCGCGCTCGGCCTCCGCCGCCTCGAGCTCGCGCCTCGCCTCGGGATGGGCCTCGAGATAGGGCCTCGAGAGGTAGTAGACCTCGTCGGAGGGATCGGGCCATGTGTCTTCGCGAGCGCCTTCGCGTCCGTCGCCGCTCGAGAACGCGCTCGCTCGAAGGCCTTGGCCCTCGGCCCACTCGAGAATGGCGTCCTTCCGGCGCGAGAAGTAGGGATTGAGGCAGTTGGAGACCGAATGCGTATTGGAGGAGACGATATGGACTTCGAGATCGTCGGGGAAGTCGCTCGGGCGCTTCCCGGTCAGCCGTTCCGCGGCCTCTCCCACCTGATCGGCCCAGAGCTCCGACAAGCGGCCGTTGAAATTGTTCACCTGCTTGCGTACGTCGACCGAATAGGCCTGGCGGTGGAAGACGATTTCGCGCACCCTATCCTCGGCTCCGGCCGACCAGATGCGGCGGATCCGGGCGCGTTCCTCCGCATCGAAGGGCATGCGATCGAGGGGCGCCCCTGATGCGCCGATGCGCGAGATCTCGCGGATCAGATCGGGATGGTTGAGTCGGTAGCGCAGCTTGCGCGCCTCCACGGCGAAGGCGCAGAGGCAGGTCACGAAATCCGCGAGGTCGGAGAGCCCGTCGCGCACGAGGACGATGTCCTTGCCCGGCATCATCTCGTAGACGAAGCGGTGGCGGGCTTCGGTGGGGACGAAGGGGAAGAGGAGCTCGACCTTCGCGTAGACCGTAGGCAGGTTGTCGGTGAGGAGGAAGACGAAGCTCCGGGTGACGTTCTCGGGCAGGCGCCGCGCCGCGTAGGCGAGTGCGCCCCAGTCGATCCTGGCCTCGTCGGAGGCGTAGGGGTGAAGCGCGGGCTCGAGGGCCTTGTACAGCTCGACCAGGCGGCGGATCTCGATATGGCCGAGGCCCGCCGCGCGCGAAAGCTCGGCGTTGAAGCGGTCGAAGGCGTCGAAGAGGCCCAGCCCATCGCGGAGCTTGGTGCCGAAGGCCTGGGCGAACGAGCGCGAGGACGCGAGGAGCTTGAGGAAGCGCCCTCCGGGGATGACGAGGCAGGTCGAAGGCTCGAGGGCCCGCGCAGCGAACAGGCGCGGCGCGTCGAAGAGACAGGAACGCTCGCCGAAGTAGGAGCCCGAATCTATGACATTGAGTCTGAAGGGAGGGTTCCTCTCCTCGTCCACCGACTCGGCCGATCCGTCGAGCAGCACGAAGACCTCGTCCGAAGCCTCGTCGCCTTGACGGATGAAATACTCGCCCCGGGCATAGTGTCTCAAGGAGCAATCGGCTTCCAGGGAGTCGATCTCCCGCGCCTTGAGGTAGCGGAAGGGTACTATGGAAGACAGGCCTCGCAGCGCGTGGATCGCCATGACAGGCAAGCTTATCGGCGCGGGGCTTGTACCGCAAGCCTCGCGCCGGATAGGCTCGGACCCATGAAAATCTCGAAGGCCGCGCTGAAGGCGGACGGACTCCTGCTCCTCACCGCCGCCATATGGGGGACGGCGTTCTCCGCGCAGAGGAGCGGCATGCGGAACGTCGGCCCCTTCGCCTTCAACGCGGTGCGCTTCGCGGTGGGCGCCTTCACCGTCTTGCCTCTCTATGTCGCCTTGCGGCGGCGGAGCCGCGCGGCCGGTCCCTCGGGCGGGCCCCGACCCGGCCTCGCCAGGAAGCTCGGCTACGTTTCGATAACGGGTTTCGCGCTCTTCTGCGGCACCAGCCTCCAGCAGACGGGCCTCGTCACGACGACCGCGGGCAATGCGGGCTTCATCACCTGCCTCTACGTCGTCCTCGTACCCCTCGTCGGATTCGCCTTCGGGAGGCGATCGGGGCTTCGCATCTGGGTCGGGGCCGTCCTGGCCCTCGCGGGACTCTATATGCTCAGCATCGGCTCGGGCTTCAGGATGTCGCGCGGCGATCTCCTCGAGTTGGCGGGGGCTCTGTTCTGGACCCTCCATATCCTCGTTGTAGGGCGCTACGGGAGCCGCATGGACGCTCTCGAGCTGGCGATCGGCCAATACCTTGTCTGTTCGCTATTGAGCCTCGCGGGCGCCCTGGGACTCGAAAGAGCTCCATTCGCCGGAACTCTCGAGGCCGCCGCGCCCATACTCTACGGCGGGATATTCTCGACGGGCGTCGCCTTCACCCTGCAGATATTCGCGCAACGGACGGCGCATCCCGCCCATGCATCCATCATACTCTCCATGGAATCCCTCTTCGCCGCGATAGGCGGCATCATCCTCCTCGGCGAGCAGCTCACTTCCCGGCTCGCCGTAGGGGGAGCCCTGATGCTCGGCGGGACCATCGTCTCGCAGCTCGATTCTCCGGCGAGGCGAGAGAGATCCGCCGGTCGCCGAAGAACGGACGATGCCTTCGGCGAGGCCGGACTTGAACATCGCGACGGCGCGTGATATATCCTGGCCATGGGCGATGGGAACTACGAAGAGTTCATAGGGCGCTATCCGTCCTACGCGGGTACGGCCGCCATCGACGAACTGCGCTCTCGAGACTATTCCCGCCTGGATAGGCGCGCTCAAGTCTATCTGGACTATACCGGCGCCGGGCTCTACGGCGAATCGCAAATCGCGGCGCACGCCCGCCTGCTCCGGGGGGCCGTATTCGGCAACCCCCATTCCGCCAATCCGAGCTCGCAGGCGGCGACCGTCCTGGTCGAGGGCGCGCGCGCGCGCACTCTCGAGTACTTCAACGCGAAACCCGAAGAATACGTAGTGATATTCACGGAGAACGCCTCGGGAGCCCTGAAGCTCGTCGGCGAATCCTATCCCTTCGGCCCGCCGGGCGAAAGAGCGGGCCGTTTCCTCCTCACCTTCGACAACCACAACTCCGTCAACGGCATCAGGGAGTTCGCCCGCGCGCGCGGCGCCGACGTGGTCTACGTCCCCGTCGAGCTTCCGGATCTGCGCGTCCCCGAGGATCGAATCGAAGGGGCGCTCGGCGCGCGCCCCGATTCGGGCTCATGTCTGTTCGCCTTCCCCGCGCAATCCAACTTCTCCTCGGTCCAGCACCCTCTCGAGTGGGTCGCGAAGGCCAAGGCACGCGGCTGGGACGTCCTCCTCGATGCGGCCGCCTACGCTCCCACCAATCGCCTCGACCTAGCGGCGTGCAAGCCCGACTTCGTCGCCCTTTCCTTCTACAAGATGTTCGGATACCCGACGGGCGTCGGCGCCCTCATCGCGAGGAGGGAGGCGCTCTCCCGCCTCAGGCGGCCATGGTTCGCCGGCGGGACGATCACCGTCGCGTCCGTTCAGGGCGATCGCTATTACCTTTCGGAAGGCGCTGCCGGCTTCGAGGACGGGACGGTGGATTTCCTCGGCCTGCCCGCGGTAAGGATCGGCCTCGACCACCTTGCCGAAGTCGGCGTCGACAAGGTCCACGGCCGCGTCGAGGCCCTGGTGGGATGGCTCCTGGAGCGCATAACGTCGATGAGGCACTCCAACGGCCGCCCCCTCGTAAGCGTCTACGGGCCCCTGGACACGAAAGACCGCGGCGGCGCGGTCGCCCTCAACTTCGCGGATTCGAAGGGCGCGCCCATCGACCATAGAGTCATCGAGGCGAAGGCCAACGAGCGCGGCATATCCCTCCGCACCGGATGCTTCTGCAACCCTGGCGCGGGAGAGATCGCCCTCGGCATTTCCCGCGACGAGCTCGCGACCTGCTTCACGAGCCCCGCCCACGCCAAGCGGCTCACGATAGACGATTTCCGCGACTGCATCGACGGGAAGTCCACGGGGGCGGTGAGGATATCCCTCGGGATAGCGAGCGATTTCAATGACGTCCAGGCCTTCCTGGAGTTCGCCCGAGGATTCCTGGACGGCCGAGAGGGATCCTAGAATCCGCTTGAGGAGCCGAAGAAATCGTCGTCGCTCGAGAATGCGTCGCCCTCGGGATTCCTCTCCCCGTATAAGGTCTCGATATAGCGGAAGCGGGCGACCTCGGCGGCGAGATTTTCCCGCTCGGCCTTGACTTTCGCCAGGAAGTCGCCGGCCGTTTGCCCGGGTCGCACCATTGCCTTTTCGTCCGGAGTCCCGGCGATGACGTCGGAAATCTCGTCGACTCGGTAATAGACGCGCTCGAATACGAAGAGAACCTTCTTGAAGCAATACATC
>CAVZVX010000055.1:0-31951 GCA_963778775.1 uncultured Spirochaetota bacterium | reverse complement strand
GTCCCTCGCCCGGGACACCTGCATGACGTGGTCCAGCGCGGCGATCAGCGAGGCGAGATCCTCCTTCGCGTCGAAATTGCTCTTGCGCGGCCATTCCCGACCCAGGTCCGACTCGAGGTCGAGCCAGGGGGCTATTTTAAGGATGAGGTCGAGCCTCTCCCCGTCGAGAAGTCGCTGCCGGCCCAGCAGCACCACCCCCTTCATGCCCTTATAAAGCGCCAGGGAATCGCGATCCAGAGCATCGCGGACCTTGAGCAGCCGCGGCCATTCCAATTCGACCAGCTTTTTCCTCTTTTTGTCCAGCTTGAGGTCGAACAGCTCCGACGCGATCCTTACCTTGTTCGTGAAGTCGCGCTCGCGACGCCGGCTATCGACCGAGGCCTCGGCAGCCTCTTCCCGAGTCGGCGCGGCCCTTTTCGAGCCGCGGTCGCGGTCCTGCGCTTCGGCGCCGAAGGCGCGCTCCGCCGCGCCTCGCGCCGCGCCTCGCGCGACGTCGCGCGCGACGCCCCTGCCGATCAGGCTTTCTAGGCGCGGCGAGATGCGCGCGAGGAGGTCGCGGCGAAGCGGCGAGACGGACATGGCGTACATCCGCGTCGTGCGCACGATCTCGCCCGCCACTATATACTGCGGATTCTCCCTGTACATGACGGAGCCCGGATGGATCTGCACCTTTTCGGCGGTCAGGGAACGGAAGAGTCCCCGATCCTGGCGCACGCAGACGAACTGGATGAGGCCCCTGCTCACGCAGCAGAGATAATCGTCGATGCTGCCTCCGCCGGAGATGGGCATGCCCAGGTCCGATACGATCAGCTCAAGCTGCTCCTTGATCCTCACTATCTCGAACATCGTGCGCTCGTCCAGGTAGTTCAGCTCGCACCAGCGCCCCGGGTCGCGAGCGGCGCGGAAGGAGGCGAACATCTTCAGGTACGAGATGAAGTCGCCGGCGGGGTCGCGGAAGGCGTGATGGGCCCGCCTCGCCTCCATCTCCTCGCCCGGGGGGAGGATATAGGGGCTCATCGTCGACAGGAAGCTGGCGGCGATGAGGACTTCGTCGATCACGTCGGGATAGGAGAGCACGGCCTCGACGATGATCCTGGAATGGCGCGGCAGGAGGGGGAAGGCGCACATCATCTCGCCGACCCTGGTGAGGCTCCTGTCCGGGTTGAGGGCGTCGAGGAGGCTGAGCGCGTCGATCGCGCCGGCGATGCCCGACTTGGAGGGCGCGGCGATGAACTCGAAGCGCTCGAACTCCGCTATCCCGAGCTCGGCCATCCGGAGCAGGACCTCGGTGAGATCGGTGCGATAGATCTCCTCCGTGGTGAAGAGCGGCCGGTTCTCGAAGTCGGCCCTCGAGTAGAGGCGATAGCAGTTGCCCGGCCGGGTACGGCCCGCCCTCCCCTTGCGCTGGTTGGAAGAAGCCTTGGAGATGGGCGTCTCTATGAGGCTCGAGGTGAAGGTCCTGGGATTATAGTAGTTGAGCTTCGCCAGCCCCGAGTCTATCACGCTGGTGATGCCGTCGATCGTGACGCTGGTCTCGGCGATGTTGGTCGATATGACGACCTTGGTCCTGAACAGGGGGGCCTTCTCGAAGACTCGCTCCTGCTCGTCCTTCCCGAGCCTCGAATAGAGGGGGATGATGTGGAGCCTGGACCCCGCCGGACCGAAGGCGAGCCTTTTCATGCATTCCTTGATCGCCTTCTCGCCCGGCAGGAAGATCAGGATGTCACCTTCCCGCTTTTCAGAGACGATGCGCGACACGATCTCGTCGATCTTGGCCTGCATTGCCTCGTCGGAACCTCCGCTCGGCTGCGCGCCATCGGGCAGGGGCGGATCGTAGACGAGGGTGACGGGGAACATCGAAGTCTCTATCTTGACGATGGGGCACTCGCCGAAGTATTCGGAGAAGACCTCGGCGTTGATCGTCGCCGAGGAGACGATGACCTTGAACTCGGGCCTCGACTCGAGGACCCGCTTCAGGAGCCCCAGGATGAAATCGATGTTGAGGCTCCGTTCGTGGGCCTCGTCCACCATGATGATCCCGTAGCGCGAGAGGGCCGGATCGAGCTTCATCTCCTGGAGGAGTATCCCGTCGGTCATTATCTTGATCGCCGTTCCGTCGCTCGTCCTGTCCTCGAAGCGCATCTTGTAGCCGACGAGGCCGGAGACCTTGACGCCGAGCTGCCTCGCGATGAAGTCGGACACCGAGAGCGTGGCGATGCGCCGCGGTTGGGTCACGCCTATGAGGCCGTTCCGGGAATAGCCCGCCTCGTGGAGAATGACCGGAAGCTGAGTGGTCTTGCCCGAACCGGTCGGGCTCTCCACGACGATGACCTGGTGGCCCTCGAGCGCCTCTAGTATGCGCCCCTTTTGCTGATAGACGGGAAGGTCGCGTGGATCCATGCATAGACAGTATAGTCGGTTCGGCCGGTCTTGCGCCAGCGGGGGGCCTTGCCGTATCGTTGCGGAGTCATGGACGATATCGAACGGCCGCTTAGCGTGTCCGAGCTCACCGCCCTGGTCAAGGAGATAGTCGAGGGTTCCCTGCCCTCGGTCCTCGTCGAGGGCGAGATCAGCAATTGCCGGCCGGCGAGCTCGGGTCACCTGTATTTCACCCTCAAGGACCGGGGAGCCATGCTCCAGGCGGTGATGTTCCGCTACCGCTACAAGACGCAGGGCTTCGAGCCCGCGGACGGCCTCTTGGTGCGGGCGCGAGGCAGCATGTCGGTCTATGCCGCCCGCGGCCAATACCAGCTGATCGTCGAGAGGCTCGAGCGCGCCGGCGAGGGAGACATCCTCGCCATGCTCGAGGCGCGCAAGCGCGCCCTCGCCGCGGAGGGTCTCTTCGACGATTCCCGGAAGCGCTCGCTTCCGCGCTTTCCCTCCCGAGTGGCGGTCGTGACTTCGCCGACCGGCGCGGCGATCCGCGATATACTCAACGTCCTCAAGCGGAGGAACGCCGGCTTGGACGTGGTCGTCCTGCCCGCCTCGGTGCAGGGCGAGGGCGCGGCCGCCCAGATCGCCGCCCAGATCGAGGCCGCCAACCGCCTGGCTCTCGGGGAGGTGCTCATAGTAGGCAGGGGCGGCGGCTCGCTCGAGGACCTCCTCCCCTTCTCCGACGAGCTCGTGGTCCGGGCCATCGCCGCGTCGGCCATACCCGTCATCAGCGCGGTGGGCCACGAGATCGACTGGGCCCTCTCGGACTTCGCCGCCGACCTTCGCGCCCCGACGCCGAGCGCCGCGGCCGAGCTCGTATCGGAGAGCAGGACCGCCCTTGCGCGGGAGGTCGGCCAGTTCGAGGTCGAGCTCGAGACGGCGATGCGCTCGAGGATGGACAGGGCCCGCCTTCTCGTGGGCCGCTTCGAGCCCTCGGCGGTGGAGGCGCGGTTCATGCGGGTCTTCATGCCGTCGGCTCGTCGCCTGGACGAAGCGACGGAAGAGCTGAAACGCGGAGGGGCGGCGGCGCTCGAGTCGCGAAGGCGCCGACTCGAGCTCGCGTCGCGGGATCTCGCCGCGATGAGCCCCGAAGCCGTCATGGCCCGCGGCTTTTCCGTAGTCAGGCCGGCGGCCGGCGGCGGCGCTTTGCGCGACGCCTCGGCCCTGTCGCCGGGAGAGGACGTCGCGATCTCCTTCGCGAAGGGCGGCGCGATAGCGAAGACGATGGAGGTGCTGCCGTGAAGAAATTCGAGGAGAGGCTCGCGCGATTGGAAGAGCTGGCGGAAAAGATCAAGGAGCCGGACCTCCCCCTCGAGGACGCGGTCGCGGTGTTCGAGGAGGGCATCAAGCTCTCGAAGGGCCTGGAGCGCGACCTCGACAGGATCCAGGGCAAGGTCGAGCTGCTCCTCGGAACTTCGAGCGGCGAGGAGGGAGAGGAAAAGGCGGAGCTCGGCCTCTTCGACGGCGAAGGAGAGGACTAGTGTCCTGTCATATACGGGATGCCTAAAGCCCGATCCGCTCCCGGCCATGCGGTCGGGCTTTAGCCGGCCGGACGTTGAGCGAAGCGAATATGACAGGACACTAGGGCTTCAGCAAGGGCAGGATGAACTCGAGAAGCTTCCGGTCGGAATCCACGAAGCCCAGCGACTCGAGCTCGGCGGAGCCCTTCCAGGCGATCTCGGAATGCTCGAGCAGCCTGGGCCCGTGATTCGACTCCAGCTCTATGAGCCAGGCGGCGAGGACTCTATCCTTGCCTCGATGGGGGAAGACGATCTCGCCGAGAAGCTTCTTGGCGTCGATCGGGAGGTCGAACTCCTCGCCGAACTCCCGGACCAGGGCTTCCTCGTCGCTCTCGCCGGGCTCGACCTTGCCTCCGGGGAACTCCCAGAACCCGCTGAAGCTGCCGGCCAAGCCCCTTCTAGCGATAAAGACTTTACCTTCTCGGAGAAGTATTCCCGCTACTGATCGTTCCATTCTGTTGGGGCTACTGTAGAATACGGGCGGGCGCCGGTCAAGGTAAAAGTTCCCTGGGCGGAGAGCCCGCACGGGACGCGGCCCTCGAACCGAGGATCTTGGCCGCTCCTTCTATTATAGCCCCGGCCTCGAACCAGCCGCGCGCGAGGCGGGCCGCCCGACCCGCGAGGCCATGGGCTATCACCGCGGCGCAAGCCGACGAGAAAGCGTCGGACGGGCTCGGAGCGGCATGGTCGAGGCGCGACCGCGCCGCCTTTCCCGCAAGCAGCCCCGCCGCGAGGCCCGCGAGGACGTCGCCCGAGCCGGCCGTTCCCAGCGCGCTCTCCATGCCGTCCCATGCCGCGAGCTCGCCGTCGGGCGAGGCGATCCAGGTTACCTGGGATTTGAGCACGATCACGGCCTTCAATGCCTTCGCCGCCTCGGCCAGCGCCTTCGCCGGGTTGGCCAGGGAAAGCTCGGGACCGATGCCGGTGAGGGCGGCGAATTCGCCGGGGTGCGGAGTAAGGACGACCGGCGAGGAAGGAGAGAAGCCCGAATCGAGGAGCTCGCGATACAGGCTTATCGCGTCGGCGTCGAGAACGGCGGGAAGGCCTGAACCCAGGAGGGCCCTGAGCCTCTTCTGCCGCGACGGCCCCTTGCCCCAGCCCGGGCCGACGAGGATGGAATCCCATCTCGCCCCGTCGAAGGCTCCATCCTCCGGCTCCGGTTCGGGCTTGACCATCACGGCGTCGAGCATGGAGGCCGCGATGGGGTAGAGCTCGGGGGACGCGAAGAGGGCCGCGATTCCGGCGCCGGCCGCGAGGCAGGCTTTCGAGGAGAGTACGGCCGCTCCGCTCGCGCCCACCGATCCCGCGAAAACCGCCACCCTGCCCCTTTCGCCTTTATACGCCGTCTCGGGAGGCAGGGGGGCGAGGAAGTCCAGGTCCTTCGCCTCGAGGAGTGCGGCTCGAGTCACGATCGCCGCGTCCTCGGGAAAGACTCCGACGATGGGTAGTATCTCTCCGCACGACGACCTCGCGCTCGGGAAATACAGGCAGGCCTTGCGGGGCTCCACCGAGAGGGTCCAGGCGGCCGGAATCAGCGGGAAGCCGTCCTCGAAGGAGTCGGAAAGACCCGAAGGAAGGTCTATCGACGCGATGGGAGCTCCGCCTCGAAGCGCGTCCAAGAGGGATGAGAGTTCTTCGCGCAGGCGGCCCTCGAGGCCGGTGCCCGAAATCCCGTCGATGACCAGGGCCGCTTCGGCGAGGATTCCTTCGCAGGACCGCCTGTCCCCGTTCCATTCGAGGACCGGAACGCCGAGGGCCTTGAGCGAGGCGGCGTGAATCGACGCGAGCTCGCCGAGCCCGCCGAGCCCGCCCGCGAGGACGGCTGCGACCCGCTTCGCGCCCGAGAAGCGCGCGTGACGAAGGACGGCCAAGGCGTCGCCCCCGTTGTTGCCCGAGCCGCAGACCGCGACGAGGCCTCCCGAATGGCCCGCTCCGCGAGAGGCCGCCAGCGGGGAAAGAGCGTCCCAAAGCCTGAGCGAGGCATCCTCCATAAGGAGGAGCGGCGGGACGGCGGCTCGCTCCGCTACGGCGGCGTCGAGCCTCGCGGCCTCGGAACAGGCGACGAGACCCTTCATTTCACCAAGCCCCCGTCGACCCCGAGGAGCTTATCGAAGCGCCACCACACGATCCTCGCCTCGTATTCGGTGGCGAGAATGGCGCACAGCACGCCTTCCCGCGATAGGTAGAACGCGTTGTAGAAGAGCTCGTCGGCCGCGATGTCCAGTGCGTATCGGGCGGTCTGGCGGGTGATCCTGTCGAAGGTGGAGATATAGGTCCTTCCGTCGTCGTTGGCGTAGATGAAGAAGAAGGCCCTTCCGGCGACCCCCAGGAAGGCAGGTATGCGCGCGAATTTCACGTTACGGCCGTTGGCGCCCTTCGCGGTCTTCTCGAGGGCGCGTATCTGCCATCGGTCGACGTACTTTCCGTCGGCGAGGTCCATGCGATATATCCACGAGCTCGTGAATTCGACGCCCGCCGGAGCCTTGGCGACGGGATCCATGATTTGCCTATAATAATCGACCTTGATGAGGAGGTCCCTTCCGCCGAGGTCGGGGACGATCTTATCGAGCGAGGCTACGAATCCCGGCTCCTTGTCGGGCATCGGAAGCGCGTCCCTCCTCAGCTTGAGGGAGCTTACCAGGATTCCGCTCTTGTCGAACCAATGGACGAGCCAGCTCGACTGCGTCATCGAGACGACGACGCAGTCGTCCGAGGACGTCACGTACAGGCCGAGTATGAAGGGAAAAGGCGTACCGCCTATCCCCTCCTGGCCGAGATAATCCATGAACCGGCCGTCCTTGCCGAAGCGGAGCACGACGTGGTCGAGGAAGGCTCCCGAATCCTTGTCCTGCACGCGTCGCTCCGGCGGAAGGCGGTCCTCCACGTAGATCGTTTGCTGCGAGTCGACCGCTATTTCCCCGACCTCCCTGAAAGGATAGGGGATGGCCTTCCGTCCGAGCCCCTCGGGGTCCGCGGAGACGCTCGGGCCCTTTCCTTCGATCCCGGCGGGAACCGGGCTGAGCACCACCGGTTCGGAGGCCCCGTCGGCATTGTAGATCATGGAAAGCGGATCGCCGAAGGACGAGTACCGTACGAGCTTCGCGCCCGCGCCATTGGATATATAGAATATGCCCTCGCTCATCGTAAGACAGGTTTTGAGGGAGGCGCTGCCGCGATCCGTCTGGAAGAGATCGAGTTGATCCTCGGCCGGACCGTAGCCGAGGGTGAAGAGCTGCTCCCGCTTGACCGCGACGCCGGGCTTCTCCCCCGCGACGCAGGCGGCGAGGAGAAAAGCCGCCATGGCGCAGGCCATGGGAAACGCGCCCCTGCGGAGCGTGATCGGAATCATAGATAGGTTTTATCGCCCTACTCGGAGGCATGTCAACGCCGCCGTCTTTACATGGATGGCGCGAAGCCGTAAAATCGACGGGTGATCCTCAATACTGAAGGAAGGCATGCAATCCTTGCTGCGACGCTACAAGAGCGCTGAACGGGCGGTCTACAAGAAATTCTCCGCCGCGGTAATCGTCTTGGCACGACGCAGCCTCGCGGGATGGCTGCATTTTATCAGGGGGGGCAGTCAGAGCGTTTCCATACTCGTCGTCACGCACGACGAGGCGCCGCCCCGCGGAATCCGCATCTCCCTCTTCGGTTTGGCGGGAATGGCCATGCTCGGCGCGGCGATCGTGATCATGGCCTTCGCCTTTACGACCGGCCTCGGCGGCGAGCGGGCCAGGGCCAGGGTTTCGAACGCCCGGCTCACCGAGGCCCAAGGCGAGCTCGACGCGCTCGAGACGCAGACGAGCCGCCTTTCCGGCGCCTATAGGGACTTCCAGGCCGCGCTCGAGCCCATCGTCGCGAAGGATGCCTCCATCGAAGGCGTAAAGGCCGCAAAGCCGCCCGTCCTGTCGGTCCTGTTCAACAAGCGCCAGGCCGAAGCCCAATCCCTGGCGGAGATCCGCGCCAGGCTCGATCAAACGACTCCCGTGATCGCGGAATACGGCTCGATGCTCGGACAGATGGATTCGATCAAGGAGACGGTTCCCGCGATCTGGCCGATAGTCGGCGATATAGGGCATATCTCTACGACTTTCGGGAATAACCTCAACCCCTTCACGGGCCAGAATTATTTCCACACCGGCATCGACTGCTCCACATACCGATCGGGCGACCTGATCAACGCCACCGCGAACGGCAAGGTCATCTTCGCCGGCATCGAGGGGGGCTACGGACGTTGCGTGATATTGGCCCACGCCTACGGCTATATGACCCGCTACGGCCATATGGAGAGGATCCTCGTGCACAGCGGGCAGACCGTCAGGCAGGGCCAAGCCATAGGCGTGCTCGGCAACACGGGGCTCTCCACCGGACCGCATACCCATTACGAGGTGATCATGGGCAGAGGCTATCTCGACCCGACGGATTACCTCTGGGAAGGCGCGCATTCGCACCCGATAATCACCGGGGGCGGCTACAGCGAATAGCCCGGCGTCCGGGCGGAGCTTGACCCCCATTCTTCGATGTAGGTATTCTATTCGTCATGAGTTTTAACATTCTCGCCCTGCTTTTCGGCACGAAAAAGGAGCGCGACGTAAAAGCGCTCCTGCCCGCCCTTCACGAGGTGAACGCGAAGGAAGCCTGGGCGATCGCGCTTCGTCCGGAACAGTTCCCCGAGGAGACCGAGAAGCTCAAGGCTCGATACAAGGGAGGCGAAAGCCTCGATCGGCTCCTGCCCGAGGCCTTCGCCCTCGTGCGCGAGGCGGCGAGGAGGGTTCTCGGCGAGAGGCCCTTCGACGTGCAGATCCTCGGCGGCATCGTCCTCCACCAGGGCAAGATCGTCGAGATGAAGACGGGCGAGGGCAAGACCCTGTCGTCGGTCGGCGCGGCCTATCTCAACGCCCTCTCCGGCGACGGAGTCCATATCGTCACGGTCAACGACTATCTCGCCGAGCGCGACTCGCAATGGATGGGAAGAGTGCACCGCTACCTCGGCCTTTCGGTGGGCGTCATTCTCTCGAACATGGACAACGAGATCCGGCGATCGCAATACGCCTGTGATATCACTTATGGAACCAACAACGAATTCGGCTTCGATTACCTGCGCGACAACATGACGTGGAGTCCCGAAGGCAAGGTCCAGCGCGGGCACAACTACTGCATCGTCGACGAAATCGACTCGATACTCATCGACGAGGCGCGTACGCCCCTCATCATATCGGGCCCGGCCGAGGACGATACCTTCAAGGTCAACGAGGTCAACCGCCTGGTGACCCAGCTCGCCGAGGTGAAGAAGGATCCCCAGACCGGCGAATACCCCAAAGAGGACGAGGGCGAGCTCCTCGAGGGGGATTACAAGATCGACGAGAAGGGCAAGCGCATCTCCTTCACTTCCGAGGGCATGAACAAGATCGAGGAGCTCCTGCTGAAGCGGGGGCTCATCAAGGGCTCGATCTTCGACGAGGGGAACTTCGAGTTCGTCCATTACTTCACCCAGGCCGCGAAGGCACACATCCTCTTCGAGAAGGACGTCGATTACGTCATCCAGGAGGGACTCGTCCAGATCGTCGACGAATTCACCGGGCGAATACTCCACGGAAGGCGATATTCCGACGGCCTTCACGAGGCCATCGAGGCCAAGGAGAAGATCAAGATAGCCAGGCGTAACCGGACCCTGGCGACCATCACCTTCCAGAACTTCTTCCGCCTTTACAAGAAGATTTCCGGCATGACCGGCACGGCCGATACCGAGGCGCCGGAATTCATGAAGATCTACAACCTGGACGTCGTAGTCATCCCCACCAATCGCACGGTGGTGCGGACCGACGAGGACGACCTGGTCTTCATGGACGAGTCCGAAAAATTCGACGCGATCTGCGACGAAATAGCCGAGGTCCATAAGAAGGGTCAGCCGATACTCGTCGGCACCGTGTCCATCGAGAAGTCCGAGAGGCTTTCCGCCCTGCTCACCCGCAAGGGAGTCCGCCACGAGGTGCTCAACGCGAAGAACCATGCGCGCGAGGCTCTCATCATAGCCGAGGCCGGGGCGAAGGGCTCCGTCACCATAGCCACGAACATGGCCGGCCGAGGCACCGATATCAAGCTCGGCGGCAATCCCGAATTCAGGGCGCGCAGGCGCTCGGGCTCCGAGGCCTCGGACGCGGATTACGACAAGGCCCTCGCGCTGGAATACGAGAGCTGGCGGAAGGACTACGACGAGATCCGGAGCCTCGGCGGCCTCTACGTGCTCGGTACGGAGCGCCACGAGTCGAGACGCATCGACAATCAGCTTCGAGGACGCTCGGGACGCCAGGGCGACCCGGGGAGGTCCCAGTTCTTCCTCTCCCTCGACGACGATCTCATGCGCCTCTTCGGCGGCGAGAACCTCAAGAAACTCATGAGCCGGGTGGGGATGAAAAAGGGCGAGCCCATCTATCATCCCCTGCTCAATCGCACGATCGAGAACGCTCAGAAGAAGGTCGAGGAGCGCAACTTCGAGATACGCAAGCACCTCCTCGAGTACGACGACGTCCTCAACGAGCAGCGGAAATTCATCTACGATCAGCGCAACGCCATCCTGCTCGACAAGGGGCTCAGCGAGCGCGTGAAGACGGCCGCGGAGGAGATGACCGACGAGCTCGTCGCCAATTTCGAGGAGACGCAGAGCAAGGACGGCGCGCGCGCGTACTCCGATCTCCAGGCGGGACTCAAGGAGACCTTCAACATACAGCTGCCCTTCAGGGTCGACTCCCCCGAGGCCAAAAGCCCCGAAGCGATACGCGCCCATGCCATCGAGCTGCTGGAAAAGGACCTGAGCCAGAAGCTGGAATTCGCGGGCCTGGACAACCTCAACCACTTCATCCGATTCCAATACCTTCAGGCCATCGACAACAAATGGCTCGACCATCTCGAGGGCATGGAGGCCCTGCGCGAAGCGGTCTACCTCCGCTCGTACGCGCAAAAGAACCCCCTGGTCGAGTACAAGCTGGAGGGCTTCGACATTTTCGAGCGCATGATCGAGGACATCCGCCGAATGATCGCGACGCGGCTCTTCCTGGTGCGCATCCAGACGCCCGAAGAGAGGCAGGCGCGGCCGGTGAGGCCGGTTTCGGTGGCTTCTTCCCACGACCAGGTGGGACAGTTCGGCGGGACGGCCACGGGCAGCTCGGTCGGAGGCTCCGCGGTCGCCGAGGCATCCCGCCCCGAGGGGGCGACCGTCGTGCGCTCGGGGGCCAAGGTCGGGCGGAACGACCCCTGTCCCTGCGGTTCCGGCAAGAAGTACAAGCATTGCCATGGTAGATGATGTCGCTGAACTGGAAGGAAATCGACCTCATCCTCTCCGAGCTCGACGTAACGGGTGCGAAGATCGAGCGCGTGATCCAACCCAGCTTCGACTCCCTTTCCCTCGGTCTCTATAGAGCCGGCAAGACTACCGAGCTCTTCTTCTCGATCGCCCAAGGCGCCTGCCGCGTCCACGCCCTCTCGAGCCCTCCTCCCAAACCCACGAGGCCGCTGCGGTTCATGGAGTGCCTGCGCTCCCGCGCGCGCGGCGGACGCATCGAATCCGTGGGGCAGATCGGCCGCGAGCGAATCGTCAAGCTGGGGATCTCGGTCCCGAGGTCGGCCCCGAGCGATGACGGAGGGAACGAGACGGTCGAATTCTCGCGCCTGACGCTCTACGCCCGCCTCTGGAGCGGCGCCGGCAACGTCGTCCTCGTCGACGAGCAGGGGATAGTCGTCGACGCTCTCGCGCGGAGGCCCAGGAGGGGAGAAATCTCCGGAGAGCGCTGCGCGATCGAGGAGGGCCTCGTCGGCGACCCGGCCTCCACGAAAGGCCGTCCGGAGCGCGAGTTCGAGATCCGCGAGCTGCCCGGGACGGGGAGCTTCAACGAGAGGATAGAGGCATATTATTCGGAAAGAGGCGGAGAGCTTTCCCGCGAGAAGCTCCTCGAGACCGCCCGCGAGCGCTACGGCAGGAAGTCCCGGTCGCTCGAAGAGCGCATCGTGGAGCTGTCCGCCAAGGCCGCCGAATTCCGCGAGCACGAGCGCCTGCGCGAGCTGGGCGATATCCTCATGGCCAATCAGAACCTGGGCTACGAGGGCAAGTACCTCGAATGCGAGGATTTCTACGCGGGCGGTCGGGTTCGCATCCCCGTGGATCCCCGCATATCGGTCGTCGACAACGCGCGCGGGCTTTACGAGCGCCACAGAAAGGCCAAATCGGGTCTCGAGGGCCTCGAATCGGAGATCGGGAACGCCAAGGCCTCGCTCGAGGAGCTCGCTCTCGAGCTCGCCGATCTCGAAAGCGAGCGCGAACCTCTCCTGATCGCGCGCGCCTTGTCCAAGGGCGGAACCTCGCGCCCCTCGGCTGGCGGCGCGGCTCAAAGGCGATCCCATCCCGGCCTGTCTCTCGAAGTTTCGGGATGGACAATCCTCGTCGGTCGCTCCGCCAAGGAGAACGACGAACTGCTGCGAAGGCAGGTACGGGGTTCCGACCTCTGGCTGCATGCCCGCGATTGGCCGGGATCCTATGTCTTCATCAAAGGCCGAAAAGGCAAGAGCGTTCCTCTCGAAATCCTGCTCGACGCCGGCAATCTGGCGATTTATTACTCCAAGGGACGATCCAACGGCGGCGGAGAGCTGTATTATACCTCCGTCAAATACCTGAGGCGCGCCAAGGACGGACCCAAGGGCCTGGTCCTTCCAAGCCACGAGAAGAACCTCTCGATCAGGATCGACGATTCGAGGATAAGGAAACTCCGCTCCCTCATCGGCGAGGAGGACAAGGACTGAAAGGAAATCGGCCTCGACGATGCCTAAATGGGCACGGGTGGCCGCGGGCTCGCGATCCTCGCCCTCTTGGCCTTCACGGCGAGTCCCTCGCCCTTGCGATCCACCGACGCCGAAGTGCCCGGAGGAAGCCTGCCTTCGAGTATCAGGGCCGACAAGGGATCCTCGACCTCGGACTGCAGGACGCGTCGCATGGGCCTCGCTCCGTAGGCGGGATCGTAGCCCTTCGCGGCGAGGTAGTCCTTCGCCGCTTCCTTCACGTCGAGCGCTATGCCGCGCTCGCCGAGTCGCCTCGAGAGCTCGGTGACGAGGAGCTCGAGCACCTGCCTCGCCTCTCCCTTATCGAGGGGCTTGAAAACCACGATATCGTCCACGCGGTTGACGAACTCGGGATTGAAGCGGCGCTTCAGCTCGGAGAGGGCCGAGCCCTTGATCTCCGCATAGGAGAGGAGCCTGTCCTCGGGCCTGAAGCCGAGGCCCTTGGAGGATATCTCGCGCGCGCCCGCGTTGCTCGTCATGATGATCACGCTGGTCCTGAAGGATACGGCATGGCCGAGGTTGTCGCGGAGTTCCCCTTCCTCGAGCAGCTGGAGGAGGAGGTTGAAGACCTCGGGATGGGCCTTCTCTATCTCGTCGAAGAGCACGACGCTGTAAGGATGACGCCTGACGCGCTCGGTGAGCATTCCGCCCTCGTCGTAGCCGACGTAGCCGGGCGGCGAGCCGACGAGCCGCGAGGCGTTGTGCCTCTCCATGAAGTCGGACATGTCGATCCTGAGAAGGGCCTCCTCCGATCCGAAGAGGTACTCGGCGAGGCTCTTGGCCACGAGGGTCTTGCCCACGCCGGTGGGCCCCAGGAAGATGAAGGAGCCCATGGGCCTTCGCCCGTCGGAGACTCCGGAGCGCGAGCGGCGAATCGCCGAGGCTATCGTGCCTATGGCCTCGTCCTGCCCGATCACGCGCCTATGCAGTTCGCGCTCGAGATTCAGGAGCCGCTCCGCGTCGCCCTCGGCGAGGCGCGAGAGAGGTATGCCGGTGGCCTCTGAAAGGACCTCCCGGACCTCCTCCTCGGTGACGCTCGCCCGCTCGTCCCGGCTGGACTCCTCCCACTCCGACTTGAGCGTCTCGAGCCGCGCCTTGAGCTTGCGGACCCTGTCGCGCACCTCCGCCGCGCGCTCGTAATTCTGCGTGGATACGAGGGCGAGCTTGTCGTCGGTGAGGTGGCGTATCTCGGCCTCGACCTCCGCCAGATCGGGAGGCCGCGCGGGCCCTCCGATCTTCTTGAGGGCCCCGGCCTCGTCCAGGAGATCGATTGCCTTGTCGGGCAGGAATCGGTCCGAAACATAGCGCCGGGCGAGCTCGACGGAGGCCTCGACCGCCCTCCTGGTGTAGGAGACGCCGTGGAATTCCTCGTACCGCGCCTTGATGCCCTCGAGGATCTCGATCGACTCCAGGGGCCCCGGCTCCTCGATAAGGACGGATTGGAAACGCCTCTCGAGAGCGGCATCCTTTTCGAAGCGCTTCCGGTACTCGTCGAGCGTCGTCGCCCCGATGCACTGTATCTCGCCGCGCGAAAGGGCGGGCTTAAGCATATTGGACGCGTCTATGGTCCCCTCGGCGCTGCCCGCGCCGACGACCGTATGTATCTCGTCGATGAAGAGGATTATCCCGCCGGAGAGGGCGATCTCCTTCATTATGCGCTTGAGGCGCTCCTCGAACTCGCCGCGGTATTTGGTGCCCGCGACGACGGCGGCCAGGTCGAGGGCCAGTATGCGTTTCCGGGAAAGGGCCTCGGGCGATTCGCCTCGGGCGATGCGCTGCGCGAGGGCCTCCACGATGGCCGTCTTCCCGACGCCGGGCTCGCCGACGAGGACTGGATTGTTCTTGGTCCGGCGCGAGAGTATCCGCACGACGCGGCCTATCTCCCTCTCGCGTCCGACGACGGGATCGAGCCTGCCCTCGCGGGCCAACGCCGTGAGGTCTCGCGCGAATTCGTCGAGCAGGGGCGTCCGGCTCCCCGAGGCGGACTTGCCTTCGGCGCGGCTTTCCGGCCGCGCGGGGGCGCGCTCCTTGCGCTCCTCGGCCTGGGGCTCCCGCAGCAGGCGCACGGCGGCGCGCAGCTGCTCGTAGTAGACTCCGATCCGGGCCAGATGGGCCTCGAGGGCCGAGCCCTGCTCGCGGGCGGCGGCCACGACGAAGTGCTCAGTGCCGATATAGTCGGAGCCCGACATATTGGCTTCCTCGGCGGCCCCTTCGAGAAGGGAGCGCGAGCGACGCGCAAGGGGCAGGTCCCCGATTATTACGCTCGAGCGGCGCTTTTCGATCGATCGATCGAGCTCCTCGCGCAGCTCCAGGGTGTCGATTTTCAGGCTGCGAAGGGCCTTGAAGCCGATTCCTTCCCCCTCGTCGATGATCGCAAGGAGGATATGCTCCGGCATCACCTGATCCGACCTGCTGCGCTTCGCCTCCTCTTGCGCGAGAACGGTCAGTACCCGCTGAGCCCGATGGGTCAAGCCCTTGAACATCAGGCGCCCTCCTCGATTACATATTCGGCACGAGCCAGGACGTCCTTTACCAGCCGAGCCCTCAGCGAATCGAGAGTCGACGGAGACGGGATCTCGTCCAGGCCGGAGGCCAGGGCGACGGAGCCCGGGCCTAAGGCCTGGAGCAGCGATCCCATGACGCGGTGATCCGCGCCGACCAGCGAGGACCTGAGCGCGGCGAGGCGGAGGACGGAAAGCAGCGAGGCCGCCTCTTCGGCGCCCAGGAGCCTGCAGTGCCGCGCGATGCCGAAGGCCCTGCCTTCGGCATCCATAAGGGCATCGCGCCCTTTTTCCGCTATCTCGACTCGCGCCCTCCTCTCGGCCGCGATCACCTTGGCCAAGGCGGAGAGGATTTCCGCGGCGAGCTCTTCGACCGTGGCCGCGTTCGACGGATCGATCCGGAGCTCGTAGACGGAGCCTGCCGATTCTTCGCTCGAGGAATAGAAGCCCTTGAGCGCGGCGCCGTCGGACAGGAGGGTCTTGAAGAGGCGATCCCGCATGCCGGCGGCGACGATCGCGGGTATGTGAATCGTGGCCGAAAGCGTACTGCCGATCCCGCAATCCGAGATCCTCGAGCAAATCCAACCGATGCCGTCCTTGTGCGCGAAAACGAAATCCTCGCCGACCCGATCCGCGAAAGAGAGAGCCCTGCCGATGGCGCCCGAGGGATCGAGACCCGGGACCATGCTCCCGACACGAAGGTGATCGCCATCGTCGAGAAGGGCGTAGAGGCAATCCTCCGCGTCGGAAAGGACGAGGGCGGCATCGTCGGCCGCGTAGCCTCGCGGCACGATTCCGCGTTCGGAAAGGGAGCGCCGCGCGACGGGCCCGAGCCCGGCCATCGTCGCCTCTCGCCATAGGCCGTAGGAGAGGATCTTCCCGCGAAGCGCGGCGCGTGAGGGGGCTGAAGGGCCGCTCGGAGATCCCGGGAAAGGAAGGGCGTCGACATTCCGGCATACCTTCGCCGAAGTGCGGAGCACGACGTCGTCCTCCGCCCCTTCGGCATCGTAAAAGGCCCTGGGATCAAAGGGGAAATCGCCGGCGGCGAGAACCGCCGGCGCAGCGACGAAGGCCCTCGGCGCGGCAGGGAGGGACAGGGGAACCGAGCAGGAAAGCTCGTCGCGAAGGCGGGCCGCCGCCTCGTAATCCTCGGACGCCACCGCTGCCGCGAGCTCGCGATCCAGCCGCCCTCGCTCGGACTTGGCGACGGGACGGGACCCCCTGTCGCCGCCGCTCGGGCGCCGTGACGCCGACGCTGCCCTACGCCCGAGGATCTTGGAAATTTCGTCGAAGAAGGAGTCGGCGCATCGAGAACAGCCGAGCCTGGCCTCCCGCTTGAGCGCGCCGAGCTCGAGGCCGCAACCGGGACAGGCGACGCCGGCGCCCGGAACGCTCGACGAGCCCAGGCCATCGCCGATCAGATCGTCGATATTGAGCTCGAAACTGCCCTTGCCGGCGCTTATGCCCCGGCCCTTGGCGCAGAATTCGCAGAGGGCGATGTCGCAACCCTCGTCCCCCTCGCCTTTCCGCCTGATGAAGACGAAGGCTTCGCGCTCGCCGCATTGCACGCAGGTCACATTTTCGAATATAGCCGAAGACATAGAAAAAGGCCAGCGCTCGGCAGTATCATGCTATCGGAGGTCAGGAATGCTCAGAGCCCGTTCCAGGCTGGCGCTTGCCGCGGTCTTCTCGATCGGCGCGCTCGCTGCCTACGCCGCGCCGAGGCCGATCGTCGTCGCCGCTCTCAAGGGACCATCGGGGATCGGCATGGCGAGGCTCTTCGAGACGCCGCCCGATCCGGGCGATGGAACCGTCATACTGATGATCGCGGCTCCGAGCGCCGACCTCATGGTAGCGAAGCTGATCTCGGGGGAGTACGATGCGGGCGTATTGCCGGTCAACGTCGCGGCAAAGCTCTATAACGCCGGCGTGCCGATCAGGCTCGCCGCCATCGTCGGCGACGGCATGGTCTCCTTCCTGAGCTCGGATCCGACCATAGCCGCGCTCGCGGACTTGAGAGGCAGACAGGTCAATGTCGCGGGCCAGGACGCGACGCCGGATTTCATCTTTCGTCGCCTGCTCGAAGACGCCGGCATCGATCCCCGAAAGGACCTGAGGCTCGATTACTCGCTCTCCTATCCCGAAACGGCCGCGGCCCTCGCGGCGGGCAAGATCGCATGCGCGATTCTGCCCGAGCCCTTCTCTACGATGGCGCGCGCGGCCAATCCCGCCCTGCGCTCTCCTATCGACCTCGGGGAGCTCTGGACGAAGCGGACGGGGCAGCGCAGCTATCCGATGACCGCCTTCGTGGTCTCGTCGAAACTCGCCGCAGGGAGGCCGCGAACGGTCAAAGCCATACTCGCGGCCTACGCGTCGTCGATAGCTTGGATACGGGAAAGGCCCATCGAGGCGGGCGCCCTAGTCGAAAAAGAGGGCCTCGGCCTCACGGCGAGCATAGCCTCGAAGGCCATTCCCCTCTCGGCCTATGTCTTTACCGAGGCGCCGGCCGCCAGATCCGCCGTAGAGGCCCTTCTCGGCGCATTCCTGGAACTGGCTCCGATCGCGGTCGGCGGGAAGCTTCCCGATGACGGATTCTACGCGTCCTTCTAGCGGCAAGGCCCGTGCCTTAGCCGGAGGGGCGAGCCTGATCCTGCTCCTGGCGGCGTGGGAAGGGGCCTCCCTCGCGATGGGCAAGGAGATAATCCTGCCCTCGCCCCCTCGCGTGATCGCCGCCGCAGTCTCGCTTTATCCGACGCCGCTGTTCCTCTCAGACCTTTGGGCGACCTTCCTTCGGGGATTGGCGGCCTTCGGGCTTTCGGCGGGACTCGGCATCGCGGCGGGTCTCGCATCGGGGCAGCGTCCGATCTTCGGCGCCATGCTCGCGCCCATCCTGACTGTCATACGCGCGACGCCCGTACTGGCCCTCGTCCTGATCGCCCTCCTCTGGTTTCCTTCCGGTTTCGTCCCGATCTTCACGGCCTTCCTCATGGCCTTCCCCATCATGGCCACGAGCGCCGCCGAGGGCGCACTCGCGACCGACCCTCGACTCCTCGAAATGGCGCGCCTCTTCCGCGTACCCGAACGGGAGCTGTTCCTCAGGCTGCGCCTGCCTTCCGCCGCGCCCCATCTGCTGTCCGGCGCGAAGAGCGCCCTCGGCCTCTCGTGGAAGGTCGTCGTGGCCGGCGAGATACTCTGCCAGCCGACGAGGGCTCTCGGTACCGGAATGCAGGATTCTCGGCTCCTCCTCGAGTCGGCGAGCGTATTCGCCTGGGCCGTGGCGGCCGTGGCCCTTTGCGGCCTGACCGAATGGGCTCTCGGGCTCGCGGCGAGGAAGGCGGCGAGACATGGCCTATGAACTGAAGGACCTGCGCGCGTCCTACGATGGGATTCTCGTCGTGGACGGGATCACGCTCGATCTCGCGCCCCAGTCGATCACCGTCATCCTCGGCCCCTCGGGCTGCGGGAAGACTACGCTGCTCAACCTGATCGCGGGACTCAAGGCGCCGGAATCGGGAGAGCGCCTCGGCTTCGAGCGCTGCCAATTTTCCTATGCCTTCCAGGAGCCGCGTCTCCTGCCCTGGATCGATTGCAGGGAGAATGCCGCCTTCGCGCTCTCGGGCGCCTTGCCACGAGACGAGGCGCTCACGCGAGTCGACCGATTCCTGGCCGCCGCGGGATTGTCCGAGGCCGCTCACCTGAGACCGGGCGCGCTGTCCGGCGGGATGCGGCAGCGTCTCTCGCTCGCCCGCGCTTTCGCCTATCCCTCGGACATCCTCCTCATGGACGAGGCCTTCCAGGCGGTGGACCTCAGGATGAAGCTCGAGCTCATGGACGTCTTCCTGGGCCTCTTGCGCGAAGAGCGGCGGACGGTCGTCTGCGTCACCCACGACGTCGAGGAAGCGGTCTATCTCGCGGACCGAGCGGTCGTGCTCTCTTCCCGACCGGCGAGGATAATCGATTCGTTTCCCGTGGAAGTCCCGCGGAGCCAGCGCGCCCTCGGCGCGGCGGCGACCATGGACGCCGAATCGCGACTCTACAAGCTCGCGCTCGCCCCCGAACGATCCTTCCCGTCGCGCGTCTGATCCAAGGCCCGCGATACGGCTTTCGCGAGCTCCGCAAAACGCTGCGCTAGAGCTCCGCTCGCTACGCCGTATCGCGGGTCCGATCCAAGGCCCGCGATACGGCTTTCGCGAGCTCCGCTTCGCTGAAGGGCTTGGCCAGGAAGCGGCCTTCCACCTCGGGATCGTTCCCTCGTCCCGGATGACCCGAGATGAAAAGGAGACGGATCGAGGGAAGGATCGCCCGCAGGCGCTTCGCCAAACCGCGTCCATCCATGAAAGGCATCACGGTATCCGTCACTAGGAGATCGATCGCGGAGCCGTAGCTCTCCGCCAGCAATATCGCCTCGCCCGCGTTCGCGGCGAGAAGGACGCGGTGCCCGCTTTTCGCCAACAGCCGGGAAGCCAGGGTCCGCACGGATTCGTCGTCGTCGACGAAGAGGATCGTCGCGGCATCGCTCTTCGGCCATGGCGATTCGGAAGGCGGGGCTTCCTCGCTTTCGTCCTGGCCCGGCGCGAGGGGAAGCCAAACCGAGAAAGAGGCCCCCTTACCCGGCTCGGATACCACGCCCACGGCCCCGCCCAATTGCCGGGCGATGCCGTAGACAGTCGACAGGCCGAGTCCTGTCCCTCTATCCCGCGGCTTCGTCGTGAAGAAGGGCTCGAAGATCCTGTCCAGGATCTCGGGCGCGATTCCGACGCCCGAATCGGCGACTCCGAGGAGGATATAGCTTCCGGGCGAAAGGTTGTCGAGGCCTATGGCGCGCGGCTTTTCGATGGTTTCGACGGAAGTCGCTATCCGCAATTCTCCGCCCGCCGGCATCGCGTCCCTCGCGTTGAAGGCCAGGTTGAGGAGTATTTGCTCGATCTGAGCGGGATCCGCGATGGCCGTCGCGGCGCGTCCGCTCAAGGTAAGGGAAAGCCGGATATCCTCGGGGAGTATGCGGCGGAGCAGCCTCTGCGCGTCCTGAACCGCCGCGTTGAAATCCAGGACTTTCGGCGAGAAGGGTTGGCGCCGCGAGAAGGCCAATAACTGACGCGTCAGGTTGGAAGCCCTGCCGGCGGCCGCGCGGATGCCCTCTACGTCCTCGCGAGCCGAGCCCTCGGCCGGCAACTCGTCCGCGAGAAGGTTGGAATAGCCGAGGATCGCGGTGAGGATGTTGTTGAAATCGTGCGCGATGCCTCCGGCGAGCTTGCCGGCCGCTTCCATCCTCTGCGCCTGGGCCAGCCTCTCCTCGAGCCGCCGACGCTCGGTCGCGTCGATGAGCTCGCCCCTCATTCCGTCGAGTCCTCCCTCCGAATCGTAGACTGCCGCCGCGTTGGCGAGCACGATGAGGTCCTTGCCGTCGATCGAGCGCAGCGGAAGCTCGAAAAGCTCGAGTCTCTTCCCCGATGCGAGCGTTTCCCTGAAGGCCGCCATCGCCGATTCGTCGGCGACCAGGCTCTCGAGGCGAGGGAGGGAGGAATCCGGGCCGAGACCGACGAGAGCGCGAAAGGCCGGATTCGCCTCCACGACCGAGCCCTCGCGGTCGACGAGAAAATTACCGGAGATCCCCTCGTAAAAAAGATTGCGATACCGCGCCTCGCTCTCCATGAGCCGACGTTCCATCATCGCGCGATACAAGGCGATCTCTATCGAGATCTTGAGCTCCCTCTCCTCGAAGGGCTTGATGATGTAGCCGAAAGGCTGGGTGATCTTCGCGCGCGCGATGGTCTCGTCGTCGGCGAAGGCGGTGAGGAGGACCACGGGCGTCTTATAGCGCTCGTGGACGAGTCTCGCGGTCTCCACGCCGTCCAGCTCGCCCCTGAGCTTGATATCCATGAGGACGAGATCGGGCCTCTGCCCGGGGAAGCTCTCGAGCAGGTCCTCCCCCGACGAATACATGCCGGAGATCGAGTAGCCCGACCGCGCGAGGAATTTCTTGATATCCAGCGCGACGATGTACTCATCCTCGACGATGGCGATACCAGGCACTGCTCCTCCCCCGAAACGCTTCGATCGACCTATGATTCAAGCCTTCGGGCGCGCGCCCAGGCGCTCGAGTTCGTCCTCGAGCTTCTCGCGGTCAATGGGCTTGATGAGATAGCTGGTCGCCGACCCGCCATAGTAGGCCTCGATCACGTTTTTCGGATCCTCGAGGACGGAGGTCATGATCACCTTCGCCTCGTTCGCCGACTTCACTCCCATGTCGCGCTCCAGCTCTCGCAGGCGCTTGAGGGCCTCGTGCCCATCCATCTTCGGCATCATTATGTCCATGAAGATGATGTCGTAAGGCCGAGCTTCATCCCAAGCCAGCTTGAAGGCATCGACCGCCTCCTCGCCGTCCACGACGACGTCGACGTCCCCATAAGGCTCGAGAAGCTTCTGCATCATGCGGCGGCTGCCGAAATCGTCCTCGACCACGAGCATCTTCATCCTTCCACCCCTTTCCCGCTTACGGCGGCGCGCATCCTCGAAGCCGCTTCCTTGAGTCCCGGCGCATCGCCTTTCCTCGCGAGCAGCAGGGCGGAGAAGGCGAGCTTGAATCCCGCGTCGTCCCCGACCGAGGCCAGGGCGCCCTGCGCGTCCTTGGCCGCCTTCTCGGCTTCCGTAAAAGCTCCGATCGCGACGGCTCCATCCACGGTTTTCGCCAGTTTCCTCAAAATCGATTGCGTGGAGCCATCGGCGGATACGGGCTTTCGCGGCTTGTCCGCTTCGTCTTTCTCCCTTCGTCGAAGGTCTCCCTTATAGGCCGAGGCCGTTTCGCCCGCGGAAGCGAGCCGGACCCTCGACGACGGCAGCGATGCGATGGCGCTTCGGAGGCCGTCGGCGCGCAGGGGCAGGGCGGTAAAGGCGATCCCATGACGATCGCCGAGGCTCGCTCGAAGCTTGGATCCGAAGCGAGTGCCAATCACGACCCGCGACTCGGACGACTCGAGCAGCTTTTTGTCGACCTCCATCGTCGCCCGCTCGTCCGCGATGACGAGGGCGCCTTCCTGAGCGAGCGCATCGCCGAGACGCTCCATGCGCCTCGCCGCCAGGCCCAGGCGCTCCAAGACGAGCGACGCGTCCTCGAAGCCGTCGGCGTCGAAGCCGGCGACTATCGCGTCGATCCCGCTCCAGTCGGCGAGGGGACGGGGTATCGAGGATTCCTCGACTCCCGAATCGAAGCTCAAGCGCAGGGAGAATCGAGTCCCGCGCCCCGCGTCGCTCTCCACGGATAGCTTGCCGTCCATGAGCTCGACGGCTTTGGCGACGATAGCCAGGCCCAGCCCGGTACCCCCGGCTTTCCTGGTCCTCGAGGAGTCGAGTTGGGTGAAGCGATTGAACGCGAAGCTGATTTTGTCGGAAGGCATGCCGATTCCGGTATCCGCCACCTCGAACACGATCGTAGGCCCGCAACCCGCGCATTCGGCCTTTTCGAACAGGGTCGCTCCCAGGCGTATTCGGCCGCGCTCGGTGAATTTGACCGCGTTGTCGAGGAGGTTGAGCAGGATATGCCTCAAGAGCGATTCGTCGCCGACGAGGGAGTCGGGAATGGCGGGATCGCGACGCAGGTTCACCTCGAGCCCTTTCGCGAAGGCCCGTATCGCCAGGGAGTCGGCGCACTCGCCGAGCACGGCGTCCAGCGAAAAAGGCGCCGATACGGTCGACATTTTGCCGGCTTCCATGCGCGCGAAATCGAGGATCGATTCGATCAGCGTGAGAAGGGACCTGGCGGAAGAGAGCGCCATCGCCAGATACTCGCCCTGCTCCGGATTTTTCGCGATCGACATGGCGAGCTCGGTGAAGCCTATGACGCTATTGAGCGGCGTCTTGAGCTCGTGGCTCATGTTGGCGAGGAATTCGCCCTTGATGCGGTTGGCCTCCTCGGCGATGTCCCGCGCCCTGCGAATCGACAGCTCGTACTGATGCTTATAGAGCGCGAGCTCGATGGCTATCCGAAGTTCGCGCTCGTGGAAGGGCTTGACGATGTAGCCGTAAGGGCTCGCCTGCTTGGCCCGCTCCAGCGTGCGCTCGTCGGTGAACGCGGTCACGAAGATGACGGGCACCTCGGCGCGTTCGCGCAGGTGCCCCGCCGCCTCTATCCCGTCCTGCTCGCCCTTGAGCTTGATATCCATCAGCACGAGGTCGGGCAAGAGGCTCGCCGCGCGCTCGATGGCGAGACTGGCCGTCTCCACCACGTCGACGACGCGATATCCCATGGCCTCGAGGCGCATGCGCATGTCGAGGGCGACGATGTTCTCGTCCTCGACAACCAGGATATCGCGGCCGCTTTTCATGGGATCTCCGAGCCCCGCTCCGACGCGGACTCCGGGAAAAAGGCGAGATCGATATCCAGTATGACGATGAAATCGCCGCCCTTCTCCCCGATGCCTTTGACGAAGGCGTCCTCGATGCGCGCCCCTACGCTCGGCGGGCGCTCGATGCGCGCGGGGTCGAGATCGACGACTTCGCGCACCGCGTCGGCGAGCACGCCCATCGTCATCTCGGCCTTTCCGAGGCGCGCCTGGAGCACGATGATGCTGGACCCGGGGCCGGCGTAGGTCGGTCCCTCGCCGAAACGGATCCGGAGGTCAGCGACCGGGATGACCGATCCGCGATAGTTGATCACGCCGCGCAGATGGGAGGGGGCCTTGGGAACGCGAGTGATCGGCACCGATTCGAGCACGACCTCGACCCTCGACACCTCGACGGCGAAGCGCTGGCCGCCGAGATCGAAAGCCAAGTACCTTTCGGCCGACGTTCCGTTCATGCTAGCCGCCTCATTCCGCGACTTTCTTGACGATGCCAAGCAGCTTCTCCGCGTTGAAGGGCTTGACGATCCAGCCGGTGGCGCCGGCCTCCTTGCCTTCGTTCATCTTCGAGCCTTGCGACTCGGTGGTGAGGACGAGTATCGGGATGAATTTGTACTTGGGCAGCTCCCTCGTCCTGCGGATGAGGCCGATGCCGTCCAGGTTCGGCATGTTGACGTCGGTGATGATCAGGTCCAGCTCGTTAATCGATTCCAGCGCCTTGAGGGCCTCCACGCCGTCGACGGCCTCGATCGTCTCGTAGCCCTCCTGCGAGAGTATGAAAGAGATGCTTTGGCGCACCGCGGCGGAATCGTCGACAATCAGGATCTTCTTGGCCATGTTGAATTCCTCCTCATCAGAGCCGAAGGCCCGCGCCTATCGCGCGCGGCGCTGGACTTCCTGAGCAATGGACCCGAGCCCGAGCACGAGATCGACCCCTCCGAGCTTGACGGCCTCGTTGGGCATCCCGAAAACCACGCATGAGACCTCGTCCTGGGCTATTGTATAGGCGCCGCCGTCGTGCATCTCGCGCATGCCCCGCGCTCCGTCGTCGCCCATGCCGGTCATGATCACGCCGATGGAGTTCTTGCCCGCGTACCTCGCGGCGGAACGGAAAAGCACGTCCACGCTCGGCCTGTGCCTGCACACCAGGGGACCGTCCTTTACTTCGACGTAATACCGGGCCCCCGAGCGCTTGAGCAGGGTGTGCCTGTTGCCCGGCGCTATGAGAGCCCTTCCCCGCAGGACCGTATCGTTATCCTCGGCTTCCTTGACGTTGATCCGGCAGAGGCCGTCCAGCCGCTTGGCGAAGGCCGCGGTGAAGTGCTCGGGCATGTGCTGGACGATGACGATCCCCGGAGCGTCCTCCGGGAAGGCCTCCAGGAATTCCCGGAGCGCTTCGGTGCCCCCCGTGGACGCTCCGACCACCACGACCTTCTCGGTAGTCTCGACGATGGCCTTATCCGGCTTCGGCAGCATGACGTCGGCGGTGAGCTTGGGCGAGACCTCGGGGAGCGGCGAACGGGCCCTTATCCTGCCGAGCTTGCCCTTGCTCATCTCGGCGGCCCTCACCGCGTCGCAGATTCGCATCTTGGATTCTTCCAGGAATTGCTTGGTCCCGATCTTGGGCTTCTGAATTATCTCGACGGCGCCGAATTCCAGGGCGCGAATGGCGTTGCCGGATCCCTCCTCCGTCTTGCTCGAGCAGACGACCACGGGAATGGGGTCCCTCTCCATCAAGGTCTTGAGGAAGGTGATGCCGTCCATCCTCGGCATCTCGACGTCGGTTATGATGACGTCGGGCCTTTCCGCCTCCATGTGCCTGAACGCGAATATCGGATCGGCGGCGACGCCGATGACCGCTATGCCCGGGTCGGACTCGAGGATCTCCTTCAATGTCTGCCTGACCACGGCCGAGTCGTCGACGATCAGCACCTTGATCCCACCGGCCATCCCCGCCTCCATTCTCAGGTCCTTTCGTAGATCGTAGGGGCGACTCCCCTGAGGGGCATTTCCATGCCGGTAAGGGTCTCGGAATGACCAAGGACGAGCCACCCCCCCGGCCGGAGCCGCGCGCAGATCTTTCGAAGGATGGACTCCTGTACGCGCCGTTCGAAATAGATGATGACGTTCCTGCAGAATACCACGTCGAATTGCTCCGAGATCGGATAGCGGTCATCCATGAAGTTGATTCGCGCGAAGCAGACCCGCGCGCGAATCTCGGGCTTCATCCTGACGAGGCCGCTCCCCTTCTCCCTGCTTTTGAGCATGTACTTCTTCTTGAAGCTCATGGGGACGGTCTCGACCCTGGATTCGTCGTAGACCGCCTGCCTCGCCTTCTCGAGCACCTGCGAGGAGAGATCGCTGGCGAAAATGCGGTAGCTGAAAGCGGGATCGGAAAGCCGGTTATCCTCGAGGACCATGGCGATGGTATAGGGCTCCTCCCCGGTGGAGCAGCCGGCCGACCATATCGAGAGCGGCCGGGACGAACCCGCCCCGTTCCGCGCCGCGGCCGCGGGGACGATCTTGCCGACGAGGTAATCGAAATGCTCGGCCTCGCGGAAGAAATCCGTCTTGTTGGTCGTCACCGCATCGATCATGTTGATCAATTCCGTCTCGCGTCCGTCGCTCGAGAAGACGAAGTCGAGGTACCTGCCGAAGGAGTCGAGGCCGAGTCGCCTCAACCGCTTCTGGAGACGCGATTCGAGCATGATTCGCTTGGTATCGGGCATCCTTATGCCGAGCTCGCTCTCGATGAAGTCCGCGAGCCTCCTGAAATCGCTTCCCGACAATGTCGCGGGACCCTTGGGATCGCGTGAGAGGTCCCAAGCCGGCGGGTCGACGGTTGCCATCTGTGAATTCATGGGTCTTCAGGCGCCTCCCGCGACGGCGCTTGAGACCGCTTTCCTTCTGCACGACGAAGGAGAGCCGATTGACGTCGAGGATGAGCGCGACGGTACCGTCTCCCAATATGGTCGCGCCCGATACCCCCTCGATATCGCGGTAAAGGCGTCCGAGCGGCTTTATGACGGTCTGATAATCTCCGATGACCTGGTCGACGACGAGGCCTATCCTGTATTCCTGGGCCGAGGCGATCACGATCTGCTCGATGTCAGGTTCCGTCCCGGCCTTTTCCCCGTCCTCCTCCAGCGAGAAGAAGTCCCTGAGCGAGACGAAGGGGACGAGCTCTTCGCGATAGAGGATGATTCGCCTTTGTCCCATCGAGGAGAGATCTTCGCGGCGTATCTCGATGCAACCGTCGACCGAAGACAGCGGAATGACGAAGAACTCGCCGCCGATGCGTACGAGAAGTCCCTCTATGATGGCGAGCGTCAAAGGTATCTTGAGCGTGACCGTCATGCCCGCGCCCGGCTGCGTCGAAAGTTGCGCGCTGCCGCCCAGGGACTCGATCTCCCGCTTGACGACGTCCATTCCGACGCCCCGTCCCGACACGGTCGTGACGGTCCTCGCGGTGGAGAATCCCGGCTCGAAGACCAGTTGATAGAGCTCCTGCTCTCCGATCTCCTGCGTCGGCGAGATGAGGCCGCGCTCGATCGCCTTGGATCGGATGGCTTCCCGATCCAGGCCCTTGCCGTCGTCCGATACCTGGATCAGGACATAGGCGCCGGAATGCCGCGCGCTGAGCTTGATGACGCCCGCCTTCGGCTTGCCGGCGCGCTCGCGGAAATCCGGCTTCTCGATGCCGTGATCCATCGAATTGCGGATGATATGGACGAGAGGGTCGCTCAGCTTCTCGATGACCGTCTTGTCGAGCTCGGTCTCGGCTCCCTCGGCCACGAGCTCGGCCTCCTTGCCGAGCTCGATGGATAGATCGCGCACTACCCGCCGGAACTTGTTGAAGGCGCTTCCGATCGGGAGCATGCGGATGCTCATGGTATTGTCGCGGAGCTGGGAGATGAGACGCTCGAATTGCTCGGATACAGCGGATAGTCCTCCGTCGTTGACGTCAAGCGAGGTCCGGGCGAGTCGCGCCTGGAGAGTCACCAGCTCGCCCACGAGGTCGACGAGGGCGTCGAGCTTGTCGCTCGCGACCCGGATCGAGCCGGCGGTCTCGCTCCGCTCATGCACCTTCTTCAGATGCTCCTGCTCTACGAGCGCCGATTCCACCTGGGGCTTGGTGAGGGATTGATTTTCGACGAGTACTTCGCCGATCTTCTTCTGCGACCCGAGCGCCTCGCGAAGGGCCCCGGCGGACAGGAGGCCGCGATCCAGCAGGATGGCCCCGAGCCGCTTGGTCTCGCCTTCGTCGGGCTCGCGCACGGGAACGATGCCGAGCTCCGACTGATCCTCCACGAATATGAAGATATCCCGTATCGCGTTCTCGTCCACGGTAGTCGTCAACAGCACTTCCCACCAGGTATAGCAGGCTTCGGACTCCATCGAGCCGAGGGGCGGGATGTCCTCCACGTGGGGAAAGACGTCGGCCTGGCCGAGCGCGGCGAGTTCCTCGATCAGATTGAGCACCTTCGTGCCGTTCTTGAAGATATCCCTCGAGGGCCTGAAGCTTATCCGATAGGTCCTGGCCTCGAGGCCCTCGGTCCGGGCGGATGCCCCGGCTTGCGCCGAGCTCGCGCGGCCCTCGCGCGCCGACTCTGAAAGCGGGGAGCTCTTGGAGAATTCCCGGAATTTCAAGAGGAGAGACTCGTTCTCCAGCGCAATATCCTCCGGAACGCCCTCCTCGAATTCCATGAGCCGTCGCAGGCTGTCCCGCCCCTTGAGCGCGAGTCCGATGACGTCCTTCGATATCGCGAGCGCTCCGGAGCGGCAGAGATCCAGGACCGTCTCCATCTCGTGCGCGAATTTCGAGACCGCATCGAAGCCGAACATCGCAGCGGATCCCTTGATGGTGTGTATGGCCCTGAAGGCGGCATTGACGATCTCGCCGTCGAGAGGTTGCGATTCCAGCTCGAGCAGCTTCTCTTCGAGCTGCGTCAGGAGCTCGAAAGCCTCCTCGCGGAAAGTCGCCTTGAATTTGTCGAGCGATTGCGCCATTTCCCCTCCCGCTAGAAGTCGACCAGCGCCGATTCGAATTCCTCGGCATGTTCCGACGGCCCTCGCAGGAATCCGCTTGCAGCCAGGCGCTTCGCGACTCTAGAAGGCACCGACCCGAGGAAATGCAGCTCCTTGCCCGCGGCCAGGGCCTCCGCCTTGGCCGCATAGAAGACCTGAAGGCAGGCTAGGTCGAGTTCCTCGACCAAGGAAATGCTGATGAGAACGTTATCGCAGCTCCCGAGCGCGTCCGAGATTTCCGCCTTCAGCTCGGACGAACGGTCTATAGTGAGGGGTCCATGAAGATTGATTATCCTTGGCGACTGGCCGGCTTGCATTTTTCTCTTCTCCTGGTTTCTTTACTATAGAGCGCCAGGCTAAAAATGCAAGGCCGGGAGGCGAAGCGGACGAGAATGCCTCATTGCCGCTTTCGACGCCTCCTAAATGAAATCGGGAATATCAAGACTGGCCGGGATCTGGATTATGCTCTCGAGAAAACCCGCTTTCCGCTTCTTTACATAGATCTGGGCAAAGGCCACCCGCTGCTCGTGGTCCACGAAAAAACGCTTAAGGGAGATGGGATCGTCTTCCGACAGGCCGGATTCGTCGGCTATCGAGCCCGGCCACACCTTGGCTACCGTGAAATTGGCGGACTCGAAAAGATTGCCAGGCAAAGGGGTCAGGGACATGCCGAAAAGAGCGGGGAAGAGCTTATCCTGCCTATCTATGCGCGACGCGGATTCGAGGGGGGAGAAGGGCCGCTCGGCGAGATACCGAAGCTCGACCTTCTCCTTTCCGCCTTCCTCGACCCGGACTCGGATCAGGCTTCCGGCGCCGTGATGGAACATCATCGCCTGCGCGGCGGCTATATCCTTCGGCTTTTCGCCGTCGATGTCCAAGAGACGATCGCCCTCTTCCATGCCTGCCGCGGAAGAGGGATGACGATAGGTTATCTCGAGACCGTCCCGGGTCGGGCCGGATTCCTTCTCCGCCAGGGATATCCCCAGCCACGAGCCCTTCGCCTCGCCTCCTCTGAAGAGATCCGGGAGAACCTTGAGGATCCAGAAGGAGGGAATGGCGAAATTGAGGTTCTGGAACTGCGGCATGCCGGCGAAAACCACTCCCGCCACGCCTCCGGACTCGTCGATGAGGGGCCCCCCCGAGTTGCCCGGGTTGACCGCGACGTCGATCTGGATCGCGCTTCCTATCTGCATGATCTTTCGCCCGACCGCGCTCACTATCCCGGAGGTTACCGTATCCTCGAGACCCGCCGGCGAGCCTATGGCGAAGATCTTTTGGCCAGGGACCATGTCGGCGCCGTCCGAGAACGAGAATACGTACTCGGGGACGGCATCCACCTTGACGATCGCGAGATCGAGGACACGATCGTAGCCGACCACCTTCGCCCCGATCCTTTCTTCCGGCGCGTCCGACGGCCTGATGGACATGTGCGAGTAGCCTTTGTACTTGGGATCGACTTCGCTCGCGATGACGTGATAATTCGTGAGCACGTAGCCGGCGCCGTCTATGTAAAATCCCGTACCGAGCACGCGATCGGGTATACCGAGCCCCTGTTCGATCCTGATGCCCTTGTCCACCCAGATCGTGACGACGCCGGATCGCATCTTGGTCATCGTATCCCGAGCGGCCAGGAATTCGGCGGCCCCCGCCGGCAAGGCCGCGGATCGCGACGACAGCTCGTCGCAAAGCAGCCGCAAGGTGCGTCTATCGCGGGCCTTGAGCGCCCTTCCCGCCCACAGATCGAGCTCGCCGGGGGAAAAGGAGGGCGATTTCGCCCTGCCCGCGTCCAAGGCGGAAAGGTAGACGAGGAAGGCCGGCGTCGCCATGGACTTGGAATAGAAATCCTCGGCTTCGGCGACGAGTATGGAGTTCCGATTGTCGCTCCAGGAAGCCGCGATCGCCGCGGCGCTTTTGGATAGCAGCTTGGAGAATCCGTCCTGCGAGCTCAAGGCCTTGAGGGAATCCAGGCGCGCCAGGGCGGTCGGATAATCCTTTGCGGCGAGGGCCGTCTTGTATTCCGTCTCGACCTTAGACTCAGCGTCGGAGGCGAGAGTGTTCAGCTCGAGGTCGGAAGGGCCGTTGGCGGGTCTAACGGACGGATCCTCGCCGAGAATGGCTCCGATAGCCTCCAGGGCATGGGATGCGCTGGACTTGAAGAGAGTTTTCAGTTCTTCGATCTTCAGCATCGAATAGGAAGGAACCGGCTGATCCGCGGCCGGGTGCGGATTGGAGGAACAGGAGAAGGCCGCTCCCAGAACGGCGAATAAGCCGAGCCAACTTAAGCGTTTCATTATGGAAGCAACTCCGCAAAGGCGCGATCGCCCAAACGCGTCAACCTATATCTCCTACCCATACCGGAAAAAAGGCCCGCCCCGGCCGGAAGGTTACGCCCCAGGTCGAAGCTTTTCCCGCCGATCCAGGTAAGCTGGGGATTGGAGTCGGGCACGAGGGGGAGGGAAACTCCGTTCCTGGAAAGCGCGACGATCGCGCCGTCCTTTACGATGAGCGTTTCGTCGAGTCGGCCGTCGAGCCGAGACGAGAATTGCTGTTCGATCGATCCGTCGCTCAACTGGAACTGCACCGCGTCGACCAGGCCGTCGCGGTCGAAGTCCCACTCCTTGCGGAAGGGGAAGACCGTCTGCTCATAGTAGTCGAATACGCCGTCCCCGACGGAGTCTATACGCACCCAGGCAATGGCCGAGGAGCCGTCGGGCTTTACGTAAAAACCCCGCTCGGTCTCGAAACGGCCGTCCCCGTCGACGTCCACCTTCTCGAGCACGGGCCGGCCGGCTTGATAGGAGGTCGTCGAATACAGCCGCCCGTCCCGGTAGGTCGTCGAGGAGAGGGGCGTCCCTTTGTCCAAAAGAGTCACTTCGCGAGACGCGCCCGATTCGACGGCGACGCTCAAAGCCTTCGTCGCGCAGGAGGTCTCGGTCGGATCGTCGACGGGATTCGCGCTCGGGAAGTAGATGGTCGACGTGCCTTCGCCCGCGAAGGGCCGCATTGCGATGGGAGCGAACGCGAAGGCCTCGGGAGAAAAGGAAAAGCTGCGCTTCTGGGTCTTCTCGACGAAGGCGACCGAAGCGACCGCGGGATAGGCCGAATAGGCTACGTCGATCTCCGCGCCACCGCGATAGAGGATGATCGAGGATGGAAGGCCGTCGGCGAAGGCGCCTCGCTCGTCCTCTACGCCGTCCTGTCTCGAATCGAGGGCCCAGTCCGTCACCAGCCCTTTATCGACCGAGAAGCTCGCCTCGGCGATTCCGTCGCCGTCGGAGTCCGACTCGACCTTTCCCGACCATGCGAG
>CAVZVX010000054.1:0-28349 GCA_963778775.1 uncultured Spirochaetota bacterium | reverse complement strand
TGCACTAAACCGCTGCGCGGTGGATGATGATGGGAGCGTGGTTGCCCTTCGATTTCGCGAATGCCTTTTGTGGCCTTTGTTGATTTCTGCTGCCTCTGCCATCATGTCGGCGGAGGTATCCCATGCAACAAGAACTCGAAGCCATGTGATGCCCGCCAATAGCACTTTCCTCTTCCTTCCCCAACTCGCCCGAATAGCGTAGCATCCTTCGCCAGGGAAGTTTTCCCGTGTTCCGGCCATGGCTTCGGTCTGGAAGGAAAGAGCGTGGGCGTCCAGATGCCGTGGATGGTTTTTAGACGCCCACGCCGCAGCTCAACACAAGGTAGCGTATACGCCTAAGTCAAAACACTTCAAGACCTCATAAGCCTCATCAGAGTAGTAGTGAGCTGTCGGTCCTGACGCTCTATTGCCCAATGGATACGATACCCGTGAAAAACGGGAGAACGTACCGCCATCTTTCATAGCAAAACCAGATCATCCCCTTCGATCTCGCCTTTTTCCCGACTTGCGAAGACCCATAGGCGGCGCTATTATTCTCCCGTTGCCATGACTAATTGATAAAAGCCCCATGGGCGACCCTCCGGCCAGTCGGTTCAGTGCAACACGTTCTATCCTGCAGAATCGACCTGTGGTCCGGCAACGAGGTTTCTACCAAGGATGACTTTGGTTGGGCGATTCCGCAGGATAGAACAATAATGTTAGAAGGACCCTACGGGCGGGATTGAGGAGATCAGCTTGACATATGTTACGTGCACACATACTATGTGTGTATGGGGGTACATATGAAGAACATCACCCTTTCTATTGATGAATCAGTACTTCAGGCCGGCCGAGAATACGCTCGGCAACACAACATATCATTTAATGTCCTGGTCCGCAGGTTAATTGAGCAGACCGTTGTCCAAAAACGAGCACGATGGCTTGAAGACACGTTTGCCCTTATGGACAAAGCAAATGTGAGATCCGGAGACGAAAAATGGTCTCGAGAGGATCTGTACCGTGTCTAAAATCTTCATCGATACGAACCTTTTTGTATACTCGATCGACCAGAAGGAACCGCAGAAGAGAGATAAGGCTCGAGAAATCCTGAAGAAGATTATGGACTCTCATCAGGCAGTGATTTCCACACAAGTAATAAAAGAGTTCTACGTTGTGGCGTCGACGAAGTTGAAAGCTGATCAGCTCATCGTCAAAAATATCATCCATAGTTTCCGGAACATGGAGGTCGTGAACAACGATCTGGAGTTAATCGAACAAGCGATCGATATCAGTGTCATTTCCCAGCTTTCCTTCTGGGATTCCCTGATTATAGCCGCGGCTGAGAAAGCGAACTGCGAATTTGTGTTCTCGGAAGACCTCAATGCCGGGCAGACGTATCGAGGCGTTATGGTCTTTAATCCATTCATAAAGGAAGACTTCTAACAAAGGGTTCAACCTGACTCGGCTATGGCACGGTTATGTGCAGTCGCTTCGCTCCAGCACAAACCGCGCCATGTACGCCTCGCGGGTTAAGCTAATGTTGCACTAAACCGCTGCGCGGTGGATGATGATTGAGAGCACGGTTGCCCTTCGATTTCGCGAGTGCCTTTTGTAGCCTTTGTTGATTTCTGCTGCCTCTGCCATCATGTCGGCGGAGGTATCCCATGCAACAAGAACTCGAAGCCATGCGCAAGGCGCTGGTGATCCGCAATTACGCTACCAAGACGGTCAACACCCACGTCTCCGTACTCAAGCGCTTCCTGGAGCAGCTCGACAAACCCATCGCGTCACTACCTCGCCGTCATGGACAGACACCCGTCGGTCCTGACGCTCTATTGCCCAATGGTTACGGTACTCGTGAAAAACGGGCTATCGTACCGCCACCTTTCATCGCAAAACCGAATCATCCCCTTCGATCTCGCCATTTTTCCGACTTGCGAAGACCCATAGGCGGCGCTATTATTTTCTCGTTGCCATGATAATTGATAAAAGCCCCATGGGCGACCCTCCTGCCAGTCGGTTCAGTGCAACACGTTCTATCCTGCAGAATCGACCTGTGGTCCGGCAACGAGGTTTCTACCAAGAATGACTTTGGTTGCGCGATTCCGCAGGATAGAACCCTAATGTTGGGCGGACGCCTTCGGCGCTGAAAAAGATTTGACAATAGAGTCTTTTAGTTGTACTATATAAGGACTGGAGGATGCCATGTCTATAAACTTGAAAGACGATATAAAGCCCATTTCCTATATCAAAACAAATGCTGCTGATATGATGAAATATGTAAATGAGCATAAGAATTCTATCATTATAACCCAAAACGGCGAGGCAAAAGCCGTTCTTGTAGATATAGAATCTTATCAATCAATGAAAGATGCCTTTAACCTCCTTAAAATGATCCAATTATCAGAACGAGATGTTAAGGCAGGTCACTCAAGGGATACTGATGATGTGTTTTCTGAGCTTAGAGAAAGATATCAAAAGAAATGACCACAACATACAAAACGGTAATTTCAAGATATGCAGAAGACGACCTTATAGAAATACTGGATTATTATTCATCAATAAATGCCGAATACTCATTGAAACTTATAGGAACACTTGAGAAAAGAGTAAGCGAATTAAAAAAATACCCAGAACGAGGGAGGATCGTTCCAGAACTAGAAAAACAAAACATTGTTGAATATCGAGAAATCATTGAAGGAAATTATCGAATAATATTCTCAATACAAGACAATACAGTGATTATTCATACAGTAATCGATGGAAGAAGAAATCTCGAAGAACTACTAATGAATAAATTGATGAGATTTTATAGTTAAAGTTTTCGCCCAACAACGATTTCAAGCCGATTCGCGGGACAAGCCCGCTCACGGCTTAAATCAATGTTGCACTGAACCGCTGCGCGGCGGATGATGATGGGAGCGCGGTTGCCCTTCGATTTCGCGAGTGCCTTTTGTAGTCTTTGTTGACTTCTGCTGCCCCTGCCATCATGTCGGCGGAGGTATCCCATGCATCAAGAACTCGAAGCCATGCGCAAGGCGCTGGTGATCCGCAATTATGCGGACAAGACGGTCAACACTTATGTCTCCGTATTGCTCAGAAAACATGGTTTTCGGGCAATTGCAAAACAAGATTTAAAATGCTTCGAGCATTTTACGGCCTGCCGAGCGCCGCCACGTAGGCCGGCAGCTCTACGAGACTGCGGACCCGCGGGAGTCCCTCGGCGGCGAAACGCTCGGCCTCGTCGACGAGGAGGGCCTCGCCGCCCAAATCGACGAAGCCGCGTACGTATCTCGGCATATCGTCGACGAATAGGGTCTCCGCGATCTCGACCCCAGAGGACTCGCAGGCTCGGCGGTAAGCCTCGGCGTCGGGTTTGCCTTTGAGGCCATTGAAACGGATGTCGTAGATGGCCGAGAAGCGATCGGCTATGCCCAACTTGCGCAGGACGCGACGGGCGTGCTCCGATGGGCTGTTGGTGAGGACTGCCTTCGGCAGGTCGACGGCGTCGAGGGCGCGCGCCAGCTCGGGGTCGGGCCCGAGACAGTACTCCTCCCCGTCGGGATGCACCGCGGCGAAGAAGGACTCGGTGTCGGTAAAGCCCTGCTCCACGGTCAGCCACTCGAGCGTCGTCCCATAGCGCGTGGCTCTCTCCCGGCGAAGCTCCAAGGCGGCTTGAGGCGAGATTCCCAGGTAATTCGCGACGTACCCGTTCATGCGCCTGACTATGTCGTGGTCCATGCCGCGCGATTCGGGATATACGGTGTTGTCCAGGTCGAGAAGGAGGAGGCGGAGCATCAGTTCTAATAGCATATACCCAGGTCGAGGGACAAGCCGCCGATGATTGACATCGGCTTCGCCCGAGTCGGATACTTCTCGTCGTGCCGACGAGGAATCTTGTCTACGAAGCCCTCGCCCTCCACGCGAGGGAGAGCCCGGGAGGGTCCCGCATCCTCACCCTGATGACGGCCGAGACCGGTCTCGTCGACGTCTTCGTTTTCGGGGGCCCCAAGTCCCGGCTGCGTTCCCTCGCGTCGCCCTATGTCTCGGGCCGAGCCTTCGTCTACCTCGATCCGGTAAAGGATTTCCGGAAGCTGTCCGATTTCGAGGTCAGGGATTCCTTCCCGGCCTTGCGAGACGAGCTCGATCGCCTCTGGTCCGCGGGCCTCGTCGCCGAGCTTCTCATAAAGACCTCGGGAGGAGGAGGCGACTATCGGCAAGTCCTCGACCTTTCCTTGCAATGCCTTACGGCCCTCGATTCCTGCCCCTCGGGAGCGACCGAGCCGCCCCTCCTGCAATACCTCTGGCGCTTCGTCGAGCTCTTGGGCCTGGGTCCCGACCCGACGAGCTGCTCGAATTGCGGGGCCAAGCTGCGTCTTTCTCTCGGGGGCGCGTATTCCTTCGCGCTGGAAGGCTTCCTTTGCCTCGACTGCGCGGCCCGGTCGGAACGCATTCTCCCTTTGGGCACCGGCGCCCTGCGCTGGCTGAACCGCGTCCTCGAGATCGGCTACGCCGAGGCCGCGAGGCTGGTCGTCCTGCCTGAAACCCTCGATACGCTCAAGGCTCTCCTCTTCGCCCTGGCGAAGAATGTCGCGGAGGCGCCCTTGGCATCGCTGGAAGCGAAGGCCCTGCCCTCGTGAGGTGCTTTATCGCCCTGGCGCTTCCGCCTGAAGCCCGCGAGGCGCTCGCGGAGGCGGCGACCCCGCTGCGCTCGAGCCTTCCCGGCCTTTCCTGGACCAAGAGCGAGAATTACCATATCACACTGGCCTTCCTTGGCGAAATCGGCGATCGCGACCTCGACATCGCGGCGACCTCGCTCGATGCCGTCGCGGATTTCGGAGCCATTCCTTTCTCCTTCTCGGCCTTGAACGGCTTCCCCTCGAAAAGCCGTTGGCGCGTCCTCGTCGCGACAGTCGACGATGGCGGCCGTGCCGACGCTTGCCGCCGGCTGGTCCTGGGGGCGCTATCGCCGAAGACGTCGCGACCTACGGGCGGAGAATTCTCGGCCCACGTCACCCTGGCCCGTCGATCCTCCCGCGAAGGGAGGCTCGCCGTAGAGGCGGTCGCCACCCCATCCGGGTCATGGACAATCGACCGATGCGCGCTCTATAAGTCCGAGCTCAGGAGCTCGGGGGCGGTGTATACTGAGCTGCGGGGGATCGATCTATAAGGAAATTCAGCGGCGCCTTGAAGCAACGGGTTTGATCATCGGCGTTTCAGCGGAGGAGAAAACATGCGCGCAGTCGACATAATAATGAAGAAAAGAGACGGGGCCGAGCTCTCCCGCGACGAGATCACGTGCCTTATCGACGGCTATGTCGACGGCTCCGTGCCGGACTACCAGGTTTCGGCCTGGGCCATGGCGGTCTTCTTCAAGGGCATGAGCGCAAGAGAGACCGCCGACCTCACCGACGTAATGCTCCGCTCGGGGAAAGTCATGGACCTCTCGGGCATCGCCGGACCCTTCGTCGACAAACACTCGACGGGAGGCGTCGGAGACAAAGTTTCCCTCGTGCTCGCGCCGATGGTCGCCGCCTGCGGAGTAAAGGTGCCGATGATGTCGGGCAGGGCCCTCGGCCACACGGGCGGCACCCTCGACAAGCTCGAGTCCATACCAGGCTACCGTACGAGCCTCTCCGAGGCTGAGTTCCGGGAGTTAATCGGCCGGGACGGCTACGCGATGACCGGCCAGACATCCGAGGTGGTGCCAGCCGACAGGAAGCTCTACGCCCTCCGCGACGTGACCGCGACCGTCGAGTCCATTCCCCTCATCACGGCTTCCATCCTTTCCAAGAAAGTGGCGGAAGGGGCCGAAGCCCTCGTCTTCGATGTCAAGGCGGGTCCCGGGGCTTTCATGAAGACGGCGGAAAGGGCCGAAGAGCTCGCGCGCAGCCTCGTGAGCACGGGCACCGCGATGGGCAAGCGCATAGTCGGCGTGATAACCGATATGACCGAACCCTTGGGCAACAAGGTAGGGAATTTCCTCGAGGTCGAAGAGAGCCTGGAATGCCTCGAGGGAGTCGGGCCGGCGGACCTCATGGAAGTCGTCTATCGCCTCGGCGCCTGGATGCTCGTCGCGGGAGGGGCCGCCAAGGAGGTCGCGGAGGGTGAGCGCCTATGCCGGAACGCGATCAGGCTCGGCATCCCTCGCGAGCTCTTCCTCGCCAACGTCCGTAGCCAGGGCGGCCGAATCGACCGACTCTTCGAGCTCCGAGACCGCTGGCGCGCCAAGGATCGATACGAAGTCCTCGCCCCGGCTTCGGGATTCATCGCCGGCATTGACGCCTATCGGATCGGCCTCGCCGGAGTCTACCTCGGGGTCGGCAGGGACAAGACTACCGACCCCGTCTTTCCCGACGTCGGCTTCGTCTTCAAGAAGAAGGCCGGACACGCGGTGGTCGCGGGAGAGCACATCTGCACGGCCTACGGCAAGGATGCCGCTGCCCTCGAGGCCGCCCTGCCATTGATCGTCTCCGCCTTCTCGATCGCCGACTCGCCTCCCCCCCCTCGCTCCCTCGTAATAAAGGAAATCAGCGCGCTATGAAGGATTCGGCATGAATTGGAACAAGAAAGAAGTCTCTCCCCTGACCGTCAAGGAGCTGTCGGCCCGCTACGGCCTCGACCTCCTCACCGCATCGATCCTCGCGCGTCGGGGAATCACCGACCCCGCCGAACTGCTGTACTACCTCGAGGACGATCCCCGCTATCTCCGCGACCCCTTCCTCTTCTCGCAGATGGAGGACGCGGTGGACCGCATACTCCTCGCCGCGGACGAGGGCGAGAAGGTCCTCGTCTTCGGCGATCGCGATACCGACGGAGTCACGAGCACCGTAGTGATGGTCGAGGCGCTGCGCGAGGCCGGTATCGAGGCGACATGGCGCGTTCCGCTTTCCCGAGAGGCCTATGGCCTCTCCATCGCGGCGGTCGAGGAATTCGCCGCCTCGGGCGGCACCCTCATCGTCACCGTAGACTGCGGCATTTCCAACCACGCCGAAATCGAGCGGGCCTCCGAATTGGGCATAGACGTCATCGTGACCGACCACCACAGGCTCCAGGCCGGGGACCCGCCGCCGGCCCTCGCCGTCATCGATCCCAAGCTACCGGACTCGGGCTACCCCTTCCGCGACCTTGCCGGCTGCGGAGTCGTGTACAAGCTCGCCTCCGCCCTCAAGCTCGCCCGCACGGGGATCTACAAGCAGCAGATCGCCCTCCTCAACGTGCGGCCGGTAAACGACGCCTATGCCGTAGAGGCGGTGCGGCTCTCCAACCTCGTCGAGACGGGCCGCGTCAGCGAGACCATAGTTCCCGGCATGGTCGACCTCGGGCGCACCCGTCTCGTGCCCTTTCTCCAAGACAGGCAGATCTTCGTTTGGGACGGCGCGCTCCAGCGCCGCCTCCTCGAGAAGGCCCTGGGCAAGGGAGCCGAAGTCCTCTTTTACGACCTCGCGCCCGACGCGAGCGAGTACATTCCCCAGACGAAGGGCCAGAGCCTGCTCAGGCTCAAGGAGCTTTCCAAGATCGGGCGCTACTCGAGCGGGACGCTCGAGGAGATCGACGTCCTCGAAAACCTCTTCGTGTCCTTCGCGCTCAAGAAGGCCGACTGGTTCGGCGCCGACGATCTGGATCGCCTCCAGCTCGTCGCCCTCGGCACCATAGCCGACCTCATGCCCCTTCGCGACGAGAACCGCATACTCGTAAGGCGCGGACTGGCGGCCCTCAATCAAAAGCCGCGGCCCGGCCTCTCGGAGCTCCTGCAAAAGACCAACTTCCTCGGAAAGAGACTCGGCGCCGGCGACATCGCCTGGCAAGTCTCGCCCATCGTCAATGCCGCCGGCAGGATGGGGGCCGCCGACAAGGCCGTTTCCCTCTTCTTGGGCGCGAGCCGACCCGAGCGCGAGGCCTTCGCCGACGAGGTGATCAGGATGAACGTCGAGCGCCGACGCCTCGGTGGCGAGACCTGGGACGCCATCTACCCCGCGGCCCGCGAGAGCCTCGCCTCTCGGGGCGACAAACTCGCCGTCGTGGGCTCTCCGGAGGTGTTCAGGGGCATTACCGGCCTCATCGCCTCCAAGATCACCGACGTATTCAAAGTTCCCGCCATAGTCGCATCCTTCCAAGAAGACGGCACGGTCGTCGGCTCGATCCGATCGGTCCGGGGCTTCCCCACCACATCCTTTCTGGAGGCCTGCGCCGACCTATTCATCGACTACGGCGGCCACGACGCCGCGGCCGGGTTCAGCCTGGAGGCGAGGGATTGGCCCGAGTTCGAGGCTCGGACGGTCGCCTATTCCCAGGCCCTCGAGCTCGAGGCGGGCGAGGAGAGCATAGAAGTGGACGCGGAGCTTCCCCACGATTACCTCAAACCAGACATAGCCGCCGTCACGGAGCGCTTCGAGCCCTTCGGAGAGGCGAACGGCCCCCTGGTCTTCCTCGCGAGGAACGTACCTATAACCGACGCCCAGCTCGTCGGAAAGAAGGAGCAGAACCATCTCAAGCTGACCTTGGATTTCGGAAAGCACAAGTGGCCGGCCCTCTTCTGGGACGGTGCCCGGCGACTCCAGCGCGACTTCGACTTCGATTATGACAGCAAGACAGGGGATCGCATCGATCTCGTCTTCAAAGTAACCATCAATCGATTCAACGGCATGGAAAGCCCCCAGCTCGAGGTTTTCGACGCCAAGCGCAGCCAGGCTGTCCCCGCCAAGCCGGCAATCGGCAATTAGGCTTCGCCGAGACCGTACCGCTACTTGACGAAAAGCTCGGGTATTAAGTAAGGTAACCCCGTATTTTGGGCTTTCCCCGGTTGTGTAATGGTAGCACAGCAGACTCTGGATCTGTTTGTGGGGGTTCGAATCCTCCCTGGGGAATTCGGGATCCGAATCCAAAATGGAAGTACGCGCTTTTCCACTTCGTGGAAAAGCGCGCGTGAATCGGGTAATCTTGAAAAGATTACCCGATTCACGAAGGCCCCTTCGTCTATCGGTTAGGACAAAAGATTCTCAACCTTTAAAGAGGAGTTCGATTCTCCTAGGGGCTAAACCTTGAAAACCCGATCGCGAGATCGGGTTTTTTCATTAGCGCCCTAGGAGAATCGAACTCCGGAGGAACCGATCCGAGCGGAGGCGAGGACGAGGCGCATGGATGCGCCGAGAGGTTCCGAAGGCGGGCTGAGCGCCGAGGGATGATCCCGAGGCGCTGCAGCCTCGATTCTCCTAGGGGCTAAACCTTGAAAACCCGATCGCGAGATCGGGTTTTTTCATTAGCGCCCTAGGAGAATCGAACTCCGGAGGAACCGATCCGAGCGGAGGCGAGGACGAGGCGCATGGATGCGCCGAGAGGTTCCGAAGGCGGGCTGAGCGCCGAGGGATGATCCCGAGGCGCTGCAGCCTCGATTCTCCTAGGGGCTAAAAGAGCGACCCGGCTTCCTGGCCGGGTCGCTCTTTTATAATAGCCCCTAGGAGAATCGAACTCCGGAGCCTTCGGCGCGAGCGCATAGCGAGCGCGAGCCCCAGGATGGGGCGAGAGGAGGCGCAGGCGGTCGATTGGCCGAGACAGGATGTCGAGGCCATGAGACTCGATTCTCCTAGGGGCTATCGACGAAAAAGCCAGCCGCGAGAGGCTGGGTTTTCTTTTTGAACACATTATGACACTCGGCTTAAGCTTTAGTTAGTGCCAATTCATCAACCAGCATCGACGAGCGGAAAATCCTGAGGATGAATAATAGACTCTACATCAAGGTCGACGTCGAGCAAGGCCCAATAGAGATGGCCGGGCGCTACTTCCTCCACAATATTCAGTGCCTCGATCGTCGCCTTCAAGAACCAGGGGAAGTCAGCGAATTTGAGGAAATGTTCGTCCTCGCCAATCGCGAGCCAGAAACCGAAGCGAGTAATCTGGACTATCTCAACCGGGGAAGTGGCGATGCCATGCATCGATGATCTCCTCTTCATGGGCCTCGATGATCGCTGCGAGGCGCTTGATTTCTCGATCAGAGATTCCGGAATGAATCGCACAGCTCACCGTGGGCGTCAACCAGAACTTCGCCTCGCCTTCAGGCCCAAGAGTGTGCACATGAATCCTTGTCTCTTCTCTGGAGAAGAAAAAGAACCGAGTCGGGCCGTCGCGGAACACCGTCGGGCTCATTTGACTATCATACAGCGTCAGGAAGCCCATGGCAATTGAACTGATCCGGGATTGCCGCAAACCAACTCATGCTAGAGGGCAGATCCCTGGAACGCCGTAAAGCCTGATGGAGTTTCGCGCAGTATACTGCGCGAAACTCCATCAGACAGTCGCCCGAATCATCATCGATTGGGCCGATTCCCTTCTGTTTCGAGCACTTAGCCGCTCAAAACGCTTCGCTTTCTCCAAGATCCCACCCCTAGGGGCTAAACCTTGAAAACCCGATCGCGAGATCGGGTTTTTTCATTAGCGCCCTGGGAGAATCGAACTCCGAGCGAGCGTATGGCGAGATGGGAGCACTAGCGCAAAAAGCTCAGGATGGGTACTCTGACTTCATGCCGACCCCTTTTGGCTCGTAATCATGGGTTCCCCGCGCACGAACTCAGGACGATCAATGTAATGGTTGAAACAAACCGTGAAAAGTTCCTGGAGGCATGGAATGCTCGTGACGCCCGCTAATTTTCCCCCGGTCTTGGAGGCCCGTTACCTGTCGGTCGATTTCAGCGATGACTTTCTTTCAGTAAGCCTCGACGAAGACATCTCGGTCGCCGAACTGCTTGGAGGATCGTACTAGAGTCATCCGTCCTCAATCGGCGTGTCTCAAGCGATTGCAGATGAAAAAAGCGACGCTCGCGCATCTCGATGCGATATGCCATACCGTGTTGCAGTGGATTCCGCGAAGTGCACTTCAAGCCATGGTGGAGCTGCAGGAACGCTCTGTAAGCGTCCGATAATATTGAGGAAATCACGGCAGGCATAGGCGAAATCTTTCTCTCGCTCATCCTCACCATGATCGAGCCCATTGCAAGACAAATTCAATTTTCCGGAATCTCCTCGATCATCGACTCGACACCCGAGCGTAGCTCGGGTATCCGTTTCGTCGCGACGTCCCAGACGAGGGTGTAGTCGACGGCGAAGTAGCCGTGGATTAGTCGGTCGCGCATGCCTGCCATGCGCCGCCAGGGGATGGACGGGTACCGGTTGACTATGTTTTCGGGAAGGCCTTTCACCGCTTCGCCGATGATTTCGATGCTGCGGGCAAAGGCGCGCTTCTTCGTTTCATCAGCAAGAAATTCATCGAGCACGGTCTGTGCCGTCGCGTCCGCGAGAAAGCGGCATTCGCCAAGGATATCCTCGAGGAGATCATGCGACGATTTCATAGACAACCGCCTCGCGGAGGATCTTCTCGAGCCGGCCGCGATCGAATGACTCGGGCGTGAGAAGGTCGACATGGACGGAAAACCGGGATTCGAGGAGATCGGCAGCGTCCATAAATGAGTCGAAGCTCTTTCGCCCCGCTTCGAACTCGACGAGCAAGTCGATATCCGAGTCTTCATGAGCTTCGCCCCGGGCGCGGGAACCGAAAAGAAAGAGACGCAGGACCCCGAGATCGGCGAGCTCGGAGCGCGATTCGCTTATGGTCGCCGCGATATCTAGTTCTTTCATCAATGGAACCCTTTGGGAATCATATACTGGATTTCACACCTCGCTCAACCTTTTTTTACAACGGATCAAGGGAAAGAAAAGTCCTCGAGCTGTATCTCGGCCTCCTCCCCTTCGGTCGCAATGCAGAGGGATTCGCGGCGGCCGCGCGCGTCTTCTTCGGGCGCAGCCTGTCGGAACTCGACCGCTACGAGCTGATGGTGCTCGCGGTGGTGCCGCGCAGCCCGACCGCCTACGATCCGTTCGCCCGCCGCGCGGCCAACGAAGCCGCCGCCCTCCGCCTCGCCGCGGCCCTCGGAGAGAGAGCGACCTCGGCTCGCCCCGGCATAGAGCGCGCCCTCGGCCGCGTACTCGATCCCGGGAGGCAGCGCGTCTGGCCCTTCCGGGCGCCGCACTATGTCGCATGGCTTCAGACCCTGCCCGAATGGAAGGCCCGCGACCGCCGAAAGCCCGTGAGGACGGCGATCGAAAGCTCGCTGCAGTCCTTTCTCGAGGACCTCCTGGCGCGCACGGTCGACGAGGCGGCGAAGAAGCGCATCTCGAACGCGGCGGGCATCTTCCTCCGACCCGCCGACATGAGCGTCGCCGCCTACGTCGGCTCGGTCGATTTCGCCGACGACGCGCGGAACGGCCAGATCGACGGGGTAAGGATGAGGCGCCAGCCCGGCTCGACGATGAAACCCTTCCTGTATTCCCTCGCCCTCGAGAACGGCTTCACCGCATCGACGATCCTCCCCGACGTTCCCACGGATTTCGGCGGCTCCGAAGTCTACGTCCCCGGCAACTTCAACGAGCAGTTCAACGGGCCGGTGCGGCTTCGCCAGGCCCTCGCGTCGAGCCTCAACGTGCCCGCCGTATACACGCTCGAGCGCGTCGGAGTCATGCCTTTTACGGACCTCCTGATCAAGGACGGCTTCACCTCCCTCGCGCCGCGAAGGAAGATCCGCTCATCGACCCGCGCGTCGCCTGGATCGTGCGCGACATCCTCACGCGCCATCCCGACAGCACGCTCGCCTTCGGGCGCAACGGAAACACGCGCCTCAAGTTCGAGGGAGCGATCAAGACGGGCACGAGCAACCAGTTCAACAACATCTGGGCGGTCGGCTTCGCCACCGATCTCCTCGGCGGGGTTTGGATGGGAAACTTCGGAGGTCAGACCGTCGTCGGCACGGCCGATTCCGGCTACCCGGCTCGCGCCGTCTCGCAGGTCCTGGAAAGCTACAGCGCCCACGAGTCGTTCCCCCCCGCTCGCGGGCTCGTCCGCGTCTCGATCTGCAGTCTCTCGGGCATGCGCGCGACCGGCGCCTGCCCGCACGCGATGGACGAGTGGTTCCTGCCGGGCACCGAGCCCGGGCCCTGCGATTGGCATTCCCTCTCCGCGGACGGAGAAACGAGAGTCCGCTACCCGCAGGCCTTCGGAGAGTGGCTCTCCCGCTACAGGTATCGCGCGCCGGGGGGCTCGGGAGGCGAGTCCCCGTTCCTGGACAGTCCCGCGCACATCAGCAGGCCGAACGACCGCTCGGTGTTCTTCCGCGATCCGACGATGTCCGAAAGCTCGCAACGCATTCTGGTCGAGGCGGAAGGGAGGGGAGAGGCAAGGGTCGAGCTCGACGGCGCGGTAGTGGCGCGCGGACGCTTCCCCATCTCGGCCTGGCTTCCCCTCCTGCCGGGAACCCACGATCTCGCCGTGTTCGGAACCTCGGTGGACGGGGCCGAGGACAGCGACGAGATCGAATACGAGGTGCGGTGACGTTTCGAGGAGAAGCGAATTCCGGAGTTGCGTCCGGCCAGCAAATAGCGGATAATTAAAGAAAGCCAAATCGTGTTTAAATAATCGGCGTGAGTCCTCTTCCGGTCCGCCCCGGGTTGAAATCGATGCCGCAACGGTAAATTTCGGAGGTCAGCCATGGACCAGCACAATGTCAGGCGTCGCGGCCTGTTCGCGAATCTCCGCGTATTGACCAAAATGCTGCTTTCCGGCCTGTTCGCGATCGCCATGTTCGCCATCCTCTTCGTGGTCACGCAGAATGGCTTGGGCAAGCTGTCCGACACGATCCGGCAACAGCAGACCATCCAGATTAACCTGACGCGACTGGTCGGCAGCCTGAGGAACGACTGCTACTCGGTCCAGTTGTCGATCTATCAGGCCATCGTCGACCAGATCAAGCAGACTTCGTCCGCCGAGCTGGAACACAGCCTCGCCGAGGCGGACGGCCACCTGAGCGCGGCGAAGGCCGACATGGATTCCATCGGCGAGCTCCAGGGCGTCCCTCCCTCGGTAGCGACAACGCTTAATCGCACGTCGGAAGTATTCTCGATCTACTATCAGGCCGCCTTGACGGCGCGTGCCTCCGTCAAGGGAGGGATGAGCCAGATTTCGGCCCTGTTCGTCACCCTCGACACCCTCGAAACCCATTTCCTCAACCTCAACTCGGCGCTCGTATCCTCCGACGTCACGGTATACGGAGCCGGGTCGGCGGAAGCCGCCGAAGCCTCCGGCGTGTCCTCGAGCACGACGTCGATCGTTCTGGCCCTCATCGCCGCGGCCGCGCTCCTCATCGCCCTGCTCACCGCGATCACGGCGCGTTCCATCACGTCGCCCCTCGTCGTCCTGGCGGCTCTCGTGGAACGCCTCGGCTCCGGCGATCTGGGCGGCCGTTCCGGGCTCGGGGGAAAGGACGAAATCGGCAGGATGGCGACGAGCATGGACGAGGTCATCGCCGATCTTCGGACCTTGGTCAGCACGGTCAAGGACAGGGTGGACAGGCTGAAGGCGGCGGGCCAGGATCTGGCGTCGACGATGAATGAAACTGGCTCCGCGGTGATCCAGATCAACTCGAATATCGCGAACTCGAGCGTGCAGCTCAAGGAGCAGTCGGCCTCGGTCCTGGCGCTCTCCTCTTCGGTGGAGGCGCTATCCGAGAACGTCGCGCGCCTCGGCGCCATGATCGGCTCCCAGACGGACGTGATCGGCGGCTCGTCCTCGGCGGTGGAGGAGATGATCGCGACGATCGAGTCGGTGGCGGGCAACGCCGAGAACGCCGCCGAGGTCTCGATGCGGCTCGGCGAAAAGGGCGCGGAAGGCAAGGAAAGGATCGAGGAGGTGAACGAGGCGGTGGGAGCGATCGTCCGCTATTCGGAAAACCTGACCGAAGCGGCCCGGCTCATCACCGAGATTGCCGACCGGACCAACCTCCTCGCGATGAACGCCGCGATAGAGGCCGCCCACGCGGGCGATTCGGGCAGGGGATTCGCCGTAGTCGCGGACGAGATCCGCAAGCTCGCCGAGCAGTCCACCTCCAGATCCAAGGACATCTCCCTCGATCTGGGACGAGTCGCCGAATCGATCGACTTCGTGCGGCGCGCCGCCGCGGCGGTCGTGGAGAGCTTCACCGCCATTCTCGAGAAATCGGAGGATCTGGGCGGCGAGGTCCGCTCCATCAGGGGGGCGATGAGCGAGCAGCGGGAAGGGGGTCGTCAGGTCCTGGAAGGTCTGGCGCGCCTGAAGGAACTGACCGGCGAGATAGGCGCCGGATCGGAAAGGATGGCGGAGGAGAATTCGACCGTCCTCGCCCAGGTCGAGAGGCTGAGGAACGCGAATGCGGTGGTGGTAGCGAACAACGACGAGATCACCATGGGGACGAAGGAGATAAACGACGCGATCGCCGGCACGGTCGACCTCACCTCGAGAACCGCGGATCTGATCGAGGAAGTCAGGAACGCCACCGACAAGTTCGCTCTTTGACCACGCGCGCGAAGCCTTCTCGAGGTTCTTTCATCGCCCGCGCAGCTCGACTGTGACGATCTCGTAAGGAGCCACCTCGACGATGAAGGAGCCTCCGTCCGCGTCGACGGCCAGTCCGGCGATCGGCTCGCCGTCGAGTCTCGTCTTCGTCGCCGACGGGAGGGCGAGACTCGAGCGGATCTTCACCCGACGCGCGACGCCGATGACATCGAAGAAGCGAAGGCTGAGCGCTCCGCCCTTGGTCAATCGCAGCGAGCTGAAGGCGAGACCGCCGCTCTCCAAGGACAGGAGGCTCGTCCGTGGGCCCAAGCGCCCGGGATGGGCCGTCTGGACGAGGGCTCGTTGCGGATGGCGATAGTCGGCCCATTCGTCGGGAACCTCCGAGGAGGCAAGCTCGCCGTCGTAGGCCATGATCGCGTACTCGAAGGCCCAGGATCCGATCATCTGCGCGTCGGGAGTCGGAATATCGGGACCGGCGTGATCGCTCCGCGAAGAGAGATCGCCTCGCGACAGCCGGCCGACGGAACGGAAGAGGGTAAGGCAGAGCTCGCTTTCCGCTTCGCCGCCTTCCTCTCGCCCGAGGATCTCGTATTCCCGCAGGCCGCGGGCGAGCAAGGCGAGGCCGCCCACGGAGGCGGAGCCGGGCCTCCCGTCCCTCGCGAGCGACCATGGGGCGCCGACGAAGCCCGTAAATGGATAAGTCGTGGGCGGGAACTCTCGGCTTGTATCGGAAGAGGGGCCGAAAATGCCCTCGCCGGCTTCGGGAGGCTCGGGCGCGACGGGGCGCCGGAATATCTCGAAATTGCCGCCCACTTCCGTCGCCTCGCAGCGGCCCGGGAGGGGAAAGCTCGCCCTCATCCTGTGGTCCCTCGCCGCATTCTCGACTTCGGTGCGGAACTCTATCCTACGCGAGCCCGCGGCGAGACTCACGCGCCGCGTCGTCGCGATCGCGACGCGGCGCCTCGACCGACGGTCGCGCCCGGGGTCGATCGCCGCCGGGACGAGGTAGGTCGCCTCGATGACCGCGCTCGCGCGAAGCGGCCCCGACTCGAGGAGGCGGACCCTGACGCCGCGGCCGAACGATTCGCGCCGAGGTCGCTCGACAAGGCGGTCGCGACGGGGGCGATCGTAGTCGTACTCGTCGCCGCGATCCCCGCCGTCGACCAGGGCATTTTGTCCCCTATACAGGGCCCCCCCTGCCTTGTCGAGTATATCGAGGCTCCCGTCGGCCCTGATATCGATGCGATAGAACTCGTTCTCGAGAAAGCGGGGTCCCGACGCGAGGGCCTTCGGAGCCTCGACGGTCTCGCCCGGCCTCGCGCTCCGCAACACGTGACAGGAGGCTCCGAACTCAGGCGCATCCGCGGGGAAGAGCAGGGTCGCGGGACCGGCTCGCCTTCCTACGGCGTGAACGGACTTGAGCTCGGGGCTCTCGAGCTCGGCTCGAGCCTGCTTCAGCCATGCGGACCAGTCGAAGGTCGAGCCCAGGGCCGAGTCGGAGAGTTCCAGGTCGACGCGAAGGACGCCGGGCGATTCCCGGGACATCGAGGCGTCGGCGATCCGATAGTTCATCAGCTCGCCCCCCCGCACTAAGCCCAGGGCGAGCTTGACTTGGGCGGGCTTGAAGCGCTCGTCGAAAAAGAGGGAGCTTTCGCCTCTCTCGTGGCCGGGGTCGGAATCGCGGCCTCCGGAACCGCCGGCAACCGATTGCGTCCGATAGGCCTTTCCTTCGGGGTCGACGACGACGGGATCGGCGAGCGAGGTCGGTACCTCGATCGAAACCAGGCGCAAGCCTCGACGGGGACCGGGGTTGAGGACGACTATCGCGGTTTCGCCCGAGGCCGCCGAGGTATCGACGATACCGGCTATGGCGGCCGAGGCGGAGGCCTCGACGTTGGCCGCGATATCGCGGGCCTGGGCATAGCGGTACTCCATGTCCCGATGCACGCGGTCGATCGAGCAGCCGCAGATGGAGTCGTGGGCCTGGTTGAGGAGGAGGAGCTTCCAGGCCGCCTCGATGGCGCCCGCCGGCCATCGGGCCGCCCCCGCCCAGGCGGCCAGGGCGGCGAGCGGCTCGGCCCGGCCCTCGAGCAGGGCCGATACTTCCTGGTCTTCCTGCTTGATCCACTGGCGGGTCGAGACGCAGCCGGCCGTGATGGGGCAGCGGTAGGTCGAGCGAAGCTCCCCCCGCCACTCGGGCGGGGCCGCCGACCTCGCGGCCTCGCGGGCCGCGGCGATATAGGCCTCGAGGGATCCGATCCGGACGGAGGCCTCGGGACCGCCGGATGAGAGCCCGGCCCTCTCGAGCTCGTCCGGGAGCCTCGACTCGATGGACCGATGATCGTAGCCGTTCATCACGAGGAGGGGCAGACCCTCGAAGAGGGCCCCCTGCGCCTCCTGCCTCGCTCGCAGCTCGAGGAGGCCGCCGACGGGCTCCGCTCCTTCCATGACGAGGTCGGCCCCGTTGCCGTAGCCGTCGATCAGGTAGGCGACGAGGACGCTCGAGCCGTCGCGGGCCTTCCATTCGAAGAGACAGCGGCTCAGGGAGGGGCCGGGCCCGCGCATCAGACAGGCCGACTCTATGCCGAAGCCGCGGAGAACGGACGGCAGGCTCCCCGCATGGCCGAAGCTGTCCGGGAGATAGCCGACCATCATCGTCGCACCGAAGCTCCTCGCGAGGGCGATGCCCCGCTCCAGGTTGCGTACGAGGGCTTCCCCCGTCGGGAGTATATCGTCGGGCTGGACGTACCAGGGGCCGACGGCGAGCCTCCCCGCCGCGACGAGAGTTTCCAGCTCCCCTCGCCTCTCGCCCCTGAACTCGAGGTAGTCCTCGAGGGCGACGGTCTGGCCGTCCAGCATGAAGTGCGAGAAGCGGGGATCCGACTCGAGAGTATCGATGATCCCGTCGATCGTCGCGACCAGCTTCCACCGGAAATCCTGGAAGGACAGGTACCACTCGCGGTCCCAGTGCGTGTGCGGGACGATCCAATACTCGGTCGCCATGACTCCGGCCTCCGCCTACTCGCCTTCGAGGTGCTGCATCTCGGCCGCGCTCAGGGCCTCTTTCTTGGCGAGGCTCCTCAGCACGGCCTTCTCGTCGTACAGGAAGAACACCCCGAGGCCCGCGAGGCAGATGAGGACGGACACGATCGCGCTCATCCTGATGCCGAAGGGATTCTCGACGCTCATCCCGAGGAGGAGGAGGGAAGGGAAAAGGATATTGGCCACGGACACGCCGAGATTGCTCTCGAAGGACCTGACTCCGAAGAACATCCCGGCCTTGAAGTTCCCCGTCTCTATGCCGTCGGCCTCGGCGATGTCGGCGACTATCGCGTTGGGGACGATGGTGAAGATCGCGATGGGGATGGCCGCTGCCGCCACGGTTATGTAGGCGAGCACGAGGGGCGGCACCGGCAGGATGCCGTACACGGAGAAGACGACGAAGAGGAGGGCCAGGAGGGCGAAGCCGACGATGGTGACCCGCTTCTTCTCCCATTTGACCGCCGCCGCGGTTATGAAGGGGTAGAAGACGAAGGACAGGACGAACATGACCATCATGAGGATGGAGGTGAGCTCCTTGTCGAGGCCGAGCAGGGTTACGACGTAGTATACGATGCCCATCTGGATGATGGTCTGGCAGATATTGTACAGGAATTCGGAGACGATGAAGCGGAGGAAATTCTTGTTTCCGAGCGAGGAGCGGAGGGCCTGCATGGTCGTCTCGTCCGAGACCGAATAGGCGGCGTAGCGCCTCTCGTCGATGAAGATGGGCGGCAGGAGCATGAGCACGGCGGAGACGACGGCGAAGATCGCCTGCACTCGCTGGAAGGCGTCGACCGAGCTCATGCCCGTCTTCTCGAGCATGCCCTGGAAGTCGTAGATGAAATTGCCCGTGGCGAAGCCGAGGGACCAGGTCACGGCGATCACGGTGCTGATGATGAGCCTCTCCTTGGGTTATGGCCGAGCTCGCTGATGAGGGCGTTGTAGGGCGCGAAGTACATCACGTAGAAGAAATAGAACAGGAGGATGGTCCCGCAGAGCCAGACGATGTTGATCCAGCTCGCGGCGAGGCTGGGCGACTGAGTGAAATGCCTGAGGGGCAGGAAGACCAGATAGGCGAAGAAGGCGAAGGGCACGGCGCTGATCGCCATGAAGAACCGCCGCCTGCCCATCTTGGCGTGGGAGCGGTCGGACCAGGAGGCGAGCAGGGGGTTCGTGACCGCGTCGAAGAGGCGGGCGACGAAATTGATGATGCCGATCACCGTGAAGAGGCCGAGCACGGCGCCCTCGAAGATGAAGGGCGGGAAGATGCGCGTCGCCGAGGCCGTCTCCGGCGGCATGTAGAAGTACATGATCAGGGACCCGACGCTGTAGGAGGCGAGCGACCAGCCCAGCTGGCCGAGGGCGAAGATGATGAGCTTCCATAGGGGGAGTCTTTCCGGACTTTGTTCCATTCTCGGTTCCTCCTCTTGCCGCGCTTCTGTTCAGGAGAAGAGCCGCTTCTCCACGATCTCGCAGATTATATGGCCGGCCATTATGTGCGCTTCCTGTATGCGGGGCGTATCGGAGGAAGGGACCGAGAGGCAGATGTCGACGCAGCCGGCGAGGAGGCCCCCCTTCTCACCGGTGAAGCCGATAGTGGCGGCGCCGATGCTCCGCGCCGTCCGCATTGCGGCGAGGACGTTACGGGAATTCCCGCTCGTGGATATGCCGAAGGCGACGTCGCCGGGCCTCGCGGCGGCCTCGAGCTGCCGGGAGAAAATCCTATCGAAGTCGTAGTCGTTGCCGATTCCGGTGAGGATCGAGCTGTTGACCGTGAGCGCCTCGGCGCACAAGGCCCGCCGCTCGAGGTAGAATCGGCTCACGAGCTCTGTCGCCAGGTGCTGGGCGTCGGCGGCGCTGCCGCCGTTCCCCATGAAGAAGACCTTGCCGCCCTTCCTGTAGCATTCCTCGACCCTGTCAGCCGCGCCCTCGATCGCGGCCAGCTATCCTCGGAATCGAGGATAGCTCTTATAGTCTCTATGTGCTCGGCGATCCTTCGGCGGATCGGCCCGCGCGGGTCCGCATCTCCCATGTCATCGCTCCTTTTTCGGCCGTATCGAATCCCGTACTATGAATGGACAGTGGATCGATACGACTCTCTTCTCGGGCGGGTCTTGACCCGATGGGTCTTGACCCGATGGGTCTTGACCCGATGGGTCTTGACCCGAGGAGGAGATGAGCTCGAAAAGCAGGTTCGCGGCCTTGATCCCGATTTCCGTCAGGGGCTGGCGGAAGGACGAGAGGCTGGGCTTGATATACGGCGCGAGGGGCGAATCGTCGAAGGAGACGATGGATACCTCGTCGGGAATCGCGATGCCCCTGGCCCCGAGGGCCTTGTACGCGCCGAGGGCGAGGAAGTCGCTGCACAACATGATCGCGTCGATCTCGCGCGTCCTAGCGAGGAGCCGATAGGTGCCTTCGGCGCCGCCGTCCTCGTCCCAGGAAGTGACGTCGTCGACGACGAGGCCCGCGTCGAGCCCGAGGTCCTCCGCCTCGAGCCCGTCGGCGTAGCCACGGTACCTGTCCCGGTGGTTGCTGAGATCGAGATAGCCGCCGACGAAGGCTATGCGCCGGTGTCCCATGCTCGCCAGGAAATTGACCGCCTTCTTTGCCGAGGAATAGTTGTCGCTCTTGACGAGATAGGTCTCCAGGCCCTCCTCGCAGTTGTTGATGACCACGCAGGGAATCCCGCGCTCCTTGACGATGGCTTCGTAGCGGCCGTTGAACATCGGCTCGAGCCATAGGAGTCCACTCAAGTGCTCGAATATCCTCACACGGCCGTAGCGCATCGCCTCGATCTCGATCTGGTCGGAATGGATGAGCATGGTCGTATGGTCATAGGCATGGATCCGCTGGTCGGCGCCTTCGAGGATATCCGCGAGATAGTAGCCGTTGATTTTGTGCCGGGAATAGGTATCGACGATCCCTACCGTCCTGAGCCGATACTGATCGCCGCCGCCCTCTAAGGAACGCATATAGCCGAGGATGCGGTCCTTGGTGGCGGGATGAACGCCGGCTTTCTCGTTGAGGACGCGCGAGACGGTCGCGGTGGACAGATTGAGGGCCTCGGCAATCTCCTTGATTTTCATCCCGACATCTCTTGCAGCACTGTACGCCGGTCATACATATTTGTCAAATCGAAACATCATTTGTTTAGTACAGACTAATATATATTATATATATATTTAACACTCTTATTATATATCTGAATACTCCAGCTGCATACATTGTCGTACATAACCATGAGCGCCGCGTTGCACTGTGGGACCGATCCATAGTACCATGCGCCCATGCGATTCCTGCTCGGCATTGATCTCGGAGGCACGAAGACATCGATCGCCCTCGCAACAGAGGATATGGCGATAGTCGGCCGCCGTCGCTTCGCCACGGCGGAAGCCGGCGGTCCAAACGAGGTAATCGCTCGGATCGCCTCCGACGCATCCGCTATCCTCCGCGATGCCGGAGGCCCGGACGCGAGCCTCGCGGCCTGCGGGATAAGTTCCGGAGGCCCCCTCGACTCGAAACAAGGGATCATCCTCTCCCCGCCGAACCTTCCAGGATGGGATCGGATTCCCATCGTCGACCTGCTTTCCGATCGCTTCGGCTGCGCCTGCAGCCTCGAGAACGACGCCGACGCATGCGCCCTGGCCGAGTGGAAGCTCGGAGCCGGCAAAGGCAGCTCTACCATGGTGTTCCTTACCTTCGGGACGGGGATGGGAGCGGGGATCATCGTGGACGGTCGTCTCCATCGCGGGATCGACGGCCTCGCCGGCGAGATCGGCCACATCAGGGCCGCGACGACCGGCCCCGAAGCCTACGGTAAGCGCGGTTCCTTTGAAGCCTTTTGCTCCGGCGCCGGCATCGCGAAAATGGCCCAGGAAGCGGCGCGACGGGCCCTGCTCCGCGGAAGCGCCGTCGCCTACTGCCCGGACGGAAAGCTCGCCGGCATCACGGCGAAGGCCGTGGCCGAGGCCGCCGCTCGCGGAGACGATCTGGCCATATCCATCCTCTCTCGATCGGGGAGGCGCCTCGGCCACGGGCTCGCCGCCCTCATCGACCTCCTCAATCCCGAGGCCATCGTGATCGGGAGCGTATTCGCGCGCTGCGGCGAGTTCCTCTACCCCGAAGCCGCCCGAGCGATCGCCCTCGAGGCCCTGCCCATCGCGGCCAGGCGCTGCAAGATCGTGCCCGCCGCCCTGGGCGAGGAACTCGGCGACTATGCGGCCCTTATGGTTGCGGCCGAGGAGGCCGGCCGACGCTATCAAGGCGAGGCCGTCGCGGGCGGATAAGGCCCGCGGCGGGCATCGTCGAAGCGTTTATTTAGCGGTATCCACGATCTCGAGATAGGTCAGAGTCTGATTGAGGAGCTGGTAGGCGATCTCTCCGAAGGTTATCGGCCCGGTTATGGAACCGGTCTGTTTGCCTTCCAGGTTCGCGTAGAGATAGTTGAGGATGCAGTTGCAGGAGAAGGCGGGACTGACCGATCCGTCGGGCGCGCTCTCGGAAAAGCTCTTCACGTAATCCGGGACGGGTTCGGCGATCCGATATTGCACGCCCTTGAATACGGGCGCATAGAAGGCGACGGTCTTGCCCCCCTCGTCCACGGACTGGTAGCTTACGTTGACCATCGTTCCGCTGTAGTCGGCCACCAGAGGCAGCCGGGTGTCAATCTTGTTGGAGACGAGGTAATCGGCGAAGTTGAGCTTCTTTCCATTAATAAGGCAATTCGAGACTGAGAAGCCCTCCTCGTCGAAGGCGATGACGTCTCCGCTGCCCTGGCGGAAGAGATTGACGATCCCGATCGATGCCTGTTTGCCCGGGGCCAAGGTAAGATGCATCGCGATGGCCTTGGCGTCGGAGGATTCGCCGGTCGCTCCGTTGAAGACCTTGGGGGATATCTTGCCCAGGTCGTTCAGGTCGACCCCGGAAATCCAGCCGATGATGGGCTTGAGGAAGATGCCTTCATAGCCGGGGGCGTTCCGCGCGTAGCCGACGTGGGCCGGGCTCGTAGCCGGAATGATGATGAGGGAGAAGCCGTTGTCGGGCGCTTCCGGAACGAGGCGGGGCAGCTCCTTCTCCCCGTACCAAGAAATCGCGACGCCGGTCGCCGAGTCGGGGGCCTCGGTCATGAAGATCGAGTCCTTGGTCATCGTCCCCCCCCTCCGGTCCATGAAGTAGGGGATAGTGCCGCCGATCCAATTGCCTTTGGGCAGCCGCTTGAGGAGATTTTCGTCGCCGGCGAGGAAAAGGCTCTTCCCCGATCCAATCTGCGAGGCTACGGTTGCGAAATCGACAAGCATATCAGGCCTCCTTTCCGAAAATGCGCGTGAGGTCGTCGCCGAGTATCGGCTCGTACTTCTCGAAGAACAGATAGGCCTCGTCGATGCATCGCTTCAAGGTAGACATATCGGAGTTAGCCTGGGTCTCCCTGCGCATTCGAGACATCATGAGACCGGCCGGAACGCTTTTGAAGCTATGCTCCACCTCTCCCTTGACGAGTTTTGCCCACCTTCCATCGCTTTTTGACGGAATCATTAAAATCGCCTCCCCTATATTAAGAACATGGCTTCAGTCTATATGGGAGATTGCGCGAGTCAAGGGTACTTAACTTTATTCTTGATGCTTTACGCCTTTGAATGGATTTAACTTCCTCACAAACCCCATTCAAGAAGCCATTAGAGGACGGGCGTATGGAGTCAAGTCGGCGAAAATCCAGGGGGTCTCCCCCCAAATTTGCATTCATGCAACCTCACGCCGATTTGGGTAACATCGGATAAAACTATGAATCGCCCAATGTATAGATTATAGTACTAGTATGAAAAAGCCCGTCGCGCGACTCCTTGTTGCCCTCGCGACTTTTGTAGTTCCCACGGAGGCTATAACAGCGCTCCCAACGGATACCATCCTTTTCGCCAGCTCTGTCAGTTCTGAAGAGCGCGCCTACATTATGGAGCAATCCTTCGCGTCCCGATGGCAGGCTCGGGACCCTGGGATCATGATCTTCAATTATCGCTTCGCCGGCTATTCCTTTCCGCCTTCGGCAAGGGCCTTATATCTCGCCGGAGCTGACCTGGCTGAGCGCCTGCGGCCCTTGAAGCTCCGCCTCATCGTAGCCCAGGGCGATCCTTCGATCGATCTTGCTGTTCTTCTGCGCAATTCCTACTTCTCGGATATACCTATAATCTCTTTCGAGGCTACCGATCGAGCTCGCACTAAGTATCGTGACCAAGCCTCCCTCTATCAATATAACTCCCACGATTATACCGCTGAGATTCTCCAGCTTGGACTTCTGCTATTCCCGAAGGCAACGCATATTGTTACCCTGGTCAGCGTGGGAAGTGACGAGAAGACCTACATCGACTTGATAGACGAGCTCCAGATCGCGTATCCCTACCTCCAGATCATCCCCGTTCTGAATCCTTCAGGGGCTTCGGTCGACGAGGCCCTGAGCACTTTGCCCAAGAATTCCTTTGTAATCCTTCTGAGCCCGGGCTGGGCAAACGCCGAAGGCCGTCTTCTCCTCGGCACGGAGCTCATCGATTCGATAGAAAAGGACTACGGCCTGCCAGTACTCTCTTACATCCGAGAATTCGCTGGCACGGGCTTGGTCGGGGGTGTCGGAGTAGCAGCGCGCGACTACGGGAGAGCTGTCGCCGACCTCGGACTCTCGCTGGTCCTCGACGGCAAGAAGCCCGAACCCTGGATCGCCTCAAAGGACCTCGCGACAACTTTTGTGGACTACCAAGCCCTCGTTCGCTTCGGCGTATCGCCGAGATCGGTGCCGAAGGGGGCTGAGCTTGTCAACCCGCCTGTCTCGTTTTGGGTCCGATACAGGTATCTCATCGCAACGGGAATTGCCCTGCTTGCACTCACCATTTTGGCCCTTGCGGTATCCCTTCTCCTGCGTATCAGGGAACGAAGCCTCCTCATAAAGGTGAAAAAAACATTGGAACTCAGGATTGCCGACCGGACGGCGGAGTTACAGGCCACGAACGAGGAGTTGGCAGCAAGCAACGAAAACCTGACTTCTATGATGCGGCGAAACGAGGCCATGCAGGAGGACATGCTCCGCAATGCCCGCGAGGTGACCCTCGGCCGGCTCACCGCCGGTATCGCCCACGAGCTTAACACGCCATTGAACGCCATCAGCTCGGCGAACGAGGCCATACGAATGGTGCTCTCAGATGCCGAGGGCGGGATCGCCGAACGGATCCTTGGGCTGGATGACGGGCAGAAGCGTTTTTTCCGGCGCTACGTGCCGCGGGCACTCGAGACGCCGCTGGAGGACATGATCACGTACGGCTCCTCCGTCGACAAACTCGAGGAGCGGCTCGCCTCTTTGGGCCTGGAAGACGCGGCGGAGCTCGCGGACGACTTGTGTAACGCCGGCCTCACGGCTCTCGATGATGCCCAGATCCTTGAGTTCGCCCATGACCACGCGAGGCCGGTCGCCCAGGCCTTGTACCGCGTATCCGTCTTCCACAGATCGACAAGGATCATTGACTCCGCGGTCGAACGGATAGTGGAAGTCCTCGGAACCGTGCGCGAGTACATCACCGGATTGCCAGCCGATGGACATGAGGGGAAGGTGATCCTCCGCAATTCGATGGAACGTGCTCTCCTCCTCTTCAAGAACCGTTTGCCGGCCTCGATCCTCCTCAGGACCGAGTACCAAGACATTCCGCCCGTTCGTGGGAACCAAGCATCCCTCGTACGTCTCTGGACCCACCTCGTCCAGAACGCGCTGCAGGCGATGGACTCCGGCGGACTCCTCCATATTTCGATCGGAAGGGAGGGGAACTTTGCTACTGTCTCAGTGGAGGACGAGGGCGGGGGAATCCCCCCAGAGATCGCCGACACTATTTTCACTCCCTTCGTGACCACCAAGCCCCTTGCCGAGGGTCTGGGCATGGGGCTGGCCTATTGCAAAAAAATCGTGAACTCGATGCAAGGGGCGATTTCCTATACTGCCAAAAGTAAGGGCACGGTCTTCACCGTACGCCTTCCTCTCGATGAGGAAACATGAGCGCCAAAAAAGCCATCCTCGTCGTCGATGACGAGGCCCTTATACTCCTTTCGCTGAGACAAGAGCTTAAGCTCGCTTTCGGACCGCAATTCACCTATGAGTCGGCGATGACCGCCCAGGACGCCTTGGCCGCAATCGAGCGGCTCCGAGTGCATGACACGAGCACGGTCCTCATCATTTCGGACTGGTTGATGCCGGGCTTGCGAGGAGATGAATTGCTTAGAGTGGTCCACGCTAAGTACCCGGCAGTGAAGCTGGTCCTCCTGAGCGGGCACGCTGAGGATCAGCAGATGAAGGCCATCGCGGAGGAGCTTGGGCTTTTCGCCTATTTGCATAAGCCCTACCGCCGGACGGAGCTAGTTGACATCGTCCGAAAAGCTGTCGCGTGTACCGACTAAGCCAAACACGAGGCGTTGTAACATGGATACCGATTTGAGGGAGAACCTCTGGACTCTAACCTACCTGACTCCAACTGCCGACCCCTGATGGCTTCTTGAGTTGTCATAATGATGTGATCGCTTCGACCATTAAACAGTAGATTGCGCACCAATCGAGAAGAACGTACCGTAGAGCTACATGCTAAAGTTGCGATCATGAAGAAGTTAAAAATAAGGTTGACAAATGTTGGAACACATTCCAGACTTGGCGTACCGGCTAATCAGCCGTTATGATGGTGTCCCGGCGGATAATCCAGACCGGGATTTCACAGACCGAGGAGGAGGACAAGACGAACAAGAATTCGAGGGTAGTTGTGTTCTGCTGGTCACAAGAAATTTCCTGTCCCTGGCCTTGGGTTTTTGAAGCTCAATAAGCGGAAGGCTCGGATTGGGCGGAACCCGCCGACGGTAGAGCAGATCAAGATTCCAGCAAAGACCGTAAAGTTCACCGTTGCGAAGGCGGGCAAGGATGCCATCCTCGGGCGGCTAATTTACACTGCAACATAACCACTGGAGGAAAGCTATGGGGAAGAGGTTATCACTGGTTATCGCCGCGTCGCTGATCGTCCTGTCCGGCCTTTTCGCGCAGGACCTAAAAGTTGTAGTGCCCCAGGTCTCGCCCGCCGCGATTGACACCTATACAAAGGCGATCGAGGCCATAGCGGCCACCGCTGGAAAGACGGTCGCCGTTCAAGTCTTGCCTTTCGCCCGGGTCGTGTACTTGATGGAGACGAAGCAGGCCGATATCGAGGTGACGATCGTGCAGTTGCCCGACCAGAAGAAATGGGCGAGGCTCAAGTACGACTATTCAACGGCCGAACTCGTCAAGATAGTCTTCGTCCTTTACACAAACAAGGCTAAGCCGATAAGCGTGGCCGACCTCAAAGCCGGCAACGCGAAGGGCTACAAGATTGAGACGGATAGTGCCCATGTCGACCACTTCCCCTTCCAGGCCTCGCCCTCGACGAGTATCGACGCGAGTCTCCAAAAAGTAGCCGCGGGAACCATCGATGGCTTCGTCTTCTCGCAGGGGACAACCGATGGAGTGCTGAAGCGCCTCGGCCTGAAAAATATCACCAGGCAGTATTTCGATACTTATAACGGCGTGTTCATGCTCCAGAAGGGAGGCCGCGGCGGCCCGATCGACACGATGATCTCCGACGGACTCGCGAAAATAAAGGCAAATGGTAAATACCAAGAAATCGTGGGCCCCTACGCCGCCGTAGCCTCCAAATACATCGAGTGGCAACCATAACTGTCAGGAAGGAGGGAAGCCATGAGGCTTCGCGGCAAGCTGCTCATCCCGATAATCACGGCTTTCTTCATTGGCTTCATGGCCTTCACGGTCTTCCTATCCCTCGACCAATCTCGCAAGAAGCGAGCCGAACTTGCGGCCTACGCCGACAACCTCACGACCCTCGCCGCGACGACGAACAGCGCCTACCTCTGGAATATGGATAGCCAAGGCATGGCACAGAGCCTCGCTTCCTTCCGA